>CALWXL010000010.1 GCA_944385485.1 uncultured Oscillospiraceae bacterium
CGCCCGAAGGGACTCGAACCCCCAACATTCAGAACCGGAATCTGACGCTCTATCCAATTGAACTACGGGCGCATCTTGAATGCTAGAGTAGTATAGCAGATAATTCCGGCTTTGTAAAGGAGAAAATAAAAAATAACAGCGGGAGGGAGAAATAAGCATAGGCAAGGGCAGGGGATTGTGGTATCATACTATAATGGTAAGTAAGACACTCCCCCGCCACAGGGGGACAACCCAGCAAAGAAATGAGGTTTCGATCGGTGAACAGACGTATCTTTCGCGGCGTGGGCCTGTGCGCTCTGCTGCTGACGCTCTCTTTGAGCCTATGCGGATGCATGTTTGAACAGTCGGAAGGGCTGTACGCCCTGCCCATTTTGCCGGAGGAGTACTCCCAGCTGCAAAGCACCATCCAGGACGTGATGGACAAGCAGGGGGCGGAATATGCCACCATCAGCTCAGGCAGCAACACCTCCACGGTACAGTTGCTTGATTTAAATGACGACGGCAAACAGGAGATGGCGGCGGTGTTTCTCCGGGTCACTTCTGCCGAGGAAAAGCCCCTGCGGGTGTGCCTGTTTCGCAAGGGGGGGGACAACAATTACCGCCTGACCTATGTGGTGGAGGGGGATGGTACCTCCATCAACTCGGTCAGCTATGAGGATGTGACCGGGGACGGTACCCTGGACCTGGTCATCAGCTGGCAGATGAGTACCAAAGTACACATTCTCTCGGCCTATACGCTGCTGGATGCAGGAGTCAGCGAATTGATGAGCACCACATACAATGAGAGCTACCTGGTCTCCGATTTGGACAAGGATGGCGCCAAGGAAATTGTGGTCTGCCATCAGGACAGCACAGGCGAGGGAGCCAACCTGGCGGAGCTGTACGATTACAACGGGGGCGTGATGACCATGGCCTCCTCCACCCGCCTGTCCAATGGAATTTTCGGAGTCTACTCGGTGGTGGAAGGGAAGTTGTCAGATGGGAAACCGGCAGTGTTTGCATCCTCTCTCTTTTCCGGCGGCTCTCTCACGGACGTTCTGACCATACAGAATGGGAAGCTGCACAACATCACCTTGAATACCGAGTCGGGGTACAGTCAGGTCACCACCCGGGCAGACGCTGGGGTGGCGCTGTCCGACATCAATAAGGACGGTGTGCTGGAGATTCCCATCTCCATGAAATTGCCTAACATCCAGAGCGAGGAGAGCGCCGAGGAATCGGCGGTATACTGGTGCCAGGTCAATGAGGACGGGAGCTTGGCGGTGAGCTGTGTGACCTATCACTGCCAGACCGACGGCTGGTATCTGGTGCTGCCAGACAACTGGCCGGAGCAGATTGCGGTGGCCCGGGACGACAGCCTCAGCCACCGGGGGGAGCGTTCGGTGGTCTTCTACTACTATCCCGGCGGAGAGGACGCCAAGCCGGAGCCGTTTTTGACCATCTACCGCTTGACGGGCAGCAACCGTCAGGCCCGTGCCATGTTGCCAGGCCGGGTGACCCTGTACAGTGACAGCACCACCATCTATGCTGCATCCCTCCAGGAGGACGTGTGGGATTGCCAGCTGGAGCAGAAGGACTTAGCAGCCCGGTTCTTCCTGATTACCGCGGCTTGGGACAGTGAATCATAAAGGAGTGAATGTGCGTGAAAAAGGTATTGGTATTGGAAGACGAATCCAACATCCGCAGCTTTGTGGTGATCAACCTCAAGCGTGCAGGATATGAGACCATAGAGGCAGGAACCGGAGAAGAGGCCCTGGAGCAGATTGCCCGCAACCCAGACATCCGGGTGGCTCTGCTGGACATCATGCTCCCCGGTGAGATGGACGGTTTTGAAGTGTGCCGCCGCATTCGGGCGGGCAATTCCCAGATCGGTATCATCATGCTCACCGCCCGCACCCAGGAGATGGACAAGGTTACGGGTCTGATGACCGGGGCGGACGACTATGTCACCAAGCCCTTCTCTCCCGCCGAGCTCACCGCCCGGGTGGATGCGCTGTATCGCCGCACAGGAGGGGAGCCCACCCGGGAGTCCGACGAAATCCTTCAGCCCCCCTTCCTGCTCAACACCCGCAACCGTACCTTAGAGAAAAATGGCCAGAGGGTCAAGCTGACCCAGGTGGAGTACTCCATTGTCAAGCTGTTTATGGACAACCCTGGGAAGGCACTGGCCCGAGAGGAAATCCTGGACGCTGTGTGGGGCAAAGATTACATCGGAGAGCTGAAAATTGTGGACGTGAACATTCGCCGTCTGCGCATCAAGCTGGAGGATGACCCCCAGAGTCCCACCTACATCAACACCGTGTGGGGCTTCGGTTATAAGTGGGGCTGCTGAGAGGCGAAGAAGCAAATGGAGAGGATTCAATCATGACATGGAAAAACATCCCCTTTCTCTCCAAGAAGAAAGAGGAACCGGAGAAAAAGAAAGGCCAACGCCGGGGCGTGCTGCGCCGTCGGTGGCTGGTGAATACCCTGGTGACCACCTTCGCCATCGTGGCCATCGCGGTGTCCGCCTTTTCTCTGGCGATTTATAATTACTATTTGGCCACCATTGGCGCCACCTTGGAGAGCAAGGCCCAGACGGCGGCGGGTATGTTCCAAAACTATACCGAGACCACCTATCTCTATGCCGCCCGGCAGTTTATCAATCAGTTTGAGGAGAAGACCACCATTGAGGTGCAGTTTCTCACCCCGGACGGGGAGGTGCTTATGACCTCCCTCATGGACATCTCCGGAGCGACACCCCAGGGTGAGGATATCTCCCAGGCCATCAAGACCAAGGAGATCGCCCCCTGGCGGGGAGAGGACACCTCCACCGGGGATTACGTGATGGCGGCCTCCGCCCCCATTGTGTACAACGGCTCGGTGGTGGGTGTGGTGCGCCTGGTCACCTCCCTGCGGCTGCTCCAGGCCCAGATGCTGAAAGTGGTGGGTGTGAGCGTGCTGGTGGGTATGGTCATCATTGTCCTGATGGTGCTCTATGCCTCCTACTTCATCCGTATGATCCTGGAGCCGGTGACCCGAGTCACCGAGACTGCCAAGCGCATTGCCGCGGGCAGTTACGGCGTCCAGATGGAGGTGCGAGGGGACGACGAGATGGGCCAGCTGGTGGATGCCATCAATGATATGTCCCTGAAAATCGACCAGGCGGAGAAAACCCAGTCGGAGTTCATCTCTTCCGTGTCCCACGAGCTGCGTACCCCCCTCACCGCCATCAACGGCTGGGCTGAGACCCTGTACAACGGGGAAGTGCGGGACGCGGAGGACGTGAAGAAGGGCATGGGCATCATCGTCTCCGAGGCCCGGCGTCTGACCAACATGGTGGAGGAGCTGCTGGAGTTCTCCCGCATCGAAACCGGCCGCTTCAACCTATCCGTGGAGCCCATCGACATCAAGGCGGAGCTGGAGGATGCGGTGTATACCTATCGGGAGTTCTTCCGCCGCAAGGGCCTGGAACTGGAGTACATCGAGTGCGAAGAGGAGTTCCCCCCCATCAGCGGTGACCCGGAGCGACTGCGCCAGGTGTTCTGCAACCTGCTGGACAACGCCGACAAGCACGGCGGTTCTGGTGGAAAGGTGGAGGTTTCCATCCATCCCGAGGGGAACGTGGTGGCCATCCGGGTGCGGGACTACGGCCCCGGCGTGCCGGAGGAAGAGCTGCCCTACGTCAAATACAAGTTCTACAAGGGCTCGTCCAAAGCCCGAGGCTCCGGCATTGGCCTGGCCGTGTGCGAGGAGATCGTCACTTGTCACGGCGGCACCCTGGAGATCGAAAACGCCATGGGCGGCGGCTGCGTGGTCACCCTGCGCCTGCCCATGACGGTGGAATAATGAAACAAATGTACGAAAGCCCTTGTCATTTCTCCCGGCATCTGGTAAGATGTTACGTGGAATGACAAGGGGTGGATTACAGATGAGAAAATGCTGGGATATACCGGCATAAAGGAGTCTTTCCCATGGCAAAACAAGAGAATTCCAGCTGTGCCACCCCCTATAAAACCACCTGTGGCGGACAGGCCCTCATCGAGGGCATTATGATGCAGGGCCCAGAAAAGCGGGCGGTGGTGGTGCGCAAGCCGGATGGAGAGCTGGATATCACCACCGACCCCATCAAGCCCCGGGGCAGGTGGGCCAAACTTCCCCTGGTGCGGGGGGTGTTCGTCTTCGGCTCGGCGATGGTGCACGGGGTGAAGGCGCTGATGCACTCGGCAGAGGTGTCCGAAGAGGGCGTGGAGACCGAGGACGAGGAGGAGCCGGGCTGGCTGGAGAAGTGGCTGGAGGCCCATTTTCCCCAGGAAAAGGCCATGTCCATCTTTGTCACCATTGCGGCGGTGTTGGGCATCGCCTTTTCGGTGGGCCTGTTTATCCTGCTGCCCACCGCCATCACCGGGCTTATCCGGCTGGTGTGGCCTGAGATGTCCCTGTGGGTGCAGGCGGTGTTGGAGGGCGTGCTGAAAGCCGCCATCTTCCTGTGCTATCTCTGGCTGTGCTCCCGCACCAAGGAGATGCGGCGGGTGTTTTCCTACCACGGGGCGGAGCATAAGGCCATCTACTGCTATGAAAATGCCTTGGAGCTCACCGTGGAGAACGTCAAGAAGCAGCCCCGCCACCATCCTCGCTGCGGCACCAGCTTTCTTTTTGTGGTCATTGTGGTGTCCATTTTCCTCTCCATTGTCATCTTCACCCCGCTGCAGATTCAAAATACCCTGCTGCGCATGGTGTTACATCTGGTGTTGCTGCCCATCATCGTGGGGGTGACCTATGAGTTTAACCGGCTTGTGGGGGGACATGACAACGTCCTGTGCCGTGTGCTCCGGGCTCCGGGGATGTGGATGCAGAATTTCACCACCTTTGAGCCGGACGAGAGCATGATCGAGGTGGCCATCACCGCCTTGAATCTGGTGCTGCCGGAGAAAAAAGGCTCGGATGCCTGGTAAGAGAGAAGGAGGGGACATATTGCAGACCTATAATGACATTTATTTGGATGTGCGCCGTACCCTCAAGGACGCCGGAGTGGAGCAGGCCCAGTTGGAGGCCATGGAGCTGATGTGCGCAGCCCTGGGCAAACGCCGGGAGGAAGTGCTGCGGGATCTGTCCCTGTACGCTGGGGAACACATGGCCCAACAGGTGTATGGGCTGCTCCAGCGCAGGCTGGACGGAGAGCCCATCGCCTACATTCTGGGGGAGTGGGAGTTTTACGGCCTCACCCTCACCGTCACCCCGGATGTGCTCATCCCTCGCCCGGACACCGAGCTGTTGGTGGAGCGGGGCATTCTCCACGTGCGGAATATGCCCCAGGCCCGGGTGCTGGACCTGTGTACCGGCAGCGGCTGTGTGGGGCTGGCTTTGGCCTACAACTGCCCCAACACCCAAGTGGTGCTGGCAGACTGGTCGGAGGACGCCCTGGAGGTGGCCCGGCAGAATGTGCTGCGCAACCAGCTGACCAACCAGGTGGAGCTGGTGCGGGCCAACGCCCTGGCCGACCCGGCCCGGGAGCTGGGGGACTTTGACCTCATTGTGTGTAACCCGCCCTACATCCCCCGCCAGGTGGTGGAGGAGGAACTGGACCGGTCGGTGCGGGACTACGAGCCTCACATGGCCCTGATTGGGGGCGAGGACGGCCTGGACTTCTACCGGGCCATTACCCTGCACTGGAAGTGGGCCTTGCGGCCCGGAGGCAAGCTGGCCTTTGAGATCGGCTATGACCAGGTGCGGGAGGTGGAGAAGCTGATGCGGGAGCGGGGCTTCTCCCATGTACGAAGTTTTCAAGACCCCGGCGGCCACTGGCGTGTGGTGGAGGGGATCTTAGAACCCATACAGCCGGAAGAGCCGGCAGGAAAGGAAGAATGACATATGGCAGATAAGAAAAAGCCCGTAGACCCCGTGGGGCCTGCTGCGGATAAGAAGAAGGCGCTGGAAACCGCCATTGCCCAGATCGAGCGGGACTTTGGCAAGGGCTCCATCATGCGTCTGGGCGAGAACGCCGACGTGATGGTGGAGGCCATCCCCACCGGGTCTCTGTCCCTGGACATTGCCCTGGGCATTGGCGGCGTGCCCAAGGGACGCATCATTGAGATCTACGGCCCCGAGTCCTCCGGTAAGACCACCCTGGCCCTCCACGTGGTGGCTGAGGCCCAGAAGCGGGGAGGCGAGGTGGCCTTCATCGATGCCGAGCACGCCCTGGACCCCACTTATGCCCGTGCTCTGGGTGTGGACATCGACTCCATGCTCATCTCCCAGCCGGACACCGGCGAGCAGGGCCTGGAGATCTGCGAGGCCCTGGTGCGCTCTGGCGCCATTGACGTGGTGGTGGTGGACTCCGTGGCCGCCCTCACCCCTCGGGCGGAAATTGAGGGCGACATGGGCGACTCTCACGTGGGTCTGCTGGCCCGCCTCATGAGCCAGGCCCTGCGCAAGCTGGCCGGCTCCATTGCCAAGACCAACTGCGTGGTCATCTTCATCAACCAGCTGCGTGAGAAGGTGGGCGTGGTGTATGGCAACCCCGAGGTCACCACCGGTGGCCGTGCCTTGAAGTTCTACGCCTCGGTACGTATGGAAGTGCGCCGGGTGGAGGCTCTGAAAAACGGCACCGAAGTGGTGGGCAACCGCACCCGTGTGAAGATTGTGAAAAATAAGGTGGCTCCCCCCTTCCGGGAGGCAGAGTTCGAGATCATGTACGGCGAGGGTATTTCCAAGCTGGGCGAGCTGGTGGATCTGGGCGTGAAGCTGGACCTCATCCAGAAGTCCGGCTCCTGGTTCTCCATGGGTGAGACCCGTCTGGGCCAGGGCAAGGACGCGGTGAAGAAGTACCTCACCGACAACCCCGAGATTACCCAGGAGATTGAGGACCAGATCCGGGCCAACTCCTTCAAGCTCATGAGCCGCCAGTCCCAGATTGCCGCTCGAGCCGCCGGACGGGCCGTGGATGTGTCCGCCGACGACTTTGAAGGATGAAACTTCTCAAGCTAGAGCCATCGTCCCGGATTGAGGGGCGGTGGCTGGTGTGGCTGGAAGATGGTACCCTATTGCGGGTGGGGGAGGCGGACGTGGTCTCCTTCTCCCTGTATGCGGGGATGGAGCTCAGTGACAGCCAGCTGGAGGGCCTACGTCAGGCCCAGGAGCAGGCCAAGCTGAAAAACAAGGCGCTCACCCTTCTCTCTGCCCGCCCCATGTCCCAGCGGGAGCTGGAGCGCAAGCTGTCTGCCGCTCCCCGGCGAAAGGGAGCGCCCCAGGAGGGGGAAGAGCAGCGACAGCAGCGGCAGGAGATGGCCCAGCAGGTGGCCCAGCGCATGGCCCAGGTGGGATTGGTCAACGACCAGGAGTACGCCTCTACGGTGGTGCGCCATTACAGCCGCAAGGGCTACGGCCCGGCCAAGATTCGGGATGAACTGTACCGCCGTGGCGTACCCCGGGAATTCTGGGACCAGGCCATGGAGGAGATGGACCAGGGAGACGAGAAACTGCGTGCCCTGGTGGAGAAAAAACTCCGGGGAGCTGTGCCCACCCGGGAGGAACTGAAAAAAGTGTCTGCCTATCTGGCCCGCCGCGGCTTTGGCTGGGAGGAGATCTCCCGGGTGCTGCGGGACGTGGAGCAGGAGGCAGAGTGAAAGGATGGAACCAATGAGTTATACTGTGGCATTCCAGTCTCTGGGCTGCTCCAAGAACCTGGTGAACACCGAGCAGATGATGGCTCTGTGCCGGGCTGCCGGATACAACGTCACCGGGGAGCCCCGGGGGGCGGACGTGGCGGTGCTCAACACCTGCGGATTTATTGAGGCGGCCAAGAGCGAGGCCATTGACTGCATTTTGGAGCTGGCCCGGCTGAAAGAGGAGGGCCAGTTGAAAAAGCTGCTGGTCACCGGGTGCCTGTCCCAGCGCTACCCCCAGGACATCCGCACCGAGCTGCCTGAGGTGGACGGTCTGCTGGGCACCGGCAGCTATACCGACGTGGTGGCCGCCATTGAGGAGCTGATGGCCGGAGAAGAGGCCCAGCACTTCGGCAACATCCACCGCACCTATGAGGACGGGGAGCGGATGGTTACCACCCCCCCTTACACGGCATACCTGAAGATTGCCGAGGGGTGCAGCAACGGCTGTGCCTTCTGCATCATCCCAAAGCTGCGGGGCCGCTACCGCAGCCGCTCCATGGAGCATATTCTGGAGGAAGCTCAGAAGCTGGCGGACAACGGGGTGCAGGAGCTCATCGTCATCGCTCAGGACATCACCCGCTATGGCCTGGATCTGGAGGAGCCCACCACCCTGGCGGCGCTGCTGCGCGAGCTGTGCAAGCTGCCCTTCCACTGGATTCGCCTCCACTACCTCTACCCCGAGGCGGTGACTGACGAGCTCATTGAGGTGATCGCCAAGGAGCGGAAGATTGTCAAGTATCTGGACATTCCCATCCAGCACGCCAACGACGGCATTTTGAAGGCCATGCGTCGGCGCAGCACCAAGGCGGAGATCGAGACCCTCTTTGCCAAGCTGCGGGCCGCCATGCCCAAGGTGGTCATCCGCACCTCTCTCATCTGCGGCCTGCCCGGAGAAGGGGAGGAGGAATTTGAGGAGCTGTGTGAGTTCCTCAAGGAGCAGAAGATCCAGCGGGCGGGCGTGTTCCAGTTCTCCCCGGAGGAGGGTACCCTGGCTGCGGCTATGGAAAATCAGGTGGACCCCGAGGTGGCAGCCCGCCGGGTGGAACTGGTGGTGGACCTCCAGTCCCGCATCATGGACGAGTACAACCAGGAGCGTCTGGGCACCTGCATGGAGGTCTTGTGCGAGGGCTTCGATGCTGGGGAAGGCTGCTTTGTGGGCCGCACCTACGCCGACTCCGTGGACATTGACGGCCGGGTGCTGTTTACCGCTGCCGGGGACGTGAAGGCCGGAGAATTTGTGTGGGTCCGCATCACTGGAACCGCAGACGGTGATCTCACCGGAGAAATTGAGGAGTGATTTGACATGCAATGGAATACTGCCAATAAGCTGACCATGCTCCGGGTGATTTTGATCCCGGTCTATCTGGTGGTTTGGTATCTGAACATGGAGACCAGTGCCTATTGGGCCCTGGCTGTGTTTGTGGTGGCCAGTGTCACCGACTTCGCCGACGGGTATGTGGCCCGGCACTACAATCAGGTGACCACCTTCGGCAAGTTCATGGACCCTCTGGCGGATAAGATCCTGGTGATCACCGCCATGATCTGGTTTGCCTCGGTGGGAATGCTCCCAGTGTGGGCTCTGGTCATCGTGGTGGCCCGGGAGTTTGCCGTGTCTGGACTGCGCCTCATCGCCGTGGACAACGGCCGGGTCATTGCCGCTGCCTGGTCTGGCAAGGTGAAGACCTTCTCCACCATGGTGTGCCTGTGCCTGATGCACCTTCCCATTCCTGAGGTGCTGGTGCAGGTGTGCGTGTGGGTGATTGTGATCACCACCGTGTACTCCGGCATTGAGTACTTCTGGAAAAACAAAGACGTGATGAAATAACAAAATGGCCTGTTGCTTTTCGCAACAGGCCATTTTCTATCTTGTGGATTACACGAACTTGTACACGGTCTCTTCCTGGTATACCTCACCGGGCTTGAGCACGGGAGAGGGGAAGTTGTCGTGGTGGATGGCATCGGGGAAGTTCTGAGTCTCCAGAGCATAGGCCCAGCGGTTGGCGTAGGGGGCGCCGCCCTTTCCGGCGGGGCAGCCATCCAGGAAGTTGCCGGTGTAGAACTGCATGCCAGGGGTGGTGGTATGTACCTCCATGGTGATACCAGTGGCAGGGGAGTGAGCCACAGCCACCCGCCGCAGCTGTCCGGGCTGGCCGTCCAGCACCCAGTTGTGGTCATAGCCGGCGGCCTGAGTCAGTTGGACAAAATCGTCGTCCCAGTGCTCGCCTAAGACCTGCGGGGTACGCAGATCCATGGGAGTGCCCTCCACGCTGGCAATCTCTCCCGTGGGGATGGAGGTGGCGTCGGTGGGGGTATACTGCTGGGCGGCGATGGAGATGGTCTGCTCTCCGGCCACGCCGCTGTCGTGGCCGGAGAGGTTGAAGTAGCAGTGGTTGGTGAGGTTACACAGGGTGTCAGCGTCGGTGGTGGCCCGGTAGGCGATGGACAGCCCCTCCGGGGTCAGAGTATAGGTGACGGTGACGGTGAGGGTGCCGGGGTAGTTCTCCTGTCCGTGAGGGCTGACCAGGGAGAGTACCACCTGGTTGTCCGTCTGGGCCTCCACCGTCCAAATCTGTTGGTCAAAGCCCACAAGGCCGCCGTGGAGGTGGTTGGGGCCGTTGTTCACGGCCAGATCATACTCCACGCCATTCAGGGTGAACTTGCCGCCGGCGATGCGGTTGCAGCACCGGCCAACCAGGGCGCCGATGTAACAGGTTTGGGTCTGGTAGTCTTCCAAGGTATCAAAACCCAGAACCACGTCAACGGGATTTCCATCCCGGTCGGGGACAATCAGGGAGCGAATGGCGCCGCCATAGGTGAGGATGGAGCAGCGAAGAGCCCCGGCGGTCAAAATAAGCTCCTCCACCAAGGAGCCATCAGCCATGGTGGCGAAGAGCGTACGTATTGCTGACATGAGAAAAACCTCCTGTGCTTTTTCTCGATTTTAGCACCACCAGACCCCCTGCGTCAACTGGCTGTTACAGGGTCAGGATTCCCAAATGCTCCAAAAGAATCTTGGTGCCCATGAGCACCAGCACCACCCCGCCGAAGAGCTCCGCTTTGGACTTAAAGCGTGCGCCGAAGACGTTGCCGATTTTCACGCCCACGGCGGAGATAACAAGGGTACACACGCCAATGAGCGCCACGGCAGCCCAGATGTGGACGTTGAGAAAGGCGAAGGTGACCCCCACGGCCAGTGCGTCAATGGACGTGGCCACCGCCAGCAAAAACATACCGGGGGCGGCCAGAGAGGGAGAGACCTCCTCCTCCTCGTGGCTCATGGCCTCCCGGATCATGTTGCCGCCGATGATGGCCAGCAGCACGAAGGCGATCCAGTGGTCTAAGGCCTGCACCAGTTGGGCGAAGGTGGAGCCTAAAAAGTAACCCAGGGTGGGCATGAGGGCCTGAAAGGCTCCGAACCAAAGGCTTACCACCAGGCAATGCTTCAGTTTCAGACGGCGGATGGATAAGCCCTTACAGATAGATACGGCAAAGGCATCCATGGCCAGTCCCACGGCTAACACAAACAGTTCCCAAAATCCCATAACATCGTACCTTTCTCATGGAAGTGACGGAGAGACAAAAAAAGAGACTTTCCGCCCAATATCAAGCGGATAAGTCTCACTGTTTCAGGCCCGACCAGACGGCAACGCCGCCAGTATGTTGACCAGGCCACGACGCAACAAGGCGTCGCCAATTACTCCCTTATCTGCACACGATTTTAGCGGAGAAGGGGAAGTTGGTCAATGGTAACACAGGAGAACATCTGGTATTGATAAACTTTTTTTGAACAATGTGGAGGAAGGATTGCAGGAGGTGAAAAGAACGTGTACTATATAGTTAAGATAACAATATAGCGGGATGGTGGTAATTATGAGTTATATCTCTTTCAAACAGGTACGAAAAGAATATGTCATGGGAGAGGTGACCATCAAGGCCGTGGACGGGGTGGATTTCCACATTGAAAAAGGGGAATTTGCCATCATTGTGGGGCCATCCGGCGCAGGAAAGACCACGGTGCTGAACATGCTGGGGGGCATGGATGCCTGCACCAGCGGAGAGATGTTGGTGGACGGCACCCGGGTCAGCGACTTCAACGCCAAGCAGCTCACCCAGTACCGCCGCAACGACATTGGATTTGTCTTTCAGTTTTACAACCTGGTACAGAATTTGACGGCCTTGGAGAATGTGGAGCTGGCCGCTCAGATCTGCCGGGATCCCATGGATGCCAAAGAGGTGTTGGAGCATGTGGGCCTGGGCCATCGGCTGGGCAACTTTCCCGCCCAGCTCTCCGGCGGTGAGCAGCAGCGAGTGGCCATCGCCCGGGCTCTGGCCAAGAACCCCAAGCTGCTCCTGTGCGATGAGCCTACCGGAGCACTGGACTATGTCACTGGTAAGGCCATTTTGAAGCTCTTGCAGGACACCTGCCGCCAACACCACATGACGGTGGTGGTCATCACCCACAACACCGCCTTGACCCCCATGGCCGACCGCGTCATTCACATCAAAAACGGGCGTGTGGAGGAGATGACCTGCAATCCCAATCCCACGCCGGTGGAGGCGATTGAATGGTAAAGAGGAAAAACAGGCTGTTTACTGACTTTATGCGGGAGGTCCGCCATACATACAGCCGCTTTCTGTCCATTCTTCTCCTCTCCGCTCTGGCGGTGGCTTTTTTGGTGGGACTGAGAGCCACGGCCCCGGATATGGAGTATACGGCGGACAACTACTACGATTCCCACCATCTCATGGACGGCTATGTCATGTCCACCATGGGATTGACCGACGAGGACATTGAGGCGCTGTCCCAGGCCGACAGGGTGGAGCAGGTGGAAGGGGCGTGGAGTGTGGACGCCACAGCGGTGGACTCTATTGTCTCCATGCGCTCCATGCCGGAGAAGCTGAATTTACTCAACGTGGTGCGGGGTCGTTTGCCCCAGCAGGCGGATGAGTGCGTCACTGAGGAAATGCTCCTCACTGCTCTGGGGCTGGACATCGGGGACACCCTTACCATCACCCTGGAGGAGGACGACCAGGACAGCCTCACCCGCACCAGCTTCACCATTGTGGGCACGGTGCAAAGCCCCCTCTACGTCAGCACCGACCGAGGCAGCTCGGGCCTGGGCAGCGGCAGTGTGGACGCCTTCGTCTACATCCCCGGGGAGAATTTCAATCTGGACGTGTATACCACCGCCTATTTCACCGGGGAGGGCCTGGCCCAGCTGGACAGCTACGGACAGACCTATGAGGACGAAATGACCGCCCTGGTGGACAGCCTGGACGGGCTGGCCCAGGAGCGGGCCCAGCTGCGGGACCAGGAGGTGCGTGGAGAAGCCCAGAAAAAGCTGGACGATGCCAAGAAGAAGCTGGCTGATGCCCAGAAGGAGCTGGAGGACGGCCGCCTGGAGCTGGAAGAAGCCCGGGCAGAGCTGGACAGCGGCTGGGAGGAGTACCGGCAGGGCCTTGCCACTCTGGAGCAGAAGGTGAAGGACGGCCAGGCTCAGCTCAATGCCTCCAGATCTCAGCTGGAGGAGGCCCAGACCCTGTACGAGCAGGGCCAGGCGGACTACCAGGAGGGGCTGGCAGAGTACCAGCAGGGCCAGACGGCCTATGAGCAGAACCTGGAGGAACTGACTACCCAGCAGGAGCAGGTGGCCAAGGGCTACGAGGAATACTACGACGCCTTGAAGCCCTTTGAGGGCACACCCATGTACGACCAGATGGTGGAGCAGCTGGCGCCCCAGAAGGCCCAGCTGGATGAAGCCGCCGCCCAGATTCAGGCGGGATATCAGCAGCTGGAGCAGGTGAAAGCCCAGCTGGACGGGGCCAAGGCGGAACTGGACGAAGCCCAGGCCCAGCTGGCGGACTCTGCCCAGCAGCTGGAGAGCGGATGGGCGCAGTACCAGGCGGGACAACAGACGTTGGACCAGGAGGCCCAGCAGGGCCGCAGCCAGCTTGCCCAGGCCAAGGCAGACTTGGACCAGGGCGAGGCGGAGTACCAGGAGGGCCTGGAAGAGTACGAGCAGGCCAAAGCGGAGGCGCAGCCGGAGCTGGAGCAGGCCCAGGCAGACATCGACCAGGGCCAGAAGGAACTGGATGAGCTGGAGACCTGTGAGTGGTACGTGCTGGGACGCAACACCAACACCGGCGTGGTGGGCTACTCCCAGGATGCCGAGCGAGTGGAAAACCTGTCCAGCATTTTCCCTGTCATCTTCTTTGTGGTGGCGGCCCTGGCCTGCCTGACCACCATGACCCGCATGGTGGAGGAGCAGCGCACCCAGATCGGTGCCTTGAAGGCCCTGGGTTTCTCACGCCTGGCCATCTCTCAGAAGTACATTGGATATGCCTTGGTGGCCAGCCTGGTAGGCGGCCTCATGGGACTGGCGTTGGGGGCGACCCTTATCCCCGCTGTGATTGCCAACGCCTTCCGCATCATGTACGCCATCCCGGGGCTGGATTATAAGATGCAGGTGCCCCTGTTTGTGCTGGCTGTGCTGGCGGCGGTGGCTTGTACCACTGGAGCGGCTATTTGGGCTTGCATGTCCACCCTCATGGACACCCCCGCCAACCTCATGCGGCCCCGGTCGCCCAAGGCAGGCAAACGGGTATTTTTGGAATACATCAAGCCCCTTTGGTGCAGACTGTCCTTTACCTGGAAGGTGACCATGCGCAACCTGTTCCGATATCAAAAGCGGTTTTGGATGACGGTCATCGGCATTGGTGGCTGTACCGCCCTGATTGTTACAGGATTTGGTCTCCATGAGTCCATCTTTGATGTTCTCAACAAACAATTTGATGAGATCTCCCTGTATGACGCCACAGTGGGGCTCAATGAAGACCTGTCGGAGGAGCAAAAGCAGAGCATTCAGACCTACCTGGATGGAGAAGAGTCGGTGGGGGACTATCTGTTCACCTATCAGGAGATGATGGACGCTTCTACCACAGGCATCTCCTACGACGTCTACCTGTTTGCTGTGGATAACGTGGAGGAGTTTGGACGCTTTGTGGACCTGCGTCACCGCAGCGATCACTCCAAGGTGGAACTGGATGGCAGCGGCGTGGTCATCGATGAGAAATTGGCCGAACTGCTGGATGTATCCGTGGGTGACACCATCACCTTGGAAGGAGACAAGCGGGTGGAGGCCGTGATCACGGATGTCACGGAAAACTATGTCTATCACTATGTCTACCTCACCCGAGATTTGTACACCCAGCTGTTTGGGGAGGAGTATCAGAACAACGTGATGCTCCTGGACTACCAGGATGGCACGGGAGTGGATGTGTCCAACCAGGTGTCTCAGACTCTGATGCAGATGGAGGGGGTGGCCTCCTACTCCTACATTTCCACCATCCGGGACAGCTTTGAGGACAGTATGGACGCCATCAACTATGCCGTGGTCATCATCATTGTGGCAGCGGCTGCTCTGGCATTTGTGGTGCTGTACAACCTGACCAACATCAACATCACCGAGCGCATGCGGGAACTGGCCACCCTGAAGGTGTTGGGGTTCTATGACCGGGAGACCACGGCATACGTATTGCGGGAGAACTTATTCCTCACCATCTTCGGCGTGGTCTTGGGGCTGGTGCTGGGTCGATTCCTCCACAGCTGGATGGTTTTGACGGTGGAGGTGGATCTGGTGATGTTCGGCCGCACGGCCCCGCCCTACGCCTATGTGCTGGCTGCGGCTATGACCGCATTGTTCTCCCTGATTGTCAATGTGGTAGCCCACTTTAAGCTGAAGAACGTGGACATGGTAGAAAGTTTGAAAACGGTGGAATGAGCATGAACAGTGGAAAAAGTTATTTGATTCGCAGATCCAACCTGAAAGACCTCCCCGCCCTGGAGCAGTTGTATGCCAAAGCCCGGGCCTTCATGGCCGCCTCGGGCAACCCCAACCAGTGGGGAGAGAATAAGCCCACGGTGGAACAGATCCAGCGGGACATTCAACTAGGGCATGGATTTGTGTGCATGGAGAATGGACAGATTGTGGCGGCCTTTGCTTTCCACACCCAGGGCGAACCCACCTACGCCCACATTGAGGGGGAAGGATGGCCAGACCAAGGGGAATATGGTGTGGTTCACCGGGTGGCCACCGGAGGGGCCAGAAAGGGGGCAGCGGCCTTCTGTCTGGCCTGGTGCCGGGCCCACTGCCGCCAAGTGCGCATCGATACCCATGCCGACAACATCCCCATGCAGCGCTTGCTGGAAAAGATAGGCTTCACTCCCTGCGGTACCATCTATCTGGAGGATGGCAGCCCTCGATTGGCCTATTATCTTTGATCATGTAAGAAGCCCTCGGTTCCGCAAGGAACCGAGGGCTTCTTACATGATTCTCAAAAATGCAAGCATTTTTTCGAGGGGATGCAGCCCGCTGCATGCACCCTTGGGTCAAAGGGCGACCCAAGGCCACACTGGCGGGCTGAGAAGTGTTTTTTCCGATGCGCATGTCCCCGGAAAAAACGTGATTTTAGTTTATTTTCCCGCCTGCGGGCGGGAAAACTCTGCCGAGGGCTTTTATTTCATCATGTCTCTGACAAATCGGAATCCGTGCCGCAAGGAGGCGGCACACAATCATTCTTCATTTTTTCATTATTCATTCATCATTTTTTCTTCGGCCTCAATCTCCCGGAACCGGGGCATAATGCCAATTTTATCCGGGGTGTGCACGGGCAGCTGATAGATATCATGGCCGGGGAAGGGGTTGCCCTCCACCAGACAGGGGCCGTCAGGGGTGAAGCACACGTCCCAGCCCACATACCCCACCTGGGGAATGACCTGGGCAGCCTGGGAGACCATGTCCACCGCCTTGTCCCAATCGGGGAACTGGAAGCCCTTGATGGGGGTACCGGTGGCGGGATGGTTTTCATACAGGTTCTTGGCCTTGTCCAGGGCCCGGTCGATGACCACACCACGCTGGGGGTCCATGGGAGCCACCATGCCCCCGCTGTTGAAGTTATCCACAAACTTGCCGTTGCCGATGCGGAACATGGCAGTGACCAAGTACACCTTGCCGTGCTTGCCCCGGATGGTCACCATGCGCACGGTGTTGATGGAGCCGGGGTAGATGGCAGACACCTGGGGGTGCTGCTCCAGCACCTGCTCTAGCTCCAGGTTGGGGGCACGCTCCACCAGATGGTCATAGAGGGCGTCCAGGGAGGGGAAGTCCTGGGTGCGTAACTTCTCAATGCCCCAGCCGCAGCTGCCCCGGGAAGGCTTGGCCATAAACACCTCATGGTTGGACAGAAAGCCCATCACCTGCTCCCGGTTGTCCCCGGTGACGGGGGCCCAATCCCGATGGAGATAGGCGCCGAAGAGGGTGTTGAACTGCACCTTGTCGTCAAACTGTCCCGTGTAAGCCTTGTCGTTGTACTTCACCACCAGGGCGTTGTTGCGCCCCCGGGTGAGGTAGGTGTCCCGCTGCTGGGGTGTCAGATTGTACATCTCAAATAGGTCATAGTCCATATAACCCGCCCCGTACTTCACGGCACAGTCCTTCATGTCCCGGAAAATGGCCAGCCGGGACCGCCCGGTCTTTTTGTGGATGGAGCTGATCTTCTCCCACATGGCCTTGTAGTTCATATTCATCACACGCTGGAACAGATACTTCACGTTTGCCACGGTTCGTCCCTCACATTTTTCATAGAGTAATCCCATCTAAAGTATCACACATTTTGGTCCATGGCAAGCGGTTGACAGGGGAAAAGTTATATTGTATACTTAAATTCGAATTTAGTATACAATAGGTGGTGACCTTATGAAACAGCGTACCATACAACAGGTGTGTGCCTGTGGGGTGATGGCGGCGGTAATCTGCGTGCTCAGCCCCTTTTCGGTGCCCATTGGCCCGGTTCCGGTGGCCTTTGCCAACCTGGCCATCTTTCTGGCGGTGTATCTGCTGGGGTGGAAGTGGGGGACGGTGAGCTGTCTGGCCTATCTGCTGGTAGGCCTGGCAGGGCTTCCGGTGTTTGCCGGGTTCAGCGGCGGTGCCGGGGCTCTTCTGGGACCCACGGGAGGCTATCTGATTGGCTATCTGCCCATGGCCCTGGTGGGGGGCTGGGTGGTGGACCACACCCGAGCCAAATGGCTCCATGCTCTGGGCCTGGTGGTGGGTACCGCCCTGTGCTACCTGCTGGGTACCGCCTGGTTCTGCTGGCAGGGTGGCTACACCGTAGGAGCCGCCCTGGGGCTGTGCGTGACGCCGTTCATTCCCTTTGACCTGGGGAAAATCGTCATTGCCATTGGTCTGGGTAGCTTGCTGCGCCGCCGACTGGCCCAGGCGGGCTTTGATTGGGAGAAGTCCGGTGTGCGCTGATGGCACATCCTGTTCGTTCCACTCGTCCCTGTGCGCCTGGGGCGAAACCTGACCATGGTTTGGGCGGATGATATCCGCCCCTACGGTAGCACCACAACAGACCACCGGCAGCTGGGAACAGCTGCTTTCCAGGGTAAGGCCCGGATGGAGAAACCGCCCCGCCATAGGGCCAGATGCCCAAGGTGGCCTGGTGTGATGGCACAAACAGGATCACAGTCAGACAGACGGGCCGGAGGGTGTGGCTGCGCATGCCCAGCTCGGTACCCCAGGGAGGTTCTTAGGGGGGAACGCCCTAAGCGGCTTTTGGTTCCTTTTGGCCGTGCAAAAGGAACCCCCAGCGGGGAGCGTCCCCACCGGGCTGGCAGGCCAAGAGAAAATCTAACAAAAAAGTGGAAGCAACCAGCCTGTTGCTTCCACTTTTTGCACTTATTGAGCGTAGTAGTTGATGAGGCAGCCGGCCAGGATGATATCCCGTTCCTCCCGGGTCAGGCCGGGCAGGGAGAGGGTGACGGGGGTGGCAGTGCCATCCCGCAGCACCTGGGCCTGGACCGTCTCGCCGTCGCCCTGGAGCAGGGCGCGGATGCCGGGGATGTACACCCGGTCGCCGGGCTGGAGGTTCAGCTGCTCCAGCTGGGATGCGATGAAGGGGAGCATGCCCCAGTTGACCACATTGGAGCGGTAACGCTTGGTGGCGTACTCCTGGGCGATGTTGGCGCAGCCGCCCAGCACACGCTGACAGGAGGCGGCCTGCTCCCGGGCGGAGCCGTCGCCGGGCTTGAGGGCCATCACCAGGGAGCCCAGTCCGGTGGTGGCGGGGTCGTAGCCCTCCAGTGCGGCCAGCACCTGGGGGTCCTGAGGATTGTGGCGGCGCAGCTGCTCCACCTTCTGGATCTCCTTGGCCCGGGGCACATACTGGGGATCCTTGCGGCTGAGGGCAAACTCGGACAGGCGCAGGGGGTTGGAGCGGTAGGAGGAGGTCTCACCGGAGGGGATGAGCTCGTCGGTGGTGGTGACGGGGTCATAGATGGCGCAGGCCACGGTGAGCATCAGGTTCTCGGGCAGGGCGATCTGCTCCGGCCAGTCGGCGATGTTGGGACCAAACACCAGTTCCTCGTCGGGGTTGGCCTTGCCCACGCCGTAGTAGACTCGAGACTGGTAGGAGGAGCCGTCGTAGCTCCACTGTTCATCGGCCCGGTCGGCGGGCACCTCGGGCAGCTGGTCGGCAGCGGTGAGCACGCCGCCCATCTTGGCGGTGGCGGCAATGGAGCGGGCGTCCATGAGGGCCACATAGGACACTTGACCCTCGCCGGGCTTGGAGCCCTCCCGGTTGGGGAAGTTGCGGGTGGAGTGGCGGATGGAGAAGGCTCCGTTGGCGGGCACGTCTCCGGCGCCGAAGCAGGGGCCGCAGAAGCAGGAGCGCACCGAGGCGCCGGCGGCCATCAGGGTGGTGATGTAGCCCTGGCGGGTCAGCTCCTGCATGATGGGCATGGAGCCGGGATAGCAGGACAGCCAGAAGTGGTCAGCTCCGGTGGGGGTAGTGCCCAGGATCTCGGCGGCCCGGCGCAGGTTCTGGTAGGTGCCGCCGGAGCAGCCGGCGATGACGGCCTGGTCCACGTGGAACTTGCCGTCGCGGATCTTGGCGGACAGGGGAGCGGGGGGCTCAATGCCCAGCTGCTCCCGGGTGTTCTGCTCCACCATGTGGAGCATGTCCTCCATGTTGGCCTGGAACTCGGCGATGGGGAAGGCATTGGAGGGGTGGAAGGGCAGGGCGATCATGGGCTGCACCTTGTCCAGCTCCACGTGTACCACCCGGTCGTAGTAAGCTCCCTCACCAGGCTGCATCTGGTGGTAGCTGGCTCCACGGCCCAGCAGGGTCAGGGCGGTCTGGGTGTGGGTGTCGGTCTGCCACACCGAGGACAGGCAGGTGGTCTCGGTGGTCATCACGTCGATGCCGGAGCGGTAGTCCATGGACAGGTTGGCCACGCCGGGGCCGAAGAACTCCATGACGGCGTTTTTTACTGCGCCGGACTGGAAGGTGGCCTTCACCAGAGCCAGAGCCACGTCCTGAGGGCCTACGCCGGGCCGGGGGACTCCGGTGAGGTAGATGGCCACCACCTGGGGATAGGCGATGTCATAGGTCTTGCACAGCAGCTGGCGGGCCAGCTCGGGGCCGCCCTCGCCGATGGCCATACAGCCGTAAGCGCCGTACCGGGTGTGGGAGTCGGAGCCCAGGATCATCTTGCCGGGGGCAGCGTACCGCTCCCGCATGTAGGAGTGGATGACGGCCTGGTGGGCGGGGACAAACTCACCGCCGTACTTCTTGGCCGCAGACAGGCCGAAGTTGTGGTCATCCTCGTTGATGGTGCCGCCCACAGCGCACAGGGAGTTGTGGCAGTTGGTGAGCACGTAGGGCAGAGGAAACTCCTTGAGGCCGGAGGCCCGGGCGGTCTGAATGATGCCCACATAGGTGATGTCGTGGGAGGCCATGGCGTCAAAGCGCAGGGAGAGACGCTCCATGGAGCCGGACGTGTTGTGAGATTTCAGGATGGAGTAGGCCATGGTGGCCTCCACGCCAGCCTGGGTCTTTTCCGCCGGGACCAGCTGGCCCTTCTGCCAGCTCATGCCCTGGTTGTGAATGGTAATCATAGGGAAAACCTCCTTGGGAGTGATTTGTCACTTTCACTTTAGTGTAGCAAACAATCTCTCGCTTTGCAAGGGCTCAGGGGTGGAAATTGCAAAAAAATCCCCGAACCGAAGTTCGGGGATTTTTGGGAGGTCACTGGGAATCGGGGACGGCCCAGGCGTGCATCCGCTCCAGAATGGTGTCGTCATAATCGAAGGACAGAGAATAGGTGGCGTCCTGGCTGGGAAGGGAGCCTGCTTCATACTGCACCCTCAGCAGGTCCGAGCTTAGGATCAGCCGATCCGGTTCAAAGGCATCCTCCATCTCCTGGCGCAGCGTGGGGTCGGTGATTCCGGCCTCGTCCAAAAGGACTTGCCCCAGCTCCTCCTGGGTACAGGTGAACAGATCTTCCATGTCTACCAGCTCTCCGGTGTCCTTGTAGAAAGCCGTGCAAGCCTCCTGATACTTGGAGGGGGCATAGAGGGTGGTGGTGAAATAAATCACCTTGGGGCTGGATACCGTGGGGGAGAAGGTTTGCGTGACGAGACAGGTGGAGAAGGATGCCGGGGAGCCTGCCTGAAGATAGGACTGGTAGGCAGCCTCCAGTTCTTCCAGCTCGTCATACAGCTGAAAATGTTTCTCAAGGTACGCAATGATGTTCTCCTGAGCCTCCTGGGACAGCTGCTCCAGATCTTCCAGACCCGCCATACCGATGGCAGGAGGGGTGGGGGTATGCACGTCCAGAAGTTCCGGGCCATTGGGCAGAGCGTACAGCACGCCTCCGTTCTTCTGCCAAACCTCCACTTGGGTACCATCCTCCAGCAGGACGGGGTCAGGCGTTTGGTAGGCGTCGATCTCCACCAGTCGGGCGGAATAGGTGGGGAGTTTCTTTCCATCCCGGTTGCTGATGCTCTCCGCAGTGCTGCCCAGTTCGGCGTAGATGTGCAGGGCGTCGTCGATGGCTCCATCCCGGAAGGCCTGGTCGGTATAGGTGTCAAAGAAAGATATGACTTTGGTGTTCTCCTCCATGAGCAGCCCGACCTGGTCCCTTCGGGGGGTGTACACCACATAGGCCACGTCCCCTGTGGTGCTGTTCACATGGGTCTCCAGGATTTGCCCGGTCACTTCCAGGGGGGAGCGGTTGCACCAGGCCCACAGGGCCACCAGGCCGCATACCACCCCCACCAGCACGGCGGCAAGGATAAAGCCCTTGGAGAAGGCCTGCCGTCTCCCCCGCTTCCAGGCAGAGGACGCCGCCTGTGCCACGGTGCGCTCTTCCACCTGGGGGTGATCGGTGGCCAGGGGTGCGCGCATACGCTCCCACTCCGCCCGACATTGGGGACATTCCTCCATGTGGGCCTCCACCAGCTGACAGCTCTCCGGGCTGCACACGCCGTCCTGATACAGAGGGAGCAGGTCACGGATGACGTTACACGGTATCTTCATCAAAATCCCTCCTTAGCTTGGTTTTGGCCCGGTAGAAGATGACTCTGGCCCAGCTGTCCGTCTTGCCAAACAGTTCTCCGATCTGGGCAAAGGGCAGTTCCCCAAAGACCCGCAGGGAGAAGACTTCCTTGTACGGCTCCGGGAGCTGGTGCAGCAGCATATGGAGCTTGCGGGCGGTCTCCTGGTCCATGAGGTCTCGCTCAAAATCCGGGGCGGCGGAGTCCGGGAGAGGGGCTTCCCCCTCCTCTACCAGGCGCTTTTGCTGTTTGAATTGGGTGAAATAGGTGTTCTTGGCGATTTGGCACAGCCAGACGTACAGCTGACAGGTGCCGTCAAACCGATGAATGTGCATCATGGCCTTGTAAAAGGCCTCTTGGGTCACCTCTTCGGCCACGTCCGGGTTGCGGCACATGGAATAGACAAATTTGTATACGCTGGGGAAATACTGGGCGTAGATCTGTTCAAAGTCAGCCATACTCTCACCTCCTTCACCCATAAGACTGGGGAACCGTCAAAACGTTGCAAAGAATTTCAAAAAGATTTTACCATGAACGGATGCACAAAAAAAGCCTCCCCGAACCGAAGTTCGGGGAGGAGGCAGTAAATCAAAACGCATGGTATACTGCTGTGGCGCATGGAGGGAAAAGGCGACGCTCCATAGGCTCCCATGTGTAAGGGGAGCTGTCAGCCGTGAGGCTGACTGAGGGGTTGACGGTAGAGGTGAGTGGGCCAAACAGGGGACGCTGCACCGTCAATCCCTCCGTCACAGCTGACGCTGTGCCACCTCCCTTTACACAAGGGAGGCTTGGGTGCCGACCTAGCCTTAGCTCATAAATGCCTGTACGGCCACGATCAGGCCAGAGAACACGATGGATACTGTGGACACCAGCTTGATGAGAATGTTCAGAGAGGGGCCGGAGGTGTCCTTGAAGGGGTCGCCTACGGTGTCGCCGATGACGGCGGCCTTGTGGCAGTCCGAACCCTTACCACCGTAATGGCCTGCCTCAATGTGCTTTTTGGCGTTGTCCCAAGCACCTCCGGCATTGGACATGAACACGGCCATGGCAAATCCCGTGACGGACACACCGCCCAGCAGACCTACCACGCCCTCAGGGCCCAGCAGCAGTCCGGTGAGGATGGGCACCACAATGGCCAGCAGAGAGGGATTGACCATTTCCTTCAAAGCGCCTTTGGTGCACAGGCCCACGCAGGCGGCGTAGTCGGGGTCAGCGGTGCCTTCCATGATGCCTGCAATTTCCTTGAACTGGCGGCGCACCTCCATGACAATGGACTGGGCTGCCCGCTGTACGGCGCTCATGGTGAGTGCGGCAAAGACGAAGGTGAGCATGGCGCCCACAAACAGACCCACCAGCACGGCGGGGTTGGTGAGGGACAGGTCAATGGCCAGGCCCTTGGCCTCCAGCTTCACGGAGACGATGTCCACATAGGACACCAGCAGAGCCAGAGCGGTGAGGGCAGCAGAGCCGATGGCGAAGCCCTTTCCGGTGGCGGCGGTGGTGTTGCCCAGAGAGTCCAGAGCGTCGGTGCGCTCCCGCACTTCCTCGCCCAGACCGGACATCTCCGCGATGCCGCCGGCGTTGTCTGCCACGGGGCCATAGGCGTCAGTGGCCAGAGTGATGCCCAGGGTGGAGAGCATACCCACCGAGGCGATGCCAATGCCGTACAGGCCCATGGTGAACTGCTGGGAGTAGGTGTCCGAGCTGGTGGTGAGGGTACCGCCAGCGGCCACAAAGGAGACGATCACCGCCACGCCCACAATAAGGATGGGAGCGATGGTGGAGAGCATACCCAGGGACAGACCGCCAATGATGGTGGTGCCTGCTCCGGTCTCGGTGGCCGCAGCCAGATCCCGGGTGGGCTTATATGTATCCGAGGTATAGTATTCAGTGAAGTAGCCAATGGCACAGCCGCCAATCAGACCGCAGAGAATGGCCACGTACACGCCCCAGTTACCCAACAGGTAGTAGGTGAGGGGGGCGGCGACGATAGCGGCCAGCACAGCGGCGGTGTAGGTGCCCCGGCGCAGGGTGGCCAGCAGTTCCCGCTGGGTCGCTCCCTCTTTGGTGCGGATGAGGAAGGAGCCCAGGATGGAACAGAGAATGCCCACCACAGCCAGGGCGATGGGGAGGAGCATGGCCTCCCAGGACTTGCCCTGAGAGGCGTAGGCGGACACGCCCAGAGCGAAGGTGGCCAGGATGGAGCCTACATAGGACTCATACAGGTCCGCGCCCATGCCAGCCACGTCACCCACGTTGTCGCCCACGTTGTCGGCGATGGTGGCGGGGTTGCGGGGGTCATCCTCGGGGATGCCCGCCTCCACCTTGCCCACCAGGTCTGCACCCACGTCGGCGGCCTTGGTGAAGATGCCGCCGCCCACACGGGCGAACAGAGCCATGAAGGAGGCGCCCATGCCGAACATCACCATGGTCTGAGCGATGTGAGGCGCATCAAAATGGGCGATATACTTGAGGATGTGGAACCACACCGAGATGTCCAGCAGGCCCAGGCCCACCACGGTAAAGCCCATGACGGCGCCGGAGGAGAAGGCCACGTTCAGTCCCTTGTTCAGACTCTCCGAGGCCGCCTGTGCGGTACGTGCGTTGGAGGAGGTGGCGATTCTCATGCCCACAAAGCCTGCAATGGCGGAGTAGATGCCGCCGGTGAGGAAGGCAAAGGGAATAAACCAGTTGT
Source organism: uncultured Oscillospiraceae bacterium (assembly GCA_944385485.1). Lineage (GTDB taxonomy): Bacteria > Bacillota > Clostridia > Oscillospirales > Oscillospiraceae > Enterenecus. The sequence goes on from CALWXL010000010.1 coordinate 24,741, forward strand.
CCAGAAGGCCGAACCAGCACAGCACCAGCAGAAGGACAAAGACCACGGCGAACACCTGGAACACGGTGGCGTACTGGTGTCGCAGATAGGCATTTGCCCCTTTGCGGATGGCGGCGGCAATCTTCTTCATGGTGTCATTGCCTTCGGAGAAGGCCATGACCTTGCGGCTTTGGAACACTGCGAACAGCAGAGCCAGAATGGCACCCAAAATGCCTAGCCAAAACAGGTTTTCCGTCATGAGAACAACAACTCCTTTTTCTTATGATGTACCAAGGGAATGCGCACAAAACCGTAGGTGGATGGGACACATAGATGGTGGTTCAAGAGCAAAGAGCTGAGGGAGCGGTATTCGGTTGTAAAGAGGGGTCAGGAGCGTTTCCAGGCGCTGCGGCTGAAGAGCACCAAAATGGGGAAAATCTCCAAACGACCAATGATCATACAGAAGCTGAGCACGATTTTACTCAGGGGGGAGAAGGCGGCAAAGTTGCCCATGGGGCCCACTGCCTCCAGACCGGGGCCCACGTTGCTGATGCAGGTGATGACGGCGGTGAGGGTGGTTCCGAAGGAGAAGTTGTCCAGACCCACCACCAGAGCAGAGGCAAAGATGATGATGATATAGGTGGCCGAGTAGGTGTAAATGGTGCGTACGGTGGAGTCGGACAGAGGAGCTCCGTCCAGTTTGACCACCGACACCGCCCGGGGGTGGATGACGGAACGCACCTGAGCGCCGATGGTGCGCAGGATGACCAGAATGCGGGAGCACTTCATGCCGCCGCCTGTGGACCCTGCGCAGGCGCCAATGAACATCAAAATGACCAGCAGCATCCGGGATAGCTCGGGCCATAGGTTGAAATCCACCGTGGAGAAGCCGGTTGTGGAAATCACCGAGGCCACCTGGAAGGCTGCTGCCCGGATAGCATCAGCATATGTGGGAAAGCTGGAAGCTATGTTCACCGAGATGATGACGGTGGCCAAGGTGGTGACCGCCAGGAAGAAGCGAAGCTCATCACTTTTCAAGGCCTGCTTTACTTTTCCGGTCAAAATCAGGAAGTAGAGGGCGAAGTTGATGGAAAACAGCAGCATGAAAATGGTGATGATGATCTCAAAGGTGGGATTTCCATAGGCGCCCACCGAGAGATTGCGGTTGGAGAAGCCGCCGGTACCAGCGGTGCCAAAGGCGTGGATCAGGGAGTCATACCAGGGCATTCCGGCAATGCGCAGGCACAATACCTGGATGATGGTGAGCCCCAGATAGATGGCGTAGAGGATCTTGGAGGACTGGGAGGCCCGAGGCACCAGCTTGCTCTTCACCGGGCCGGGGCTCTCCGCCTGAATGAGGTGGGTGGAGTTGATGCCCAGGAAGGGGAGCAGGGCGGTGGTGAGGATGAGCACCCCCATGCCACCCAGCCAGTGGGTGAAGGAACGCCAGAACAGCAGGCCCAAGGGCAGTCCTTCGATGACAGTGAGGATGGTGGAACCGGTGGTGGTAAAGCCCGAGATGGTCTCGAAAAAGCAGTCCACGTAGGAGCCAAACTGGCCGGAAAACCAGAAGGGCAGAGCGCCGAACACACCGGACAGCACCCAGATGAGGCCCACGGAGAAAAATCCTTCTCGGGCGAAGAACTTGCGCTGTCCCCGCAGACCGAACACAGACAACAGGCCCAGCACCACCATGATGGCAATGGTTTTCAGAAAGGGGGAGGGGTCCTCGCCATAGTACAGGGCTACGGCCATGGGTAAGAGCATGGCCACAGCCTCCACCAGCAGAGTAAACCCTGCCACACGCAGTACGGTCTTAAAATTCATAGGCCGCCTCGCAGGCCGAAGGTGTCGGCATAAATGTCATTCAGGTCCAGAATCCCACTGTCCTTGGCAATGACAATGACGATGTCATCCACCTGGAGGTAACTGTTGCCCTCAGGAATGATGACCTGGTCGCCCCGGACGATGCCCGCAATGAGCACGCCGTTTCTCAGCTTCAAATCCTTCAGAGGGGTGCCCAGGTTGCGGGTGGCCGAGCTGACCACGAACTCCATGGCCTCCGCCTGCCCGTTGGCGATGTGGTGCAGGGCGGTCATGCGGCTGCCCTTGGAGTTTTGGATGCCTCGCACCATGCGGAGGATCTGGTAGGCGGTGGTGAGCTTGGGGGAGACCACCGACTCCACGCCTGCAGAGCGGGCGATGAGGGAGTAGTTTTGCCGGTTGGATTTGGCGATGATCTTATGGACCCCACACTGGTGGGCGTAGAGGGAGATAATCAGGTTGTCCTCGTCCCGGTCGGTGAGGGAGATAAACACGTCGCTGGCGGGCATACACTCCTCGGTGAGCAACTCCGGGTCGGTGCCGTCCCCGTGGAGGATGAGGGCGTTGGGGAACCATTCGGCCAGCTGTCGGCAGCGCACCTCGTTTTTCTCCACCACCTTACAGTGGATGCCCAGCTTGTCCAGCTGCTGGAGCAGGTAGTAGGTGACACGGCCTCCGCCAATGATGAAGGCGGAGCGCACCCGGTGGTTGTGGCGGCCCAGGACCTTGAAGAACTGGCTCACCCCGCTGGGGGTACCTGCCACATAGATCTTATCCCCCACCGTGGGGACAAAGGAGCCGTTGGGGATCATCACGTCGTTGCCCCGCTCCACGGCGCAGAAGAGGATGGGCAGGTTCTTGATCTTGGTGGCCAGGTGGGACAGGGGCTGATCCGCCATGTGGTCCCCGGGCTGGACGTGGAAGGAGATGATCTCCGCTTTGCCCTTGGCAAAGGTGTCGATGTCGGCGGCATTGGGCAGGCGAATCATCCGGGAGATGTCCATGGCGGCGGCAGACTCGGGGTTGATGAGCTTGTGGATGCCCAGGTCCCGGCGCAGGTTGTCCAGGTCGGCCAGATAGTCCCGGTTGCGCACCCGGGCCACGGTGTAGGAGGTGCCCAGGCGTTTGGCGGTGTACCCGCACAAAAGGTTGATCTCATCGGAGCTGGTGGCGGCGATGACAAAGTCCGCATCGGCGGCACCTGCATCCTCCAACACGGTGCGGGAGGCACAGTTCCCCTTGATACACATCACGTCCAGTTGGTTGGAGATGCGGGCCAGGGTGTCGTCTGAGACGTCCACCACGGTGATGTTGTGGTGCTCTGCGGCCAGATGCTGGGCTACGGTTGCGCCCACCTTTCCGGCTCCGGCAATGATGATATTCACGTTGATTCCTCTCGTTTCTCTCTATTTCAGCGCTGTGGATTACACGAAACCGCGGGCCTTGGCCGCTTGGACCAGCCGCTCCAGGGCGGCGTGAAGCACCTGGCGGGAACAGGCCAGATTCAGGCGCATAAAGCCCGGGCCTCCGTAGTTGATGCCGTGGCTGAGGTACAGCTTGGCCTCCTGTTCCAGGAAGTCCGCCAGGGCGGCATCGTCCAGCGAGAAGCTGGAGAAGTCGATCCAGGCCAGATAGGTGCCCTCCAGCGGGGCAATCCAGACCTTGGGGAAGTGCTGGGCCATAAAGTCCACCAGATAGCGGTAGTTTTCACCCAGATAGTCCACCAACTGGTCCACCCAGGGCTCACACTGCTCATACCCCACCTCCAGGGCCAGGGTACCAAAGGCAGAGTCGGCGTAGGCACCCGAACGGGCCACCTCCGCCACCAGTTTGGCGTGGTTGTCCGGGTCGGGCACGATAATATTGCCGCAGGCCAGTCCAGCCAGGGAGAAGGTCTTGCTGGCGGCCATGCCAATGGCGCAGTGCTTGGCGTATTCCTCGCCCAGAGAGGCGTACACGGTGTGAGGGTGGTCGTGTTGGCACAGATCACAGTGGATCTCGTCACTGATGACAAACACGCCGTGGGCCAGGCACAGATCGCCCACCCGCTGCAGCTCCTCCCGGGTCCACACCCGTCCCACAGGGTTGTGGGGGGAGCAGAGAATCATGGCGGTGGTGGTGGGGCGGGAGAGCTTGTCCTCCAGGTCGGCAAAGTCCATCTCATAGTGGCCGTCCACCAGCTTCAGGGAATTTTTCAACAGGGTACGCTCGTTTTCCCGGACGGACCGATAGAAGGGGGGATAGACGGGGGTCTGGATGACAATGCCGTCTCCGGGGTTGGTAAAGGCCCGGACTGCGGCGTTGATGCCGTGGACCACGCCCGTGGTGCGGATGATCCAATCCCGCTGCACCTCCCAGCCGTAGCGGCGGGAGACCCAGGAGCGGATGGCGTTGGCGTAGCGGTCACCCCAGCCGGCATAGCCCCACAGGCCCGAACGGGCCAGCTCTTCCAGAGCTTCCACAATGGCGGGAGGGGATTTGAACTCCATATCTGCCACGGACAGAGGGACGATGCCAGGCTCCGGGTCGGGGCCCATCAGGTCCCACTTCTCCACCTCCATATCGATGCGGGGGGGAATGGGCTGGTCGAAGAATTGATTCACGGGAGACACTCCTCACAATGATAGCGGTATTTTCTAAAATGATATCACATCTGCACAATAGTCGCAAGGTCTAACCTGCAAGATGTTGGCAAAATCACAACAGGGAGTCAGACAGTTCGGATGGATAAAACACAGAAGGACTTGCCGCAGTGAGTCCTGCGACAAGTCCTTCTGAAAAACTGTGGGGAAGTAAAATTACTTCAGCTCCACCTTGGCGCCAACCTCTTCCAGCTTAGCCTTCAGAGCCTCGGCGTCCTCCTTGGAGATGCCCTCCTTGATAGCCTTGGGGGCAGCCTCGACCATGCCCTTAGCCTCAGCCAGGCCCAGGCCGGTGACCTCACGGACAACCTTGATGACCTTGATCTTCTCGGAGCCGATCTCAGTCAGCACCACGTCGAACTCGGTCTTCTCCTCAGCGGGAGCAGCAGCAGCGCCAGCGGCGGGAGCGGCCATAGCAGCAGCGGAAACGCCGAACTCCTCCTCCAGAGCCTTGACGAGCTCATTGAGCTCCAGAACGGTCAGGGACTTAACCTCTTCGATCATAGCAGTAATCTTCTCGCTAGCCATGATGAAATACCTCCTTAAATAAATAATATAAAGTAAAATGTGGGTGGGTCATAGAGAACCCAGTGCTGAATTACTCAGCAGCAGCCTCCTCAGCAGGCTCGCCGTCCTTCTCGGCAATCGCCTTCAGGACAATAGCCAGGCTGGTAATGGGAGCCAGCATCATGCCGAGCAACTGAGCCACCAGGCCATCCTTAGAGGGCAGCTCGGCCAGAGCGGCGATGTCCTCCAGGGGGAGCACCTGGCCGTCCATAAAGCCGGCCTTGATGTTGAAGCGATCGCCCAGCTGCTTGGAGTACTTGTTGATAATGCGCATGGGGGCGATGGGATCGTCCTTAGAGATGGCAATGGAAGTAGTACCGTTGAGCACCTCATCCAGCTCGCTCAGGCCGACATTGTCAGCAGCACGACGCAGCAGGGTGTTCTTCACGACGGTATATTCCACACCGTTTTCTCTCAGCTCGGCACGCAGAGCAGTGTCCTCGGCCACGGTGATACCCTTGTAGTCCACCAGCACACCGGAAGAAGCGCTCTGCAGGGTCTCGGTCAGAGAGGCCACGATGGCTTGCTTTTCACTGAGAACCTTTGCGTTAGGCATTTGGAATTCACCTCCGGAAAATTTAGTGCAGCGGTCTTTGCCAAATAAGCAAAAACGCCGCTTTCGTGTCAAGACGAAAACAGCGCAAACATATCGTTATGAGCTGCATTCTCGGTAGGGTTTATGGCTTGGCCACCTACTGTCTCCGAACACGAAGTGTATTATATCAACCCGAGAGGGATTTGTCAAGCAAAAACCTCTCGGATTGGATATAATTTTGAGAAAAACCGTGGACCTGTCCCCATTCCTCCGCCGCCATAGAGAGGCGAGGAATGGGGAGCAGGACAAGCATCTCTTAGTTGCCGAACTTGGCAGCGCTGACCTTCACGCCGGGGCCCATGGTGGAAGCAGCCACACAGCTCTTCACATACTGGCCCTTAGCGGCAGCGGGCTTAGCCTTGACGATGGCGGTCATCAGAGCGTTGAGGTTGTCAGAGAGCTTCTCAGCGCCGAAGGAGACCTTGCCGATGGGGCAGTGGATGATGTTGGTCTTGTCCAGACGATACTCCACCTTACCGGCCTTGATCTCGTTGACAGCCTGGGTCACGTTGGGGGTCACGGTGCCAGCCTTGGGGGAGGGCATCAGGCCCTTGGGGCCCAGAACCTTACCCAGACGGCCAACCACGCCCATCATGTCGGGGGTAGCCACGACCACGTCGAAGTCGAACCAGTTTTCCTTCTGGATCTTCTCCACCATGTCCATATCGCCCACGAAGTCGGCGCCAGCGGCACGGGCCTCCTCGGCCTTGTCGCCCTTGGCGAAGACCAGCACGCGGGCAGTCTTGCCGGTGCCGTGGGGGAGAACGATGGCGCCACGGACCTGCTGGTCGGCGTGACGGGAGTCGACGCCCAACTTCACGTGCAGTTCCACGGTCTCATCGAACTTGGCGGTGGCGGTCTTGATGACCAGCTCCATGGCCTCGTTCACATCATACTGAGCAGCGCGGTCGATGAGCTTAGCGCTGTCCACATACTTCTTACCCTTAGTTGCCATTGTTTGTCTCCTCCTTTCCTTACTCTTCCACCAGAATGCCCATGGAACGGGCAGTACCGGCGATCATGCTCATGGCGCTCTCCAGGCTGGAGGCGTTCAGGTCGGGCATCTTGGTCTCGGCGATCTTCTGCAGATCAGCCTTGCTCAGGGTAGCCACCTTGGTCTTGTTGGGCACGCCGGAGCCGGACTCAATGCCGCAGGCCTTCTTGATGAGCACGGGGGCGGGAGGAGTCTTGGTGATAAAGGTGAAGGAACGGTCAGCATACACGGTGATGACCACGGGGATGATCAGGCCCATGTCCTTCTTGGTGCGCTCGTTGAACTCCTTGGTGAACGCGGCGATGTTCACGCCGTGCTGACCCAGGGCAGGACCAACAGGGGGGGCGGGAGTTGCCTGACCGGCGGGGATCTGAAGCTTTACATATCCAGTAACTTTCTGTGCCATTTGAAACAGCACCTCCTACATAAAATGTGGTGGTGACGGAGCCTTCTGGGGCTCCTCCCACGGTTTGCGACGGGAATACCCGTCAGTTGAGAGGCTCGACCTGGTCCAGTTCCAGCTCGACGGGGGTCTCCCGTCCGAACATGGAAACCACAACCCGAACCTTGCTGCGCTCGGTGTCGATTTCCTCCACGGTGCCAATGAAAGATTCCAGGGCACCATCGGTGATTTTCACGTTGTCACCCACGTTGTAAGACACCATGACCTCACGCTTCTCCACACCCAAGGCGGCGATCTCCTCATCGGTGAGGGGAATGGCCTTGTTGGCGGAGCCCACGAATCCGGTGACACCACGGATGTTGCGCACCAGATGCCAGGTCTCATCGGTCATGACCATCTTGACCAGCACGTAACCGGGGAACACTTTGCGCTCCACGGTCTTGGGGCCGTTGTCGGTGATTTCGGTGACGGTCTCCATGGGGATGGAAACCTCGGCAATGACGTCGTGCATGTTGCGGTTCTCCACAGCCTGCTCAATGGAGACGGCTACGGTGTTCTCATAGCCGGAGTAGGTGTGGGCCACGTACCATTTCATTTCCTCAGCCATTGTTGTGACCTCTTATGCGAAGAGGTTGAGAAGAGCCTCAACCACTTGGCGGGCAAGGAAGTCAAAAACCCAGATGAACACGCCAACCAAGACCACGCAGACGATGACGGTGCCCACGTTTTTCAGGGTATCTTTGCCGGAAGGCCAAGTGACCTTCTTCAGCTCACCCTTCAGATCCTTCAGCCAGCGGGAGAGAGGGTTCTGCTTCTTGTCCTTCTTCTTCGCAGCAGCCTTGGCCTTCTTGTCGGCAGTGGAGCTTACGGACTCCTTGCCGGAGATGACCTCATCTCGCTTGTTCCGTTCAGACATTGGTGTACCCTTCTTTCTTTGAGCGAAGGCTCATTACTTGGTTTCGGTGTGCAGAGTGTGCTTTCTGCAGAAGGGGCAGTACTTGTTGAGCTCCAGACGCTCAGTGGTGTTGCGCTTGTTTTTGTTGGTGTTGTAGTTACGCTGCTTGCACTCAGAACAACGCAGGGTAATCTTCACACGGCTACCGGCTTTCGCCATTCTCGGCACCTCCTTTTGAATTTGCCGCCCGGCAACAAAAAACGCCGGAACGGCCATGGCCAATTCCAGCGCTTCAAAAGGGTGCCGGGGCACCCTACATCTGCTACGGGAAACCGGCCTTTGCCTCCCTGTGACCCTAGGAAAAAGGGGAGAGGGTTTTTGTGTTCATCCCGTAAAAATGCGCACAAAAAGAAAGCCCTGCTCACAGGTGCATCCAGCATATCACAGGGGTGAGGGGTTGTCAAGAGAAAATTTATCCTTTATAATCACGTTACCAAATAATCAGGAGGACGAACCTATGCGAGTGATGGCGGTGGACTACGGAGACGCCCGGACCGGGGTGGCCATTTCCGATGCCTTAGGGATGCTGGCGGGATTCACCACGGTGATTCACAGCCGGAAGGCGGACCAGGTGGCCCAGGAGATCGGCAAGCTGGTAAGCGAGCACC
>CALWXL010000011.1 GCA_944385485.1 uncultured Oscillospiraceae bacterium
TCTGGTATCATACCCTTTGTCGTTGCGAGTGTAGCTCATCTGGTAGAGCGCCACCTTGCCAAGGTGGAGGTAGCGAGTTCGAGCCTCGTCACTCGCTCCAAAAAAGAAGGTCTGACCCCGGGTCAGACCTTCTTTTTTGGTATCCGTAAGTGATTTCAATGCTCGCCGGAAGTCAATTCCGGCTGTGCCAAGGTTTTCGCCCCAGGCGAAAACACTTGTACGGCGCACTTGCGCCGCCCCGCTTTGCGGGGACCCCGTGGAGATGTGCCCGTTTGGGTATACCTTCTTTTTACTTTTCCGGTCCCAGGACCCCCAACATTCTGGAAAGGTGGGTGATCTCATGAACGAATCTCTGCTGCTGATGGGTTCTGTCATCCTCATCTGCATCCTCCTCAACCGCTTTTTGGAGAAGATTCCCGTCCCCTCTCTGCTTATCTTCATTGCCCTGGGTATGCTCTTCGGGGAAAACGGTCTGCTGCACATCTCCTTTGACGACTACATCGGCGTCAACGCCATCTGTTCGGTGTGTCTGGTGTTTATCATGTTCTACGGCGGATTCGGCACCAATCTCAAGGCCGCCCGTCCGGTGCTGGCCCCCTCGGTGCTGCTGTCCACCGTGGGCGTGGCGGGCACCGCCGGGGTGGTGGCCCTGTTTGCCCATTACGCCCTGGGTTTGCCCTGGCTGCAATGCTTTTTGGTGGGGGCGGTCATCTCCTCCACCGATGCCGCCTCGGTGTTCAGCATCCTGCGCTCCAAAAACCTGGCTTTGAAATACCACACCGACTCCCTGCTGGAGCTGGAGTCCGGCTCCAACGACCCCATGTCCTATATGCTCACCACCGTGGCCATTTCCCTGCTGGCCGGTCAGTCCGTGTCCATTCCCCTGCTGCTGGCCCAACAGCTGCTGGTGGGTCTGGCCTGCGGTGGGGCGCTGGGCTGGCTGGCGGTGAAGCTGCTCCACCAGCACCTGCTCCCCTCCCAGCAGAGCCACACCGTCTTTCTCATCTCCGTGATGCTCCTGTCCTATGCCCTGCCCACAGCGCTGGGGGGCAACGGCTACCTCAGCGTGTATCTGTGCGGCATCTGGATTGGAAACTCCCCTCTGCCGCAGAAAAAGTACCTGGTGTACTTCTTTGACGTGCTCACCCACGTCTCCCAGGTGCTCATCTTCTTCCTGCTGGGCCTGCTGGTAACTCCGGCCCAGCTGCCCGGCGTCATCCTCCCCGCCCTGGGGCTGATGCTGGCCCTCACCTTTGTGGCCCGTCCCCTGGTCACCGGGGTACTGCTGGCCCCGTTCCGGGCCTCTCCCCGGCAAATCCTCCTGGTGGCCTGGTCCGGCCTGCGAGGGGCCGCCTCCATCGTGTTTGCCATTGCGGCGGTGCTCAGTGGAGTGGAGACCACCTACAACCTGTTCAACCTGGTGTTCTGTATGGTGCTGCTGTCCATCTCCATCCAGGGCACGCTGCTGCCCGCCGTGGCACAGCGGCTGGCCATGATCGACCCCACCGCCGACGTGCGCCACACCTTCACCGACTACCAGGAGGACAGCGACATCCACTTCATCAAGCTTCACATAGACCCCGCCCACCCCTGGTGCGGCCAAGCCCTGTCCCAGCTGCGCCTGCCCCCAGACCTGCTGGTGGCCATGATCGTGCGGGGAAAAGAGGAGGTGGAGGTGCCCACGGGGAACACGGTGCTGGAGCCAGGCGATCTGCTGGTGCTGGCCGCCCGCAGCTTCGAGGACCGGGAGCACCTGGCCCTGTTTGAACTGGTGGTGGAGCGCAACCACCGCTTCGCCAACTGCCCCCTGTCCCAGATTCCCCAGGCCAACGCCCAGCGGGTGATCCTCATCAAGCGGGGCATCGACACCCTCATCCCCACCGGGAGCACCGTGATTCAGCCAGGGGATATCCTGGTCATGGCACACACCGGCAAAACCTCCCCCACATGAAGAAAGCCCTGTGCAGCTTGAGACTGCACAGGGCCTTTTTGCGCTTTTTATGCTTTGGCGCAGTACCGCCGCACCAAATCCAAGGCATGATTGGCCGCCAGGGTCCGCACCCGGTCCCGGCGCTGGGCCGCGCCTCCCAGATGCAGCTCCACCGCCTCACACCCCTCTGGGGTGGCCAGAGCCACATACACCAGCCCCACCGGGTTGCCCCGGTCATCGCCGTCCGGGCCTGCCACTCCGGTGGTGGACACCGCCAGGTCACACCCCAGCGCCTTCCGGGCCCCCTGGGCCATCTGCCGGGCCACCTCAGCGCACACCGCCCCCTGGGTGTCCAGCAGCTCCTGAGACACCCCCAGCACGTTGGCCTTCACCTGGTTGGTGTAGCTCACCACACCGCCCCGCAGCACCGCCGAGGCCCCGGGCACATCGGTAATCCGCTTGGCGATGAGGCCCCCGGTGCAGCTCTCGGCCGTGCCCAGAGTCAGGCCCTTCTGGGCCAGCATGGGCACCACTACCTCTTCCAGAGAGGACACGTCTGCCCCGTAGATCTGGTCCCCCAGGATGTCCCGGACCTCCTGTTCCACCGGGGCGATCATTTCCTTGGCCTGCTCCACCGTTTCCGCCTTGGCGGTGATGCGCAGCTCCACCTCTCCCTCCTTGGCGTAGGGGGCCAGGGTGGGATTGGTCAAAGCGTTCATCTTGTCCCGCAGCAGCTGCTCCACCCCCGACTCGCCCAGGCCGAAGATGCGCAAGGTGCGGGAGTGGATGACACCCTGGGTGAGCTGGGCCAGATAGGCAGCCGCTTCTTCCCGGAACATGGGGATGCACTCCCGGGGCGGGCCGGGGAGCATCACCACATGGACCCCGTCCACACAGAAGGCGCACCCGGGAGCGGTGCCCCAGCGGTTTTCCAGCACCGTGCACCCCTTTGGCAGATCCGCCTGCTGGAGGTTGTTGTCCGTCATGGTGCGCCCGGACTTGGCAAAGTAGTCCCGAATGCTCTGCTCACATTCCGGGTGGTACTCCAACGGCAGTCCAAAGGCCTGGGCCACCACTTTTTTGGTCAGGTCGTCACAGGTGGGTCCCAGCCCTCCGGTGGTGATGATCACGTCCGCCCGGCTTTTCGCCACCTCCACGGCCTGTTCCAGCCGTCCGGGGTTGTCTCCCACCACCGTGTGGTGGTACACGTTCAGCCCCATGCCCGACAAAAGACGGCTTAGATCCCGGGCATTGGTATTTAAGGTGTTGCCCAGCAGCAGCTCGGTACCCACTGCCAGCACTTCCACTTGATGTTCCATATGCAGTTTCCTCCTATGGTCTTTGCTGTTATCCTATTCCCCCCACGCCCCCTTGTCAATGCCCACATCTTTTCCACTTTAGTGCATCAGAAAAAAAAGGCTTGCATTTTCCCACTCGTTGGGATATAATGACCTCACTTCATAAAGCGAGGTTTGCAGCGATGACCTACACTTCCGCCCACAACTTCATGGCTTATTATGGCTTTACTCGATTTACCGGGTACGGCTATTTTGTCATGGATCAATGCGGCATATGAGTGAGGCATTTTGCACCCAGCTTATGGGGGCAGAATCGAACATACCGAAACGGAACGCTCATTGACGCATGTGGCAGTCAATGGGCGATTTTTTATTTTATCTCGCCACACTGAAAGGAAGGATTTACCATGGTTATTGTTATGAAACCCTCTGCCACCCAGGATACCATCCAGGCTCTGGCCCACCAGCTGGAGACAGACCATCCGGAAGTACGGGTGAGCATCACCAAAGGCGTGGGCTGCTCCATTCTGGGTCTGGTGGGAGACACCTCCCGCATCGACCAGGATAAGATCACCATTCACGACGACGTGGATCGGGTGATGCGGGTGCAGGAGCCTTACAAAAAGGCCAACCGCAAGTTCCACCCCGAGGACAGCGCCGTGCGGGTTGGGGATGCCGTCATCGGTGGGGGCGGATTCACCGTCATCGCCGGGCCCTGCTCGGTGGAGAGCCGGGAGCAGATCATCGACGTGGCCCAGTCCGTGAAGGCCTCCGGAGCCTCCCTGCTGCGAGGCGGCGCCTTCAAGCCTCGCACCTCCCCCTACGCCTTCCAGGGCATGGGCACACCCGGCCTGGATCTGCTGCTGGAGGCCAAGGCAGAGACCGGACTTCCCATTGTCACCGAGCTGATGAGTCCCAAGTACTGCGAGCTGTTCGAGGAAAAGGTGGATGTGGTGCAGATCGGCGCCCGGAACATGCAGAACTTTGATCTGCTCAAAGAGGTGGGCAAGATGTCCAAGCCCATTTTGCTCAAGCGGGGCCTGGCCAACACCTACGAGGAGTGGATCATGTCGGCTGAGTACATCATGGCTTCCGGCAATGAAAATGTCATCCTGTGTGAGCGGGGCGTGCGCACCTTTGAGACCTACACCCGCAACACCCTGGATCTGTCCGCTATCCCCGCCATCCGCCGCATGAGCCACCTGCCCATCGTGGTAGACCCCTCCCACGCCGCCGGCATGTACTGGATGGTGGAGCCTCTGGCCATGGCCGCCGCCGCTGTGGGCGCCGATGGCCTGATGATCGAAGTACACAACAACCCCGCCTGCGCTCTGTGCGACGGACAGCAGTCCCTGACCCCCGAGAAGTTCCGCCGCCTCATGGATAAGGTGACTCCCCTGGTGGAGTTGATGGGCAAGACTTTGACCTAAATTCAAATACAGAGAGGAGCTTGGAATCATGGCCATGTTGGAACGCACCCTCAACGGAGACTTTTACGAGGTTCTTCACACCCTGCACAATGCCATTTTGGAAGGCAGCATGTCCGCCTCCTATGAAAATGGAAACGACTACATGATGGGAGATACCCACTGTGCCATACGTATGTATGAACGGTACAGCGCCATGGGCAACAACCGGGTGGCCTTGTGTTTTTTGCTCACGGGTCTGGACAACCAGCTTCACCTCACTGCCATCACCGCCGGCGGCAGCCAGGCCATGTTCTTCAAAATCAACACCTTGGGGGAGGATGCCTTCTTGGACACCCTGGCCCAAGCGCTAGACAAACTCTGAGAGGAGAATTTCCCCATGCGCACCCTCACAGTCCCCCTCCCCGGACGGGAGTACAACCTGCTCATTCAATCCGGCCTGCTCCCCGGCTCCGGGGGCTACATCCGATCCCTGCTCCCCCGCTGCCGCAAGGCCGCCCTGGTCACCGACACCAACGTGGCCCCGCTGTACGGCCAAACCGTGGTGGACAGCCTCACCCAGGCGGGGTTCCAGGTGGAGACCTTCGTGGTCCCCGCCGGAGAGGCCAGCAAAAACGCCCAGCAGCTTTCCCAGCTATGGGGCGGCTTCGCCCGCTTTGGCCTGACCCGCACCGACTGCGTGGTGGCCCTGGGGGGCGGCGTCGTGGGGGATCTGGCGGGCTTTGCCGCCGCCACCATTCTGCGGGGGGTGGCCCTCATTCAGATCCCCACCACCCTGCTCTCACAGGTGGACTCCTCGGTGGGGGGCAAGGTGGCCATCGACCTGCCCGAGGGAAAGAACCTGGCAGGGGCCTTCTATCAGCCCCGGCTGGTGCTCATGGACCCCAATACCCTGAACACCCTGCCCGACGAGACCTTTGCCGACGGCATGGCGGAGGTCATCAAGTACGGATGCATTGCAGACGATGCCTTCCTGGAGTTTTTGAGCCAAAACCTCTCCCGCGCCTCCATCATGGCCCACATCGGCCAGGTGCTCTACACCTGCTGCCACATCAAGGCAGAGGTGGTAGCCGAGGACGAGCTGGACACGGGACGGCGGATGATTCTCAACTTTGGCCACACTCTGGGCCACGCCTACGAGCTGGCCGGGCACTACTCCACTTACACCCACGGCCAGGCTGTGGCCGCCGGGATGGTGCGGGCGGCTGAGCTGGGCACCGCCCTGGGGCTCACCCCCGCCCACCTGTCCGGCTCCATCGCCCGGCTGGTCTCCGCCTTCGGTCTGCCCACCGCCATTCCCTGCTCCCCGCAGGAGTATGAGGCCGCCATCGGCCTGGACAAAAAGGGGGCTGGCTCCTCCATCTCCCTCATTCTCCTGGACCGACCTGGCCACGCCGTGGCCTATCCCATTCCAAAACAGCAGCTGCTGGCCATGCTGTAACGAGGTATTTCTATGAACGTCACCATTACCCCTACCACACTCCACGGCCCCGTCACCCCGCCCCCCTCCAAAAGCCAGGCCCATCGGCTCATCATTGCCGCCGCCCTGGCAGGGGGAGAGAGCGTGCTCCACAACGTGGCCCGCTCCCAGGACATTCTGGCCACCATCCGGTGCATGGAGGCCCTGGGCGCCACCTTCACCTGGTCCGGGTCCACCCTGACGGTGCAGGGCCTCACCATGAACCGCCCCGTTTCCCCACTTCCCCGCCTGGACTGCGGGGAGTCCGGCTCCACCCTGCGCTTTCTCATCCCCATCGCTCTGGCGGTGGCGGGAGGCGGGGTGTTTACCGGACAGGGACGGCTGATGGAGCGGCCCCAGAAGCCCTATTTTGACCTCTTCGATGCCAAGGGCATCTCTTACTCCCTGGAAAACGGGGTACTCACGGTCCAGGGCCAGCTTCCCGCCGGAGACTACCCCCTCCCCGGCAACGTGTCCAGCCAGTTCGTCACCGGCCTGCTGTACGCCCTGCCTCTGGTGGAGGGCACCTCCACCATCACCCTCACCTCTCCCCTGGAGTCGGAGGACTACGTGGCCATGACCCGGCAGGCTCTGACCCAGGCGGGCATCACCCTGGACGGGTACACCATTCCCGGAGGGCAGCGCTATTCCCCCATCCGGGGCAGCGTGGAGGCGGACTGGTCCCAGGCGGGCTTCTTCTACGCCGGGCTGGGGCTGGGCAATGACCTGAACATCCAAGGCCTGGACCCCCACTCTCCCCAGGGAGATCGGCGCATCGTCTCCTTCTATGAACAGCTCACCGGGCCGGAGGCAGACATCACCCTGGACGTGAGCCAGTGCCCCGACCTGGTGCCCCCTCTGGCCGCTCTGGCCGCTGGCATGGCGGGAAAGACCTGCCACATCGTGGGGGCGGCCCGGCTGCGCATCAAGGAGAGCGACCGCCTGGCCACCACCTCCCAGGTACTCACCGCCCTGGGCGCCCAGGTGGAAGAGCTCTCCGAGGGGCTGACCATTCGGGGCGTGCCCCAGTTTGCCGGGGGCGTCACCGTCCCCTGTCACAACGACCACCGCATCGCCATGATGGCGGCCATGGCCGCCACCCGGTGCGTGTCTCCCATCACCCTGACGGGGGCCCAGTGCGTGGCCAAATCCTTCCCCGACTTCTGGGAGGTCTACCAGCAGCTGGGTGGAACCATTACAAAAAGCGAGGATAACCTATGAACTATACCATTTTCGGCGAATCCCACGGCCCTGCCATCGGGGTCACCCTCACCGGAGTGCCCGCCGGGCTGGAGCTGGACTGGAATGCCATCCAAACAGACATGGCCCGCCGGGCCCCCGGCAAGTCCCCCTTAGCCACCGCCCGGAAGGAGGCCGACCAGGTGCAGGTGCTCTCCGGAGTGTTTGAGGGCAAGACCACCGGCTCCCCTCTGTGCGCCATGATTGCCAACACCGACACCCGCTCGGCCGATTACAGCCGCACTCGTGACCTGGCCCGGCCCGGCCACGCCGACTATCCCGCCCACGTCCGCTACCAGGGCTTTAACGACTACCGGGGCGGCGGACACTTCTCCGGACGGCTCACCGCCCCTCTGGTGTTTGCCGGGGCCATTGCCAAGCAGATTCTGGCCCAGCGAAACATCTATGTGGGGGCCCACATCAGCTCCATCTACGGTGTCAACGACGAGGCTCTGGAGGACTGGGACACCCTGAAGGGTGTGGCGGACAAGGAGTTTCCGGTTCTGAATGATGAGAAGGGCGCCGAGATGCAGGAGGCCATTTTGGAGGCCAAGGAAGAGCAGGACTCGGTGGGTGGGTCCATTGAGTGCGGGGTGTTCGGGCTCCCCGCCGGATACGGCTCCCCTGACTTTGGGGAGAACGCCGAGGGCATCTTCTCCCAGTACCTGTTTGCCGTCCCGGCGGTGAAGGCGGTGGCCTTCGGCGCTGGCACCGCCTTCTCCCTCATGCGGGGCTCCGAGGCCAACGACCCCCTGTACGTGGATGAACACGGCCAGGTGGGGGCGGAGCAGAACTGTGCCGGCGGCATCAACGGCGGCATCACCAACGGCATGCCCCTGGTGTTTGAGGTGACCATGCGTCCCACCCCCTCCATCTCCCGCACCCAATTTACCATCGATATGAGCCGCATGGAAAATGCGGAGCTGACCTTACAGGGGCGGCACGACCCCTGCGTGGTTCCCCGGGCGGTTCCTGTCATTGAAGCCGCTGCAGCCCTGGCCGCCTGCCAGCTGCTGGGAATTTGATTTTTGGCCGGGACGGCGAGAGAAGTGAAGCGTGAAACATTGGACACGAACTGGAGGGCTCGACAAAAGGCTCCCCTGTGCAAGGGGAGCTGGCAGCCCGTAGGGCTGACTGAGGGGTTGACCCAGGCCAGGTGACAGACAATCCCTCCGACCCGGCTAACGCCGGGCCACCTCCCTTTACACAAGGGAGGCTGATTTCGAAGTTTGGAGGCCATTCCCATGGAAGAATTGCAGCAGTATAGAGAAGAAATCGACCGCATTGACCGCCAAATGGTGGAGCTGTTCCGCCAGCGCATGGCCGTCACCGCCCAGGTGGGCCAGTACAAGCTGGAGCGTGGCATCCCCGTGTTGGACGCCGTGCGGGAGCGGCAGGTATTGCAGGACAAGGCCCGGCTGGTGGACGGGGACCTGCGCCCCGGCGTCACCACCCTGTTTCAGACCCTCATGTCCATCTCCCGCCGCCAACAGCGGGATCTGACCCGGGAACGGGCGGACAATCCCGGCTTGCCCCGGTTTGTCCAGGCCCTGTCCGGGGTACGCACCCCGGTGGAACACCCTCGGGTGGTGTTCCAGGGCGTGGGCGGCGCATACAGTGAACAGGCCTGTGTCAACTTCTTCGGCGAAGAGGTCCAGGCCACCGGGCTGCCCCAGTTTGAGGATGCTTTCGTGGCCCTGAAGGAGGGCAAGGCGGACTACGCCGTGCTCCCCATTGAAAACAGCTCCACCGGAGCCATCCGCCAGATCTACGACCTGCTGGCCCAATACGATTTCTTCCTGGTGGGTGAGACCACGGTAAAGGTGGACCACTGCCTCATGGCTCTGCCTGGGGCCACCATGGACACCATCACCCACATCTACTCCCACGAGCAGGGCCTGCTGCAAAGCGCCAAGTTCTTAAGCCAGCATCCCACCTGGAAACAGGTCCCCCAGTGGGACACCGCTGGCTCGGCCCAGATGGTGGCCGCCAGCGGAGACCTAACCCGGGCGGCGCTGTGCTCGGCCCGGGCCGCCAAGCTCTACGGGCTGAACATCCTGGCCTGCCCCACCAACGACAACCCCCACAACACCACCCGCTTTGTGGTGGTCTCCCCCCGCATGGAGCTGCGGGATGGTGCGGACAAGATCAGTACCGTCTTTCTCCTCCCCCACGAAGCCGGCTCTCTCCACGAGATTCTCACCATTTTCGCCGTCCACGGGCTGAACATGGTCAAGCTGGAGTCCCGGCCCCTGCCCCGGCACAGCTGGGAGTACATGTTCTTTTTGGAGTTCACCGGAAACCTCAATACCCCGGAGATCGCCGACGTGCTCCACGAACTGTCCCAAACCACCGGAGACTTCCGGGTTTTGGGCAACTTTGTGTCTAATTTGGAGGAATAACCATGAAGAACATTATCCTCATTGGTATGATGGGCTGTGGAAAAACCACCGCCGGACGTCTTTTGGCCCAGCAGCTGGGGCGTCCCTTTGTGGACTGTGACGAGCTCATGGAGGGACATACCGGGCGGACCATCTCGGAAATCTTTGCCCAGGATGGAGAGCGGGGCTTCCGCTCTCTGGAGAGCCAAGTGCTGGAACAGCTCAGCAACCAAGAGGGTCTTGTCATCGCCACCGGAGGCGGGGCAGTGCTCTCCCGAAACAATGTGGTCTCCCTGCGCCGCAACGGCATTTTGGTCTTTCTGGACCGTCCCATTGAGGAGATCTGTGCCACGCTGGACACCAAGGACCGCCCCCTGGCCCAGGACGGGCACCAGGCCTTTGTGGCCCGGCACAACCACCGGATGCCCCACTATCTCACCGCCGCCGACGTGGTCATCCACGACTTTTCCACACCGGAGGAGACGGTTGCGGAAATTCTGGAGAAAATCTCCGAGCTGGGCAAGAAGTTTCTCATCATCAACGGCCCCAACCTGAACCTGCTGGGCAAGCGCAACCTGGGGCTGTACAACCATGAGAGCTACGCCTCCCTGTGCGCCATGATTCAGCGGTACGCCACCGAACACAACTCCACCGCCACCTGTTTCCAATCCAATCACGAGGGCGCCATCATCGACCAGATTCACGCCGCCGACGGGGTGTATGATGCCATCGTCATCAACCCCGGCGCCTACGCCCATTACAGCTATGCCATTGCAGAGGCCATCCAAGGGGTGGATATTCCCGCCTTTGAGGTACATATCGGCAACGTCCACGCCCGGGAGCCCTATCGCTCCGGGTCTGTCACCGCCGAGGCCTGTGTGGGCCAGATCTACGGTCTGGGCTTCGAGGGTTACCTGCGGGCCATGGACTATTTCCTCAAAGGAGGGCAATAACGATGCTGCAAGTCATTGGAGATCCCATCGCTCACTCCAAATCCCCCATCATCCAGACCACCATGCTGGACTATCTGGGTCTGGACATCCCCTATACGCCCCACCTGGTGAAAAAGGGGGATGTGGCCCAGTATCTGGCCTTTGCTGCGGCCAACCAGGTCACCGGTTTCAATTCCACCATGCCCCACAAGGAGGACCTGGTGCCCCTGATGGATGAACTGGGGGAGGAAGTGCAGCGGTATGGAGCGGTCAACACCGTCTGTCTGCGGGACGGGAAATGGGTGGGACACAACACCGATGGGGACGGCTGCCTGGAATCCCTGGTCTATTCCGGCATGTGGCCGGCCCGGCAAGTGGTGCTGCTGGGGGCGGGAGGCGCCGCCCGGGCGGTGGCCCTGCGCCTGGCCCAGGCGGGAGCGGAGCGCATCTGGGTGTGCAACCGCACCCTGTCCAAGGCCCAGCAGCTGTGCCAGTTGGACCCCACCGGGGTCCTGGCCCCCGCAGGGTTTGACCTCGATACCCTGGCCCGGCTGTGCAGCCAGTCCCAGCTGGTCATCAACTGCACCAACCTGGGCATGAACGACTGCCCCCACCAGTTTGAGGACTTCTCCTTCCTGGATGTCCTGCCCCGGGATGCCGGGGTGATGGACCTGATCTATTACCCCGCCCAGACCCAACTGCTCCAGCAGGCCCAGGCCCGGGGACTGAACACCTGCAACGGCCTGCCCATGCTGGTGTATCAGGCCATCTTCTCTCTGGAGTATTTTTTGAACCGCTCCCTGCCCCGCGGCGAGCTGGCCAAGGCGGTGTTTGCCCGGCTGGCACAGGTTTAGACAACTCGGACAATTCATTCCATATAGTTTCATAACATCTAACAACCCTTCTTTTGCTTACTTTCGCCACTTTTCGTGGTATACCCAAGGAAAGTAAACACAAAGAAGGGTCGTTTTTTTGTATGGAGAGAACCAGATACGCTGATGGAGGACCCCCCTTCCTCGGTGTGGTCTGGTTTTTTGCTCCGTACCCCGTGTTTGGAAAGGAGGGAGCCCACCCCCACACAATTCCTGTCCTTATGTGCCCACCAGGAGAATAGGAGGAGGTACAACCATGCATAAACTCTCAAAGAAACTGTGTGCGCTGGTGCTGGCCTTTGCCATGTGCCTGTCCACCCCTGCCTACTCCATCATGGAGGAGTACACCACCGTACAGGGCGCAGCCATCTCCCACGAGGGGCTGCGGGAGTCCCTCAACGGGGAGGACCTGAACCTGGACAAGGCCATTGACGGCAGCGAGGACACCATGGCCAACGTCAGCAACACCACCGATCTGCAGGGCAAGTCCATCACCGTGGAGTATGCTCAGGCCCCCACCGGGCTGCGCATCCTCTCGGGCAGCAACGGGGACAAGCTCACCGCCCCGGTAGCGGTGTACCTGTCCACCGACGGCACCACCTTCGGCACCAGCCCTGTGGCCACCCTCACCTCCGACCAGATCACCAAGGACGGGGATGTGCGCACCCATGAGGTGCTCTTTGCCAACCCCGACGGGGCCAAATACGTCAAGCTTCTGTTCACCGACAACTCCCCCGGCGGCTGGTCCCCCATCCGGGAGATCTACGGCCTCAACGGCGTGGTGAAGACCCAGCCCGGCCAGGACAACGCCAACCTGGCCCTCAACGCCACGGCCGCCTCTTCCGCCAATGAGACCTCCGGATTCAGCCAGGAGAAAGCCAACGATGGCGACCTGTCCACCCGCTGGTCCAGCGGAACCCTCGATGGGGAAAATCCCCAGTGGCTGCGCCTGGACTTCGGCGCCCCCACCACCTTCAACTGCGTGCGCCTGTTCTGGGAGAAGTCCGGCGGTAAGGCCTACCAGATCCAGACCTCGGACAACGGCACCGACTGGGCGGACGTGGCCACCGTCACCGACGGCCAGCCCAGCGAAACCCGCACCCTGACCTTTGACGCTGTCACTGCCCGCTATGTCCGGGTGCTCGTCACCGAGAACTTCTCCGACATCTGGACCTGCGTGTCCATCTATGAGATGGAAGTGTACAACAACTCCTGGGACTTCATCCGCACCCAGGCGGAGGCCCAGCTGCAAAACGCCCTGCGGCTGTTTGCCAGCCATGCGGCCAAGAGCCAGGACCACACCAGCATCAACGACCTGTTCAACGCCTACAAGAGCGATCCCACCAAGTACCAGGATGTGGTGGACGAGATGCAGTGCATCGTGGACGCCTGCCAGCTCATCCTCACCCTCAAGGACAGCGACAACCAGAAGCTGGTCAACCTGGAAAAGGAGATTCGCCCCTGGGTGTACCGCCTCAACGACATGTGTCAGATCATCATCGACTCCCTCCAGGCCCTGCACGGGGAGGAGAGCCAGCGGTTTGACCACCTGATGAATGCCATCTACCTCACCAACGGCATTGACACCCTGGACAAGTACAAGACCGAGAGCCTGGAGGGCCAGGGCACCAGCCAGACCATCAGCACCTACATCGTCAACCCCGGTGCTACCTACATTCTGCCCTTTGCCCGCTCCATCATGACCCAGGCCAGCCAGTCCTTCTTCTCTGAGGCCCCCGGCCCCTTCGCCTTCACCAACACCAACGTGGAGGGCTGGGCCATGGCCAAGGCAGGCAACATCTTCACCGTCACCGATGGGGAGACCGTGACCCTCACGTCCGGCTCCTATGTCCAGTTCGATCTGGCCCAGCTGATTACCCTGGGCACGGTGGACGGCCTGGACACCTCCAAGGTCCAGATCTCCCTGGATGGCAAGTCCTGGAGCGACTTCGCCTCCGGCGCCCAGGCCCGGTACCTGCGCCTGATGAACGACACCGCCCAGGAAGTCTCCGTGGACCTCACCCAGGTATCCATCACCGCCCAGGTGGTGGGCATCGCCTCGGTGACCTCCAGCACCCAATTCTGGGAGCCCAATAACTACCCCACCGGCAACATCAACGACTACAACAACACCACCTTCGTCTGGCTCACCAGCCAGGCCAAGGGCACCAGCCTCACCGTCACCTATGACGCTGTGACCAACATCGACCGCATGGAGTTTGCCACCACTTCCGATGGCGACGCTATGAAGGGCAAGCTGAACCTGGAGTACCAGGACGCCGATGGCAACTGGATCAGCGTGGGCACCGTGGACAGCGATGACTTTGTGGACGGCTCCATCGCCGTGAACTTCGATTCCGTCCAGGCCAAGGCCATCCGTGCCACCGTGGCGGAGTCCCGCTCCGGAAACTGGCTGAAGGTCACGGCGTGTGCGTCTACCGCAGCAAGGGCCGGGATGAGGAGTAATTCCTCCAGCGTACCCTTCTAAAGCAAACAAGAACGCCCGTTGCCTTTTGGCAGCGGGCGTTCTTGCATGTCCTAGGAGCACGAAAAGGGCCGCTGACACGTCAGCGGCCCTTGTTTATCCTCTTACAGCTCGATGTCCTCGTAATCGTCATACTCGGAGGAACAGAAGCAGCAATTTGCCTTCTTCTCCTCCACCTTGTCAGCAATGGCGTAGAAGGTGTCCACGATCTTGTCCCAATAGGCCATCACCAGGCATACCACAGCGCTCACCGCCATGGCCACAGCAGCTGCCTTGAGAATAAAACGGACGACTTTCATGTTTCAGTCCCTCCTTGTGTGTGTTTCGGTACGTCATAGTGTACACGATTTCCGGGCAAAAAACAATGGGAATTGAAAAAAATTCACATACGTTCTGCCCTCCACCTGTCTGCACCCCCGGGGTTTTCCACGCTTTGCACCACAAAGTGGTAAATTTCTATGAAATTTTCCATTCTTTCACCAGTCCGCAGGGAAAAACTCCACTTGTTTTTTCCTCTCAAATGGAATACAATGTATAAACTAAAGGTATGTTTTTCACCACGCAACTCCACTCTTACCATAGAAAGGAAGGGTTCCATGAAGATACAAACTGAACAGGGCCGCATCCGCATTGCCAGCGAAGTATTCAGCAACATCACCGGTGCTGTGGCCACCAGCTGCTATGGCGTGAAGGGCATGGCTTTCCGCTCCAAAACCGACGGTCTGGTCCACCTGCTCCGCCGGGAATCCATGTCCAAGGGCGTCAAGCTGGTGTATCACGAGGATGACTCTGTGTCCATTGAGCTGCACATCATCGTGGACAACGGGGTGAACCTGGTGGCCGTGAGCCGCTCCATCCAAAGTGAAGTCAAGTACAACGTCAACCGTTTGACCGGTGTGGAAGTGCGCAGCGTATCTGTGTGCGTCGACTCCATGGTCATTGGCTGAAGCCAGAGCTGATAGAAAGGAATTTGCTGAACTATGATCGACATCATTGACGGCGCATTGTTTCAACGCATGGTGATCCATGCTGCCGCCTCCATCAATGCCCAGAAGCAGAGCATCAACGAGCTCAACGTATTCCCCGTGCCCGATGGCGACACGGGCACCAATATGTCCCTGACCATCGGCACTGCTGCCGCCGAGGCCAAGAAGAAGCCCGCCACCACGGTGGCCCAGGCTGCCGCCACCAACGCCTCCGCCCTGCTGCGGGGCGCCCGCGGCAACTCCGGCGTCATTCTCTCCCTGCTCTTCCGGGGCGTGTCCAAGGCCCTGAAGGAGCACGACACCGCCGACGGCGTGGCGCTGGCTGCCGCCCTCCACGAGGGCGTGTCAGCCGCCTACAAGGCGGTGATGAAGCCCGCCGAGGGCACCATCCTCACCGTCTCCCGCCTGTCCGCCAAGGCCGCCGCCGAGGCCGCCCAGGAGCAAAACAGCGCCGAGCACGTGCTGGAATGCGCCATCGCCCAGGGCCAGGAGGCTCTGGCGGAGACCATCAACCAGAACCCCGTGCTGAAAAAGGCGGGCGTGGTGGACGCCGGCGGCAAAGGCTACCTCATCATTCTCCAGGGCATGCTGGACGAGATGCGAGGCATCCCCGCCCCCCAGGGCGAGGAGGACGAGGCTCCCCAGGCCAAGGACAAGGCGGACTTCGCCTCCTTTGAGACCGGGGACATCACCTTCGGCTACTGCACCGAGTTCATCTGCTCCCGGGACAACACCAAGGACCCCGATCTGCTGCGCTCCTTCCTCAATGGTATGGGTGACAGCCTGGTGCTGGTGGACGACGACGAGATCATCAAGGTCCACGTCCACACCAACCACCCCGGCCGGGTGCTGGAAGAGGCCCTGACCTACGGCGCTCTGCTCACCGTGAAGATCGAGAACATGCGGGAGCAGCACACCGAGATCCTGGAGGAAGTGAAGGAAGAGCCCACCGTGGCCCCTGCCGAGAAGAAGTACGGCGTGGTGGCCGTGTGTGCCGGCGGCGGCCTGGCCTCCGTGTTCCGGGACCTGGGCGTGGACGGCATTATCTCCGGCGGTCAGACCATGAACCCCTCCACCGAGGACATCCTGCGGGAGATCGCCCGCACCCCCGCCGAGACCGTGTTCGTGCTGCCCAACAACAAGAACATCATCATGGCCGCCCAGCAGTGCGTGGGCCTCATCGAAGGCCGGGAAGTGGTGGTCATCCCCACCCGCACCGTGCCCCAGGGCATTTCCGCCATGCTGATGATGGATCCCGACGGCGAGGTGCAGGACAACGTCACCGCCATGCAGGATGCCATGGCCAACGTCCACACCAGCGAGGTGACCTATGCCGCCCGCAACTCCGACTTTGACGGCTTTGCCATCAAGGAGGGCGACTATATGGCCCTCAGCGACGGCCAGCTGTTCGGCACCGCCCAGTCCATGGAGGAGCTGCTGACCAACCTGGCCCAGGCCGAGAATCAGCAGAATGCCGAGTTCATCAACATCTTCTACGGCGAGGACGTGGACGAGGAGTCCGCCGGCAAGGCCCTGGAGCTGTTCCAGCGCCTGTGCCCCAACGCCGAGATCACCCTGCTCAGCGGCGGTCAGCCCGTGTACTACTATATGATTTCCGCAGAATGAGTTACTAAAACGCCAAAACGGCGGTGCAGCAAACGCTGCACCGCCTGTTTCTTTGTCAATCCCTCCGCCCCGGCTTACGCCGGGCCACCTCCCTTTACACAAGGGAGGCGTTGGGTACGGCATTGCCCTTAGGCCCCCCTTGTGCAAAGGGGGCTGTCACCGCAGGTGACTGGGGGATTGTTTCCCTCTGCGAAGTTGGTAAGACACACATCACCTTTTTATGCCGTTTTTCTCTCTTGTTCTGGCAGTACCCGCACCACCACCAGATGGTGGAACACCCAGGCAAACACCATAGCCAAAAGCACCCCCAGAAGGGTGTCCACAATGCGCAGCACCACCGCCTCCTGTACGGAGTAAATAGCGGTGCCCGCCATCAGTGCCCCAAAGCAGTTCATGGCCGTTTTATACCGATAGTCGGTGCAAAAGCCCAGGCACAGCCCGCCCAAAGGCCCCATCACAGGGTGCAGAGCATCGGGAAGTAGCAGGTACAACAGGAAAAACGCCCCGGAGCCCGCCACCGCCCCCACCATGCGCTGCCACAGCCGGGTGCGGGTATCGGGGGAATAGGGGTATTGGGACAGCAGAGAGGCGCAGGCAAACCCCATCCAGATAAACCGCTGGACCTGGAACACGCTGCCCAGGGTGAGCACCAGGCTCACCCCCAACGCCATGCGCACCTGCCAGAGGTTTACAAGGGACGTAAGGGAAAACCGCCGCACCACATGGGTAAACCGCACCTCTTTGTGGGCCTCCCGGTGTTTTCTCACCAGAATGAAGGCACAGATGCCATACCCCACCAGGGCCAGCCCCGCCCGCTGGAGCAGCGCCCCCCCTGCACCGGGTTGCCGGTGAGATACACATAGGCAAAGCCGCACAAGCCGCCGTTGCCCAGCTCGGGCCGCTGGCTGATGAGGGTCAGCAGGGCGAAAAACGCCACCCCGTGGAGGACAAACAGCAGGACGGGCGGGGCCATCAGGGCCAGGGTGGGAGCCAGAAGCAAAATGGCCAGCATCGCCACCAGGGCCACCAGGGAGTCCCGGACACAGTACTCAAAATTTACAAAGCGGACGGCCAACATCCAGCAAAACAGCACCACCGCCATGGGGGTGTTCTCCTGCCCGAAGATCTGGGACAGCCCGCCGATGAACAGGATGGCAAAGGCCACGATGAGCAGGGACCGGGCGGCCATGATGGCGTAGTAATACCGCTTTTCTTTCGCCGACGAGCTGTTGCGGATGTGCTGCTTCAAAATGGCCGGGTCCAGCTGTAACCCCTGATACACACTCATACCTGTTTCCCCTCCTCCACCTGGCACACCACCCGGTCCACCTGGGCCAGAAGCTCCACAAAGTCGGGGCCTATCCCCCGCATCAAATCATAATAGGGGTCCAGATTGGCCTCACACTGGTTTTTCAGCTCTTCCATCCCCAACTCTGTGAGGGTCATGCAGTAACCCCGCTCGTCCCCGGGCTGGGGCTTCTTTTCGATATAGCCCTTTTCCGACAGGCTTTTCAGGCAGCGGCTCACCGCCTCCTTTTTCATCCCGCTGCACTGGCTGAGCTGGTTGGGCCGATTTTGGCCCGGCTTCAGGTACAGCCAGGACAGCAGCTCCCACTCACTGGACGTCAAATGCCCCGACTTCTGGGGCAGCAGCAGCCGGATGAGCCGCTGCATCTGCTGCTGGTAGTGCATCACCTGCGTCCACTCCAATTCCATGGTTCCTTCGCCTCCATTTAGTTAACAGTGTTAATTATATGGAGGTGCCCGCACCTTGTCAAGAGTGGTTTCCCTCTTTCTCAACTTCCTACAGATTTCATGCAACTTTTCACCCTGCTTTGCATATACTACATGGTATACGGGGGAGTGTGGCGGTAGGGACTGCCCATTCTCCCATAGAATTTCATAGAAACGGAGCGATATACCATGTTCTTGCAAAGCACACCCCCGAAATCCACCACCCCTACCCCCGACGTGGACGATCTCATCTTCATGGGCCAGGCTGGGCCAATCGTCAGCCAGCGTTAAGGGTCAAAAATCATCTTTTTGACGGGAATCTCCCCCCTTTACAACCCATCCGCCTTTCTATATAATATACGGGATATATTATGGCCATGGGCCGGTTAAAGGATGAACGAGAATGCTTCAATTTGACGAATACAAGGTAAAACTCAACAACCTCAAGCCCGAGCTGGAGGAGCTGGGCCAGGCCCTGGACCTGGAGGCTGCCGAGCGGGAGTTGGATATGCTCCAGGCCGAGTCCGCCTCGGACGGGTTCTGGGACAACGTGGACAAGGCCCGGAAGATTCAGCAGCGCATCAGCCAGCTGGAGGGCAAAATCAACGCCCAGGCCAAGCGTCTGTCCACCTGGGACGATCTGATGGTCATGTGTGAGATGGGCAACGAGGAGGAGGACGAATCCCTGGTGCCCGAGGTGGAAGAGGGCTTCGAGGGCCTCATCCGCAACATGGAGGAGGCCCGTCTGGCCACCCTCCTGTCCGGCGAGTACGATGCCTCTCCCGCCATTGTCTCCCTTCAGGCCGGTGCCGGCGGCACCGAGGCCCAGGACTGGGCCCAGATGCTCTACCGCATGTACACCCGCTGGGCTGAGCGCCACGGCTTTACCTACTCCATTCTGGACTATCAGGACGGCGACGAGGCGGGCATCAAGTCCGCCACCATCCGTATCGACGGCGAGAACGCCTACGGCTATTTGAAGAGCGAGCACGGGGTGCACCGCCTGGTACGCGTCTCCCCCTTTGACGCCAACGCCCGCCGTCAGACCTCCTTCGCCGCCGTGGAGGTCACCCCCGAAATCGACGACAGCGTGGAAGTGGAGATCCGTCCCGAGGACATCGAGATGCAGGTCTACCGCGCCTCCGGCGCCGGCGGCCAGCACGTCAACAAGACCTCCTCCGCCGTGCGACTGATCCACAAGCCCTCGGGGCTGGTGGTGGCCTGCCAGACCGAGCGAAGCCAGCTGCAAAACCGGGAGACCTGTATGAAGATGCTGCGCTCCAAGCTCATCCAGATCAAGGAGCAGGAGCACCTGGACAAGATCTCCGACATCAAGGGCGTGCAGCTGAAGATCGAGTGGGGCAGCCAGATCCGCTCCTACGTGTTCATGCCCTACCAGCTGGTGAAGGACAACCGCACCGCCTACGAGACCTCCAACATCAACGGAGTCATGGACGGCGACCTGGACGGCTTCATCAACGCCTACCTCACCGCCTCCGCCACCGGCAACTGGGCCACAAAATAAATTCCTTTTCCTCCCCATACACCGCCTGTCAGGGCTATACGCCTTGACAGGCGGTATGTTTTTGGTTCATGCTTTCTTAATTTGTTAGCAAAATGTTTCCTATTTAGTTGACGTGAGAATTGGAGAGGTCTACAATGGTGCCAGGAAGGAATTCTGAGGAGGTATGGAATATGCAAAAACTTGTTCGAAGATGTCTGGCGCTCTTCCTGGCCGCTTTGTTTGCAGTGACTTGCAGCATTCCGGTCTTTGCCGCCAACACCAACACCGCCGTCCAATTGGATGTCACGTACCAGCAGACGGATGCCCGCGGTATGTTGCAGTTGGTCAACGACTTCCGCGCCAGCGACCAGGCATGGTACTGGAATGAGGACGACCAAACCAAAACAGATTTGTCCGGCAAGCTCCAGCCGTTCACCTACGACTATAAGCTGGAGCAGGTGGCCATGCAGCGCGCTGCGGAAATCATCCTCCATTACAGCCACACCCGGCCCGACAACACCCGCTGCTATACTGCATATACGGAGCAGGGTGTCACCTACTCCAGCGCAGCGGAAAACATCGCCATCGGTTACACATCCGCCCAGGCAGTCTTTAAAGCCTGGAGAGAGGATGCCGAGATGTACGAAGGTCAGGGCCACCGCCGCAATATGCTCTCCAACAATCGGAGCATCGGCATTGCCCATGTGGAGTATGAGGGTATGAATTTCTGGGTGCAAGAGTTTGGCACCCTCTACACCCCCAGCACCACCGAGACCACCCCCAACAACTCTGAAACCACCGTAACCATCCATGTGGCCTCGGAATTGATTCAGGACGTCACCATCACCCCTGTGGATGCCCTGTCCTTGAGCGTGGGTGATCAAGTATCCCTGCCTACGGTAAATGCCACACTGACCACCACCGAGACCTGGGCGTATACCCCTGATGTAAATGTGACCCTCTCCCCCACCTGGAGCGTCACATCCGGTAACGCCGTGGAAGTACTGGAAAACGGCAAGCTGGCCGCCCGGTCTGCGGGCAGCGCCACCCTCTCTGCCAGCATCCTGGGTCAGACGGTCACCTGCTCGGTTACCGTCACCGGTGCAACATCCTTTATCGTGACGCTGGACCAGAACTCCTATCCCTACACTGGCAAGCCCATTACCCCGAATGTCACCGTCACTTGGGGCGAGATCACGCTCACCGAAGGTGTGGACTACACTGTCACCTATGCCAATAACATCCAGGTAGGAACTGCCACCCTAACCGTCACCGGTAAAGGCAACTACACCGGTGCCGTGACCAAGGAGTTTACCATCACACCCTGCCAGCATCAATGGGATGACGGTGAAATTACCACACCTGCCACCTGCACCACCGAAGGTGTGCGTACCTACACCTGCCAGCTGTGCGGGGAGACCAAAACGGAGGCCGTTGCCAAGTTGCCCCATACCCCGGTGACCGATCCCGCCGTTCCCGCCACTTGCACCAACACCGGATTGACGGAGGGCAGCCACTGTTCCGTGTGCCATCAGGTCATTGTGGCACAGACCGAGTTGCCCAAACTGCCTCACAACTATGTGGCCTCCGTCACCACTCCCGCCACTTGCACCGAGGAAGGTGTGCGCACCTATACCTGCTCCATGTGCAGCCACAGCTACACCGAGGCGATTCCCGCCACTGGGCACTCCTTCGGTCCGTGGACTCCCGTCAGCTCCCCCAGTTGTGACCAGAGCGGCAGCGAAAAGCGCACCTGTTCCACCTGCGGCTTTACGGAAAACAGAGGGATTGACCCCACCGGACACGACTGGGAAACGGAATATACCGTGGACAAGGCTCCCACCTGCACCCAAGAGGGCAGCAAGTCCATCCACTGTACCCGCTGCGATGCTGTTACCGATGTCCAGTCCATCCCCGCCACCGGTCATACCTGGGACGAGGGAACCATGGTGACACCCGCTACCTGCACCGAAGAGGGCACTATGCGCTATACCTGCTCTGTTTGTCAGCAGTCCCATGACGGGCCAATCCCCGCCACCGGCCACACCTGGGACGAGGGAACCGTCATCACCCCCGCCACCTGCACCGAAGAGGGCACCATACGCTATACCTGCTCTGTCTGTCAGGAGACCCATGACGAGCCAATCCCCGCCACCGGTCACACCTGGGACGAGGGAACCGTCATCACCCCCGCCACCTGCACCGAAGAAGGCTCCATCCGCTACTCCTGCTCCGTCTGTGATGAGCCCCGTGTGGAAGCCATCCCCGCCACCGGACACCACTATGAGGACGGTGTGTGTACGGTGTGTGGAGCTGAAGATCCCAACTATACACCGCCTGAGCAAGGTGTTGTGCTGGTCAACAACTCCAAGGTTCCCATCTCTGTGAGCAACGCTCAGGACGTATTTGCCCCCAACACGGTCATCACCGTAGACCCCATTGAAACTGGTGACATATATGCCCGTGTGGAACAATCTCTGAAGAAACTGGTCTCTGACATGAGCCATGTGACCATTCTGGAGTTCACCGCCACCCGGGACGGCAAACCGATTCAGCCCACCCGTGCCATGCAGGTCACCTTCCAAATCCCCGCCAACCTGTCCGCAGACAACTTGAAGATGTTCTATGTGGCGGAGGACGGCTCCAGGGAGAACATTCCCATCACCATCAACCGGGACGCCAACACTGTCACCGCCAATCTCTCCCACTTCAGCACCTATGTGCTGGCCAACGTGGTGACGGATGCGGGCAGCAGCTCTGTCCCCCCCACTGGCGACAACAGCAATCTGGCCCTGTATGGGGTGGTTCTGGTGGTATGCGTGTGTGCCCTGGCTACTGTGACTGTGGTGGTGAGCCGCCGTCGGCAGCGTTGATCGCATTCCCCACACATTCCCTTACATAGCAAAGATCCTGTGATGCTGAAATCAGCGTCACAGGATCTTTTTGTATATTTTTTCTCTTTTTGCACAGAGTAACCATGCAAGTGAACGCAAAGGAGTGATTGCATGGCTCACCCGGCCATTGACATCAAAAGCGAAATTGGCCCCTTGAAGCGGGTGCTGCTCCACCGACCCGGCGGGGAGCTGGAAAACCTGATGCCGGAGTATCTGGAACGGCTGCTCTTTGACGACATTCCCTATCTGAAGATCGCCCAGGAGGAACACGACGCCTTCTGTCAGCTGCTGCGGGAGAACGGTGCCGAGGTGGTGTACCTCACCGATCTGGTCTCAGAATCCCTCACCGACGAGCAGGTCAAGGAGCAGTTTGTTCTGGAGTATATCCGGGAGGCGGGGGTGCGGGGGGAGAAACGCACCGCCATGATTGCCCAGCGCTTTCTCTCGATGTCCACCCACAATATGGTGTCCGCCATGATGGCGGGACTGCGGAAATCCCAGGTGCGGGGGTACGGGCGGAAAAACCTCACCGACTACCTGGCCGACGACTATCCCTTTGTGCTGGACCCCATCCCCAACCTGTACTTTACCCGGGACCCCTTTGCCGCCGTGGGAAACGGGGTGACCATCCATCACATGCACACCGTCACCCGGCGGCGGGAGACCCTCTTTGCCCAGTATATCTTCACCCACCATCCCCAGTATAAAGACACCCCGGTGTACTACGACCGCAACGCCGAGAGCTCCATTGAGGGGGGCGACCTTCTGGTCCTCTCCCCCCAGGTGGTGGCCATTGGCATCTCCCAGCGCACCCAGCCCTGGGCCATTGAACAGCTGGCCAAGCGGCTGCTCTCTCCCGAAGTGGGCTTTTCTCAGGTGCTGGCCTTTGACATCCCCAAAAATCGGGCCTTCATGCACCTGGATACCGTGTTCACCATGGTGGACGTGGACAAGTTCACCATGCACCCGGGCATTTCCTCCCACCTGCGCCTGTTCGTGCTGGAGCTGGAGGACGGACACCTCACCATCACCGAGGAGGAGGAGAGCCTGGAAAACATCCTGAAAGAGCACTTGAACCTGGACGCGGTCACCCTCATCAAGTGCGGCGGCGGGTCGGTGATCGACGCGGCCCGGGAGCAGTGGAACGACGGCTCCAACACCTTCTGCCTCTCCCCGGGGCGGGTGGTGGCCTACTCCCGCAACCATGTCACCAACCGGGTCATGGAGGACGCAGGCATCGAGGTGCTCACCATCCCCAGCAGCGAGCTGTCCCGGGGCCGGGGCGGCCCCCGGTGTATGACCATGCCCCTGGTGCGGGGCGCAATCTAATCTGTTTGCAAAGGAGATAACAACGATGGCAGTGAATCTAAAAGGCAAATCCTTCCTCACCCTCATGGACCTCAACGCCCAGGAAATCCGCTACCTGCTGGATCTGGGCCACTCCCTGAAGGCCAAGCGGCAGATGGGCCTCCACGGGGAGGCTTTGAAGGGCAAGCACATCGTGCTGCTCTTTGAAAAGACCTCCACCCGCACCCGCTGCTCCTTCGAGGTGGCCATGGCGGAAGAGGGCGGCCGAGTGACCTACCTGGACCCCGGCTCCTCCCAGATGGGGAAAAAGGAGTCCATGGAGGACACCGCCAAGGTACTGGGCCGGTTCTTTGACGGCATCGAGTACCGGGGCTACGACCAGGCCATTGTGGAGACCCTGGCCAAACACGCCGGGGTACCGGTGTACAACGGCCTCACCGACCTGGATCACCCCACCCAGATCATCGCCGACATGATGACCATGGAGGAGCATGTGAACAAGCCCCTGAAGGACTGCAAAGTGGTGTTTGTGGGAGACGTGCGTAACAACATGTGCTACGCCTGGATGTTCGGCTGCTGCAAGATGGGGGTGGACTTTGTAGGCTACGGCCCTCAGGAGCTCATTGACGGGGCGGACAAGACCATTCTGGAGGCCTGCAAGCAGGAGGGGGCCATCTCGGGGGCCAACATCACCCTCACCTGCGACCCCAACGCCTTGAAGGGAGCGGACGTGCTCTATTCTGACATCTGGGCCTCCATGGGGGAGGAGGAGCTCATCCCCCAGCGGGCCAAGCTGCTCACCCCCTACCGCATTGACCACACCATGCTGGCCGCCACGGGCAACCCGGAAGTGATTTTCATGCACTGTCTCCCCTCCTTCCACGACTTCCAGACCAAACTGGCCAAAGAGTGGATGGACAAGGGGGTGGACATCCGGGAGGTCACCGACGAGGTGTTCCGCTCCCGCCACTCGGTGGTGTTTGACGAGGCGGAAAACCGGATGCACGCCATCAAGGCCATTCTGGTGGCAACCCTATGAAAAAAGCTACCAAAGTGGTGGTGGCCCTGGGGGGCAACGCGCTGGAGGATAAGCAGCTCCCCCCCACCGCCCAGTCTCAACATCAGGTGCTCCAGCGCACCGCCCAGCAGCTGGCTCAGCTCTCCCTGTCCGGTTATGAACTGGCCATTGTCCACGGCAACGGCCCCCAGGTGGGGCGCATCCTCCTGGCCAGTGAGACAGCGGCCTCGGTGACCCCTCCCATGCCCTTTGACGTGTGCGGGGCCATGAGCCAGGGGTATATCGGCTACCACATCCAGCAGACCCTCACCGCCGCTCTGCGCTCCAAGGGAAAGCAAATTCCCGTGGTGACGGTGGTGACCCAGGTGGTGGTGGACCCCGCTGACCCCGCCTTTTCCCACCCCACCAAGCCCATCGGGCCCTTTTATACCCAGGAGCAGGCGGAAGAACTCACCAAAGAGCGGGGCTATCACATGCGCCAAGACGGCCAGCGGGGGTATCGCCGGGTGGTGCCCTCTCCCCAACCTCAGCGCATTGTGGAGATTGGCACCATGAAAACCCTTTGGAACACCACCATCACCATCGCCTGCGGCGGCGGGGGCGTGCCGGTGGTGGAGGGGGCGGACGGACACCTGGAAGGGGTGGCCGCCGTCATCGACAAGGACCTGGCCGCCTGCCGGTTGGGCATTGAGATGGAAGCGGACGTGCTGATGATTCTCACGGAAGTGCCCGCCGTGGCCCTCCACTTCGGTACCCCCCAACAGGAGGACCTGGGAGAGGAGAAGGCGGAGACCCTGGAGCAGTACGCCCACCAGGGACACTTTGGGGAGGGCTCCATGCTGCCCAAGGTGAAGGCCGCCATTCAGTTTGCCCGCTCCGCGCCCGGGCGGAAGGCCATCATCACCAGCCTGGACCGGGGGCTGGAGGCCCTGGCGGGGAAGTGCGGCACCCGGGTGACGGCCTGATAAATGGCCCCCTTGCATGAAGGGAGCCATCTGCCCAAAAGCTGACCGAGAGGGCCTGTTCTTCTCCGATTTCTGTGGTGAAAACCACCGTCCCCGCCGGGGACGCTCCGCTGGGGTCTATTTTTGACCGGGCAAAAATAGACGAAAAACCCGCTTAGGGCGTTCCCCCCTAAGAACCTCCCTGAGGTACCAGACTGGAACTGCGTCAAATTGATCCTCGGCCCGTCACCCTTGCTGTGGCTCCTGATATTGCCACCACACCAGGCCGCCATGGCAGCTGGCCCTATGGCCAGGTGTTTTCCACCTCCGGGCCTTCCCTGGAGCAGCGGTGCCTCAGTCACCGCCAGACTCAACGCCTCCCTTGTGTAAAGGGAGGTGGGCTGACGGAAGTCAGCTCGGAGGGATTGTCTGCGGCTGCCTACCGTCAACCCCTCAGTCAGCCCTACGGGCTGACAGCTCCCCTTGCACAGGGGAGCCTTTGGTGCGGTGCAGCCCATGGACTGGGCTGCCAGGCTTTCGATAGCTGGGAACAGCGGCTCACCAGGGGAAGGCCCCTCCTTTGGTGGTCTTTCGTGCCTTTCTGGCAGCAGAAAGTCACCCCTAGCGGGTAGCGTCCCCACCAGGCTGGCAAGCCTGTATTCATTTCTCCGTAAGGAGGTACACTATGAAATCCTTTCGCATGCCCACCGCCTACACCATCCTCCTCTCCCTGTTGCTGGTGATGACCATTCTCACCTGGGTCATCCCCGCCGGACGCTACCAGACAGGGCCGGAGGGGGAGCCGATGGCGGGCACCTATGAGCAGATTCTCCAGCAGGGGCAGCCCATCACCTCGGTGCTCACCGCCCCCCTGGAAGGGCTGTATGAGGGCATTGACATCGCCGCCTTCATCCTCATGGTGGGTGGCTTCCTGGGGGTGGTGGGCAAGACCGGGGCCATCGACCGGGGTATTTCCGCCCTGGTGGCCAAGCTGCGAGGCAAAGAGACCCTACTCATCCCCATATTGATGACCGTGTTCGCCCTGGGTGGCACCACCTTCGGCATGGCGGAGGAGACCATTGCCTTCTATCCCCTGGTGCTGCCCATTTTCATCTCCGCCGGGTATGACCCCATCACCGCCGTGGCGGTGATTTTGGTGGGGGCGGGTGTGGGCACCCTGGCCTCCACCGTCAACCCCTTCGCCACCGGCATCGCCGCCGGATTTGCCGGAGTGTCCCTGGGCACTGGGATGCTGCTGCGCATTCTCATGCTGGTGGGGATGCTGGCGGTTTCTATCTACTTTGTCATGCGCTATGCCCGCCGGGTAAAAAACCACCCGGAGACCTCTCTCATGGCCAGCCGCCGGGCGGAGTACACCGCCCACTTCGCCGCCCAGGATACGGACGGGACCAAGCTGACCTGGGTGCAGTCCCTGGCTCTGGTGCTCTTTGCCCTCACCTTCCTGGTGATGATCTACGCCGTCATTCCCTTTGACGACATGGGCCTGCCCTTGCCCGCCCTGGGCTGGTGGTTCCCTGAGCTGTCCGCCCTCTTTCTGGCCGCCTCCATCCTGGTGGGGGTGTGCTGTGGACTGGGGGAAGAGGAGACGGTGGGGGCCTTCGTCCACGGCGCTGCCGACCTTCTGGGGGTGGCCTTCATCATCGGCATCTCCCGGGGCATCACCGTCATCATGAACGGGGGCCAGATCACCGCCACGGTGCTCTACTGGGGGGAACGGGCCCTTATGGGGGCCAGTGCAGTGACCTTCACCCTGCTCACCTTCCTTTTGTACCTGCCCCTGTCCTTTCTCATCCCCTCCTCCTCGGGTCTGGCCACCCTGTCCATGCCCATTATGGCTCCTCTGGCAGACTTTGCCGGGGTGGGGCGGGAAGTGGTCATCACCGCCTTTCAGACCGCCTCAGGGCTGGTGAACCTCATCACCCCCACCAGTGCGGTGGTGATGGGGGCTCTAGCCCTGGGCCATGTGCCCTATGGGGCGTTTTTGAAGTTCATCTGGAAACTGCTGGCCATCTTGCTGGTGCTGTCCCTTATTTTTCTGGCCCTGGGGGCGTTGGCATAAAATATCCCCGCTTACACCAAAGGTGTAAGCGGGAATTTTGATTACATCTGAAAAACTATGCCCACCACCGCAGAAAAGGCGATGAACACGATGGGGTGGAGCTTTTTGGCGGGAGTGTAGCGCATGAGCACGAACACCACTGCCGCCAGGGCCACCCCCACCCAGTGCACCCCCAGGGGGCTGCCGGACTTGGCCAGGGCAATCACCGCCACTTCCAGCAGAGCCACGGTGATCAGGGCCACCGAAGCCGCCCGCAGGCCGTAGAAGATGGCGCTCACCACCCGGGACTGGCGGAACTGCTTCAAAATCCGGGCGATGAGGAGAATTACCAGAATGGAGGGGGTCACCAGCCCCAGGGTGGACACAATGCTACCCAGCAGTCCGGCGGTGTGGAAGCCCACATAGGTGGACATGTTCACCCCCAGGGGGCCGGGGGTGGACTCGGAGATGGCGATCATGTCCGCCAGCTGCCCCGAGGTAAACCAGCCCGTGCGCTGGCCCAGGTCGGTGAGGAAGGGGATGGTGGCCAGGCCGCCGCCCACGGAGAACAGGCCCACCTTGAAAAATTCGAAGAAGAGGCGCAGGTAGATCATGCCTTCTCCCCTCCCTTCTTACCGTAGATGGCCAGCCCCACCAGGCCGGACACCACCACCAGGAACACCGGGGAGCACAGAGCCCCCGCCACCTGGCCCAGCACGCCGCCGGGCATGGGGGCCCACACCCCCACCGCGCCCAGAAGGAGCACCACCCCATAGATGAGCCGGGTTTTCCAGTCCACCAGGGAGGTCTTCAGCAGCTTGAGAACGCTGGACAAAATGAGGGCCACCACACCCGCTCGTACCCCGTTGAAGGCGTGGACCACCACAGGCAGGTGCATGAAGTTACTCAAAAAGGCGGCAATGGCCATGATGATCACCAGGCAGGGGAACACCACGCCCAGAGTGGCCACCACACCGCCCAGCCAGCCCAAGCGGTTATAGCCCACAAAGGTGGCGGTATTCACGGCGATGACCCCGGGGGTACACTGGCCCACGGCGTAGTAGTCGGCCAGCTCCTCCTCGGTGGCCCACCCTTTGTTGTCCACCAGCTCCCGCTGCAAAATGGGGAGCATGGCGTAGCCGCCGCCGAAGGTACACACGCCGATTTTGGAAAAGGTGAAAAAGAGATCCAGATACTGTTTCATAGCAGGTCCTCCCACTCGTCCAGCCACAGCCGGGCCACCGCATCGCTGGGCATCCGCCAGTCACCCCGGGGGGAGAGGGTCACCGAGCCCACCTTGGGCCCGTCGGGCAGGCAGGAGCGTTTGAACTGCTGGGCAAAGAAGCGGCGGTAGAAGTTGCCCAGCCAGCGGTGCAGGGTCTGCTTGTCGTAGCGGTCGCCCAGGGCGTACACCGCCAAGCGGAACACCTTCCGGGGGGAGAAGCCCCAGCGGATGGCGTAGTAGAGGAAGAAGTCGTGGAGCTCGTAGGGGCCCACCAGGTCCTCGGTCTTCTGGGCGATCTCCCCGTCCTTGGGGGGGAGCAGTTCGGGGGAGACCGGGGTGTCCAGAATGTCCTGGAGCACCTCGCCCAGCTTGCCCCCCTCTTCCCGGGCCACGTAGTCCACCAGGTGGCGCACCAGGGTCTTGGGGATGGAGGCGTTGACGGCGTACATGGACATGTGATCCCCATTGTAGGTGGCCCAGCCCAGAGCCAGCTCGGACAGGTCCCCGGTGCCGATGACCAGGCCGCCGGTGCGGTTTGCGATGTCCATGAGCACCTGGGTGCGCTCCCGGGCCTGTCCGTTTTCAAAGGTCACCGAGTGATCCTCCATGGACTGGCCGATGTCAGCAAAGTGCTGGCGCACGGCATCCCCGATGTTCACTTCCTGGAATCCGGTTCCCAATTCTCCCGCCAAAAGCTCTGCGTTGGAGCGGGTGCGGGCGGTGGTGCCAAAGCAGGGCATGGTGATGGCCAGAATGTCCCGCTTGTCCCGGCCCAGCAGGTCGAAGGCC
Source organism: uncultured Oscillospiraceae bacterium (assembly GCA_944385485.1). Lineage (GTDB taxonomy): Bacteria > Bacillota > Clostridia > Oscillospirales > Oscillospiraceae > Enterenecus. The sequence continues at coordinate 30,111 of CALWXL010000011.1, forward strand.
CGGGCGGTGATCAAGAGGGCCAGGGTGGAGTCCAGACCGCCGGACAGCCCCACCACAGCGGTGGCGGCGTGGGTGTGCTCCAGCCGCTTAGCCAGCCCTAACGCGGCCAGGGTGAGAATCTCCTGGCACCGCTCCGCCCGGCCCGCCTCGTCCTGGGGCACGAAGGGGGTGGGAGAAATGGGCCGGGTGAGTTTGGTATCCACAGGGGTGAAGCGCACCTCCGCCCACCCCTCGGGGTTGCGGCTGGCGAATGTGGTCAGCCGCTGCCGCTCATGGCACAGCCGTCCGATGTCCAGCTGGGAGATGGTCAGCCCGGTGCTGAAGCGGCGCTGGGCCAACAGGGCGCCGTTTTCTGCAATCATGTTGTGGCCGGAGAACACCAGATCGGTGGTGGACTCCCCTTCCCCGGCGTCGGCATACACGTAGCCGCAGCACAGCCGCCCGGACTGGCCCACCACCAGATTGCGGCGGTAGCTGCTCTTGCCCACAATTTCATTGCTGGCAGACAGGTTCAAAATCACCGTGGCTCCGTACTCGGCCAGGATGCGGGAGGGGGGATCGCTCACCCACAGGTCCTCGCACAGCTCCACGCCGATGCGCAGCCCCGGCACGTCGGGGCAATCCATCAGGGGCGAGGCGCCGTACATCTCCTGCCACCCCTCTTCCAGGTGGGGCAGGCGCACCAAAAAGCTGTGATCGAAAAACAGACCTTCCCCGGAGGTAAACCACCGCTGTTCGTAAAATTCCCCGTAGTTGGGAATGTGGGTCTTGGGCACCACCGTCACCACCTGGCCATACTGGATGACCACGGCGCAGTTATAGAGTTTGCCCCCCGCCCGCAGGGGCATACCCAGGGCGCAGAGCACCTCCAGGTGCTGGGTGGCCTGCATGACGCTGCGCAGGGCCTCCAGGGCCCCGTCCAGCAGGGTATCCTGCAAAAACAGGTCGCCGCAGGTGTACCCGGTGAGGCACAGCTCGGGCAGTACCAGAATTTTGACCCCCTGCTCCTGGGCCTCCTCCATCAGGCGGACAATTTCCGCCCCGTTGTGGGCGCAGTCTGCCACCCGGATGGAGGGGGTGCCTGCCGCCACGCAAATCAAGCCGTCTTTCATGGGAAAACAGCCTCCTTCTTCACAATACATCGGGAAATATCATATCCTAAACCGGGGAAAATTGCAACCGCTCCCCGGCAGTTCTATCCCTCCACCTCCCGGCATAGGTTGGTGGAGAGGTGAATGCTATGCAAAAGAACAGGACAAGTGCCCCCCTGCTGCGGGGTCTGCGGCAGGGCATCGCCCTCTTCCTGACAGCTGTGGCCCTGTGGATCGTCTATCTCACCGCCGACCCCGCTGTGGCCCTTGAAAAACTCAAACAGCTGGCCCAACTAGACCAGCTGACCGAAACCCTTTTGAATTTGGAACTGCCCTGGAGCACCCAGCCCTCCACACCGCTGTGGCAGCAGGTGATTTTGGGCCAGTCCTCCCTGCTCTCAGGGGCTGCCCAGGCCACCCCAGTTCCCACGGCCACACCCACGCCCCAGCCCACCGCCACCCCAGAGCCGGAGGCCGTGGAGGAGGAGAAAGACGAAACGCCGCCCCAGACCACCACCGCCCCGGACGGCATCATCCCCAGCACCTTGAAGGCCAGCGATTCCCCCGTCTACGTCACCCAGGGCAACGTGAGCATCCGCAATTACACCGACTACTCTTTGGACATAAACGCCCTGTTGGAGGCCGCTCCCCAGCTCACCCCTGCGGAGGATGGCCCGGATATTCTCATCTATCATTCCCATGCCACCGAGGCCTATACCATGGACGGCACGGATATGTATGAGGAGAGCGACAGCTACCGCACGTTGAACACCGAGCAGAACATGGTGCGGGTAGGCACCGAGATGACCAAGATTTTGGAGGCGGCGGGACTGGAGGTTATCCACGACACCACCCTCTATGACTACCCGGACTACAACGACGCCTACAACCGTTCCTCTCAGGCCGTAAAGGAGACCCTGGACAAATATCCCTCCATCCGCCTGGTTATTGATGTGCACCGGGACGCCCTGGCCGGGAACGACGGCACCATCTATAAGACAGTGGCCGGCACCGTGGAAAACTGCGCACAGATCATGATGGTCATGGGTACCGACTCCCTGGGCCAGACCCACCCCAATTGGCGGGTGAACCTGTCCCTGGCCACCTCCATCCAGAAAGCCCTGGCGGATAAGTGGTCCACCCTGGCCCGGCCCATCGCCCTGCGCACCTCCCGGTTCAACCAGCACTACTCCAC
>CALWXL010000012.1 GCA_944385485.1 uncultured Oscillospiraceae bacterium
GGCAGTCGGCAGCGGCCACGGTCTTGCCGTCGTCGTTGAGGCGCATATAGAAGGCCTTGATGTCCTTGGGGTAGTCGATGACGAACACGGGCTTTTTGAACACCTGCTCGGTGAGGTACCGCTCGTGCTCGGTCTGCAAGTCGCAGCCCCACTCCACCTTGAAGTCGAACTTGTCGTTGTTCTTCTTGAGAATCTCAATGGCGTCGGTGTAGCTGACCCGGCCAAACTCGGAGTTGGCCACCAGCTCCAGACGATCCTTCAGGCCCTTATCCACGAAGGAGTTGAAGAAGTTGATCTCGTCGGGGCACTTTTCCAGCACGGTGCGGATGATATAGCGAATCATGTCCTCGGCCAGGTCCATGTCGTCGTTGAGGTCGGCAAAGGCGATCTCCGGCTCGATCATCCAGAACTCGGCGGCGTGGCGCTGGGTGTTGGAGTTCTCGGCCCGGAAGGTGGGGCCAAAGGTGTACACAGAGCCAAAGGCCATGGCGAAGTTCTCGGCGTTGAGCTGGCCGGATACGGTGAGGTTGGCCTTCTTGCCGAAGAAATCCTGGGACCAGTCCACGCTGCCGTCGGGCAGGCGGGGGGGATTGTTCATGTCCAGAGTGGTCACCTGGAACATCTCACCGGCGCCCTCACAGTCGGAGGCGGTGATGATGGGGGTGTGGACGTAGACAAAGCCACGGTCCTGGAAGAAGCAGTGGATGGCGTGGGCAGCCACGCTACGCACCCGGAAGGCAGCAGAGAACAGGTTGGTACGGGGGCGCAGGTGCTGGATGGTGCGCAGGTACTCCACGGTGTGGCGCTTCTTTTGCAGGGGGTAGTCGGGAGAGGAGGTGCCCTCCACGGCCACGGAAGTGGCCTTGATCTCCAGAGGCTGCTTGGCCTCGGGGGTGAGCACCACAGTGCCGGTGACAATGAGGGCGGCGCCTACGTTCTGCCCGGTGATCTCTTTATAGTTGTCCAGAACGTTGGCATCCAGCACGATCTGGAGATTCTTAAAGCAAGAGCCGTCATTGAGCTCCACAAATCCAAAGGTTTTCATGTCACGGATGGTGCGGGCCCAACCCATGACGGTGACCGTCTGACCGGAGAGCTTCTCGCTGTCGGCAAAGACGGAGGCGATGGTGATGCGATCCATACTACTTTCCCTCAATTCTCAAATGATATATCCGAACACAAACGAATTGTGCCATAGGCGCTGATGGTACAACGCCAGGTTTTTCGGTTGTCCCGTCAGGGGCGAGAAAAACGGCGATTGAAATCCTGGGTATAACAGCCGCCGTGCGGCTATTATACCATTTTCTGAAGATTTTGCAAGGGCTGAGGGAAAAAAGAGGGGGAAGCTAGCGGGTATTTTTCCGTCTGGCCCACTTTTTCAGCAGAGTTCCCACCCCGTTGCCCAGCAAGGCGCACACCAGAGCGATGCCGGCGTGGAACAGGGCGGAGCCGTTGAACAGCAGGAATACCGCCGCTACAGACAGCAGGGCGCAGGCCACGGGATACAGGGGGGAGAAACCATGCCGATGCCCCAGGGACAGACCCGAGCAGAAGGTGCCAATGGGCAGGAGCAGGAAGGGGAAATACACCCCAGATAGGACAGGTACATCCTGAGGGTCTAGCAGGTGCAGGAGGGTGGGCAGCCCCAAGCACAGCCCCAGGGCGAACACCAGATAGGGCAGACTCTCCCGCCAATGGAGAAGAGAGGGACCGGGAGCCAGCCCCAGCTTGGCACGGATGGCGGCCACTTCCGCATACCAGCCTACCCACCGGCCCAGCCACACCAGCACATACACCGAGGCCAGGAGAATAAGGCCGAATAAAGCTCCTGATTGGCCAAAGTTCAGCCCTGCCCACAGAGCCACCGTGGCAGCCATGAGGGCGAAGTGGACTGCAGTGCGCTCAATCAGAGAAGGGCCGCTGTCTGCAAAGGGGAGGGTGGACACTCCGATCTCCGCCCCCAGAAGGGCAAAAAGCAGGATGGACAGCAGGACTCCACAGCCCTCAAACGGGGGCGGGAAGGAGCAGGTGGGGCAGATGAACACGGTGGCTATCTCGGGGCCAAGGAAAGCCTGCAACCCCAATAGATAGCTCAACAAAATATGAACGGCAAGGCCAGCCAGAATGCCCACAGTGATGCGGCGCTGTGCTTGTTTTTTGTCGTCAAAGAGCATACCGTTCCCTCCTCTCACAAATCCAGTGCCTGTTTGATCTTTTTCACATACCGCCGGGAGACGTACACCATCACCCCACCCTCCAGGGTCATTTTGATGGTGCCGGTGAGGGACAGGTCCAGAGCGGTGACCCGGTTCAGGTTCACCACCTCCGAGTGGGACACCCGTACCAGCCGGGTCCCGGCCAGAGCCTCCTCCAGTTCATACAGCCGTTCCCGCACGGTGTAGGTCCCCTCTGCGGTCTGACAGGACACCCCCTTGCCGTCGGCGTAAAAGCGGAGGATGTCCGAGAGGGGGAGCAGCCGGGCCTCCCCGTCATGGAAGACCGTGAAGGTGGAGGGGGCGGCCAGCTCTTCCAACTGGCGTACCAGCTGTTCCACCTGGGGGGAGTGGGCGGGGGCGTGGATGACCACTTTGGTCTGGGTTAACTGGGGGTCTATGTGTACTTCCACGTTCATAGCGTTCCCTCCCTTCTCTTGGTACTTTGAGTATACGGAAAACCTGGGGATTTGTCTACCAATTGGGAATAGTCGGCATGTTTTCCAGGACAGGTGGAAGAAAAAAACGGGCCGCAAGATGTCTTGCGGCCCGTTGGGCTCAAGGTTCAAACACGTTGGCCACCCGTTGCAACTGTTCCACCACCTCCAGGTGTTGGGGACAGGCCCCTTCGCACTGGTGGCAGGCGATGCAGGACGAGGCGGGAGCGCCTTGGGTGCACAGCTCCTGATACTCCTTTTTATGCTGGAGACCAGGCTGGCCCAGAGTCCGGTTGTACAGGGCAAACAGGGAGGGGATAGGAATGCGCTGGGGGCAGCCGTCGGTGCAGTAGGAACAGGCGGTACAGGGGATGGTGCCGTCGGCCTTGATCTGCTGGGCGGCCTGCTCCAGCACTGCCACCTCCTGGGGAGAGACGGGACGGAACTGGGCCATGTACCCGGTGTTGTCCTTTACCTGCTCCAGGGAGGACATGCCGGAGAGTACCATAAACACGTGTTCCAGAGAAGCGGCAAAGCGGATGGCGAAGGAGGAGGGAGAGGCGTTGGTGTCCAGGGTGGCGAACATCTCCCGCACAGCGGGGGAGGGATTGGCCAGCTTGCCGCCCTTCACCGGTTCCATCACCACCACGGGCTTGTGGTGGGCCACCGCCACCTCGTAGCAGCGGCGGGACTGAACCTTGGGATTTTCCCAGTCCAGGTAGTTGATTTGCAGCTGGACAAAGTCCACCTCCGGGTGCTGGGTGAGCACCTCATCCAGCAGTTCCGGGGTGCCGTGGAAGGAGAAGCCCGCCTGACGGATGTACCCTTCCGCCTTCTTTTGCTGGACGAAGGCGAAGCTGTCCAGCCGCTGGGCGATCTCGTAGTTCTCGTCGTCAATGCAGTGGAGCAGATAGTAGTCGAAAAACTCCACGCCACACCGCTGCATTTGCAGCTGGAACATCTCCGCTTGCTCTTGCGGTGTGGCCTCTTTCAGCTTGGCCAGGGGCAGCTTGGTGGCCAGGGTGAAGGAGGCCCGGGGGTGACGCTGTACCAGGGCCCGCTTCACCGTCTCCTCGCTGGTGCCGCCATGGTAGAAGTAGGCGGTGTCAAAGTAGGTAAAGCCCCGCTCCAGGAAGAGGTCCACCATCTGGCATACCTGAGGGAAGTCGATGGAAGTGTTGTCCTCGGGGTTGGTGAGGGGGAAGCGCATACAGCCAAATCCAAGTTTTTTCATGGGTGGTACGCTCCTTTTTACAGCAGAATGACACCGGCGTCTCGGCAGGCCTCCAGGGTCTGCTCATCCCACACCGAGGCCTGCACCTCGCCAATGTGGGCCTTGCCCAGCAGGTACATGGATACCCGGCTCTGGCCGATGCCGCCGCCGATGGTCAGGGGCAGCTTGCCCTCCAGCAGCATCTTGTGGAAGGGCAGCTCCCGACGGTCGTCGCACCCGGCCATGGTCAGCTGGCGGTCCAGGGACTCCGGGCTGACCCGAATGCCCATGGAGGACAGCTCAAAGGCGCTTTCCAGCACCGAGTTCCACACCAGCAGGTCGCCGTTTAAGGTCCAGTCGTCGTAGTCGGGGGCCCGGCCGTCGTGGGGCTTGCCGGACTTCAAGGGGGCGCCGATGCCCATGAGGAAGGTGGTGGGGTGATCCTTGACCCAGGCGCTCTCCCGATCCTTGGGGGACAGCTCCGGCCACAGATCCTCCAACTCCTGAGCGGTAACAAAGGACACCTCCCGCTGAATGGTGGGCAGGGGAGTGAGTTGGGGGTAGACCGCCCGCAGGGTGGATTGGGTGTCGGCCAGGGCAGCCACAATGGTGGTGACGGTGTTTTTCAGGTAGTCCACGTTGCGGTCCCGGGGAGCCAAGACCTTCTCCCAGTCCCACTGATCCACATATACCGAGTGGACGTTGTCCAGATCTTCATCCCGGCGGATGGCGTTCATATCGGTGTACAGGCCTTCCCCCACCGAGAACTGATAGCGGTGCAGGGCCATACGCTTCCACTTGGCCAGGGAATGCACCACCTGGGCGTCCCGGCCCGCATCGGGGATGTCAAAGGACACCGCCCGCTCCACGCCGTTGAGGTCGTCGTTGAGGCCAGTGGAGGCCTCTACGAACAGGGGAGCGGACACCCGGCGCAGATGGAGAGCCCCGCCCAGATTGTCCTCAAACAGACGCTTGAGCAGGCCAATGGCCTTCTGGGTGTCGTACAGGTTCAGGCAGGGGGAATACCCTGGTGGAATGACGGTTTTCAACATGGTGCAAGCACCTCCAGACTTTAATGTACAAAAGATTATACTTCATTAAGCTAAAAAATGCAATTTCCGATTTGTAATTTTTTATATGTGATGTTATAATATTGGGGAGTTTCAAAATCCCCATTCTGGGGGAAATGCACAGCGAAAGGAGAACCAAACCTATGGTTCCTAATTTTAAGGAAAAATTGGAGGAATACGCCCATCTTTTGGTAGAAGTCGGGTTGAATATCCAACCCGGGCAGCTGGTGCGCCTGTCTGCCCCTGTGGAGTGCGCGCCTTTGGCTCGCCTGTGTGCCCAGGCCGCCCTGGACCGGGGCGCCAAGGACGTGGTGATGGAGTGGGCCGACGACTTTATCACCCGGGAGCGTTACCTGAAGGCGGACGGGAAGGTGTTTGAGGAGTTCCCCGACTACCTGAAGGCCAAGTTCGACTGGATGTTGGAGGAGGGGTGCACCGCCCTGTCCATCATCGGCTCCGACCCCGAGATGCTCCGGGGTGTGGACTCTGCCCGCATTCAGGCTTGGCAGCGGGTGTCCGGCGAGAACACCCGGGCCTGGCACGACGCGCTGAGCGCCAACCGCTTCCAGTGGACCATCGGAGCGCACCCCACCAAGGCTTGGGCCGAGAAGGTATTCCCGGACAAGAAGGGGGAAGAGGCCATCGACGCTCTGTGGGAGGCCATCTTCTCCGTGTGCCGCATCACCGGAGACGGCAAGGGTGTGGAGCGCTGGCGGGAGCATGTGGATGCCACCGCTCGCCGGGCCAAGCTGCTCAACGAGTACAACTTCAAGTCCCTGCACTATACCAACTCTCTGGGCACCGACCTGACCATCACCCTCCCCGACAACCACGTGTGGATGGGCGGCAGCGAGGACACCCCCAAGGGTGTGGAGTTTGTGGCCAACATGCCCACCGAGGAGATTTTCACCGCACCCCGCTGGGACGGTGTCAATGGCCGGGTGTACGCCGCCATGCCTCTGGCCCTCAACGGCAACCTGGTGAAGAACTTCTATATGGACTTTGAAAACGGCAAGATTGTGGGTGTCCACGCCGAGGAAGGGGAGGAGTACCTGCGCAACTCCGTGAACACCGATGAGGGTGCAGCCTATCTGGGTGAGGTGGCCCTGGTGCCCTACGACTCCCCCATCCGCAACAGCGGCATCCTGTTCTACAACACCCTGTTTGATGAAAACGCCTCCTGCCACCTGGCCTATGGCTCCGCCTATCCCAACTGCGTCAAGGGTGGTGAGGATCTGGACGAGGCAGGCCAGAAGGCCGTGGGCCTCAACCAGTCCATGACCCATGTGGACTTCATGGTGGGCACCAAGGATCTGTCCATTGTGGGCACCACCCAGGACGGCCGGGAAATCCCCGTGTTCGTGGACGGAAACTTTGCATTCTAAAAGAAATCAATCTCTGAGAACATAAGGAGGATCTATCATGGATTACAAAGCACAGTATCAGCGTTGGCTGGAAAGCCCGGCCCTGTCCCAGGAGGAGAAGGCGGAGCTGACCGCCATTGCCGGGGACGAGAAGGAAATCGAGTCCCGCTTTTTCTCCCAGCTCAGCTTCGGCACCGCCGGACTCCGGGGCACCATGGGTGTGGGCCTGTACCGGATGAACGTGCATGTGGTGCGTCACGCCACCCAGTCCTTTGCCCAGGTGATTCTGGAGGAGGGCCCCGAGGCCGCTGCCAAGGGCATCGCTGTCTGCTACGACTGCCGCAACAATTCCGAGATCTTCGCCAGGGAGGCCGCCTGCGTCATGGCTGCCAACGGCATCCCCGTGCGTCTGTTTGACTCTCTGCGTCCCACCCCTGAGCTTTCCTTTGCCATCCGGGAATATGGCTGCATCGCCGGTATCAACATCACCGCCAGCCACAACCCCAAGGAGTACAACGGCTACAAGGTGTACTGGTCTGACGGCGCTCAGCTGCCTCCCGGCCCCGCCGACAAGGTGGCTGCCAAGATGCAGGAGCTGGACGTGTTCGACTGCGTCAAGACCATGGACTACAAGAAGGCTGTGGAGGAAGGTCGCATCACTCTGATGGGCACCGAGACCGACGAGAAGTTCCTGGCCAACGTCATGGAGCAGGTCAACGACCAGGCTGCAGTGGACGCTGTGGCTGACACCTTCAGGATGGTGTACACCCCCTTCCACGGCACCGGCTACAAGCTCATTCCTGAGGCTCTGCGCCGTCTGGGCATGAAGCACGTGATCTGCGTGCCCCAGCAGATGATCATTGACGGGGACTTCCCCACCGTGGTCTCCCCCAACCCCGAGAATCCCGAGGGCTTCGCCCTGGCTGTGGACATCGCCAAGCGGGAGGGCGCCGACTTCATTCTGGGCTCTGACCCCGATGCCGACCGTGTGGGCATCATGGTGCGCACCAAGGACGACGACTTCGTGGTCATCAGCGGCAACCAGACCGGCGTGCTGCTGCTGGACTACCTCATCGGCGCCAAGACCCGCACCGGCAAGATGCCCGCTAACCCTGTGGCCCTCAAGAGCCTGGTGACCACCGAGATGGCCCGCAAGGTGGCCGAAGACAACGGCCTGAAGTGCTACGATACCTTCACTGGCTTCAAGTTCCTGGCCGAGAAGAAGGATCAGCTGGAGAACTCCGGCGAGGGCAACGTCATCATGTCCTATGAGGAGTCCTTCGGCTACATGCTGGGCAGCTTCGTCCGGGACAAGGACGCCGTCACCGCCTCCGTGGCTCTCACCGAGATGGCCGCCTGGTACGCCGGACAGGGCATGACCCTGTACGATGCTCTCCAGGGCCTGTACGAGAAGTACGGCCACTTCGGCGAGCGCACCATGAACCTGGTGATGCCCGGCCTGGACGGCCTGAAGAAGATGGCCCAGCTCATGGCCGACCTGCGCGCCAATCCTCCCCGTGAGATCGGCGGCACCACCGTGGCTCAGTGGAAGGACTACAAGGATGGCAGCGTGGTGGATGCCGCCACTGGTGAGCGCACCACCATGGAGCTGTCCGGCTCCAACGTGCTGCGCTATGAGCTCTCCGACGGCACCTCCGTCATCGTCCGTCCCTCCGGCACCGAGCCCAAGGTGAAGGTGTACATCCTGGCCCGTGGCGAGAGCCAGGCTGACTGCGCTTCCAAGGTGGAGCGCTACGCCGCCTGGGCGGAGAGCCTGAAGGGCTAAGAACATGGCAGAGAAGTCTACGGACTTCTCTACCGGAAGGCTTGCATGGCGGATGGGACTCGATTTCAGCTGAAAAAGTCGCCCCATCCGCCATGAGTGGTGTGATATCCCATGCGCATGTCCTGGGATATCACGGGACTTTGATTGATTTCGTCACCTGCGGGTGACGAAACTCTGCGAGGCATTAATAGTAAAAAACTTCCCGCTCCAATCGGAGCGGGAAGTTTTTATTTCTCTCGTATCGCTGCGTGGTCGCATTCCTGAGCCGGAAGGGATGCGATTTTTTTACTGCTTGGGGGTGGCCACCAGGAAGCACATGTCGTTGGGCTCTCCGGTGGTTTCATCAAAGAAGTTGTAGAAGGTGAAGTTGTACAGGAAGCGCTCTGCGCCATACACGCCGTAGCCGTCCTGATTGTGGTCGGTGGTGTCATAGGCGTCGGCCACGATGATCACGTCGTCCTGGGTGGTCTCGGTGCCCATGGTGTCATAACCGATGATGACCTGCCAGTGACCGCCCCAGTCGTTCCAGCCCACGATGATGGGCTTGCCCTGGGCCAGAGTGGCCTGGATGTAATCCAGGGTGAACACGTCATAGACGGAATCCCCACAGTCCAGGGTGGAGTAGAGCTCAAAGCCACCCACGCCCTCAAAGATCTCCACCAGCTGGGACATGCTGGTGGCCTCGGGGGTCAGGCCATTGCTGCGGAAAGCAGCCAGGGTCTCCTCGTTGTAGTCGCCCAGAGCGTCGTACCAGTTGAGCACCATCAGGGCGCTGGTGACGCCGCAGCTCCACTCACTGGTCTGCTGCTGGGTCTTGAAGTGGGAGAGGATGGTCAGGGTGTCGGTGGACTCCATGTTGTAGAAGTCCAGACGGGAGAAGTAGGGGCTGTCCTCATGGTCGCCCTCTCGCTCCACGCTGTCGGCACCGTCCTCTTCGCTGAGGTCACAGGTGTGCTCGATCTTCATCTCATCGGTGTAATTGCCGTGGGTGGTCTGGTCCTCGGCGGTGTCGGTGGGAGCGGCGCTGCCGTTGGGGTTTGCCTGGCTGGTGCAGCCAGTGAAGGTGAAGAGGCTCACAGAGAGCATCAGAAATACAATTAGTTTTTTCATCGTTGTTCACTCCAATAAAAAAGTAATTGTACTTGCAAACAAACTCGCCTTGAATTGTATTATTTATGCTTGGACAAAAGTGTCCTCCCTTTATTTATCCAATGATCCGGTCGTCTTTTTTTGAGTCTATATAGTATGTTGTTCGATCGGGAATCAACAACCTCCACAGAACGGTCTACTTTTACTACTCTCAAGTTGTTTTATACAAGTACTTGCGGGCGTATATCCCGCAGGGACCTACTCGGCACAAGGTCCGAGCGCTATAAAAAGGTGAGCCTGCATACAGGCTCCAACAAGAGATCGCGTTCCGGCTCGATCCTCCTTCCCACGCGTTACTGTGCCAAATTAAGGCGCAGTAACCCATATTATACAGAACTGGGACCAGATCACAAGATGGGAATTTGCCCAAATCATGGAGGTGAAACTGGGGGGAATATACAAAAATCCCGGGCGTGAGGGTGACTCACGCCCGGGATGATGGGTTCTGATTAGTTCAGATGCCAGATATCGTGGTTGTACTGGGCGATGGTGCGGTCGCTGGAGAAGAAGCCGCTCTTGGCGGTGTTGACCAGCATTTTGCGGGCCCAGGCCATGCGGTCCTCGTAGTCATGAACCATGCGGTTGCGCACGGCGGTGTACTCCTCCACATCCAGCAGGGCCATGAACCAGTCCTTGCCCTTGATGTCGTTGTAGAGGGCACGCAGGCAGCTCTCATCCCCGATGGCCAGCATGGTGGGGGAGACGATGAAGTCCACGATCTCCTTGACCCAGGGACGGTGATAGAACTCCTCGGGGTGGTAGCTGTGCTGGGCGTACATCTGAATGACCCGGTCGCTGGAGGCGCCGAAGGTGTAGATGTTCTCGTTGCCCACCAGGTGAGCGATCTCCACGTTGGCGCCGTCCATGGTGCCCAGGGTGATGGCGCCGTTGGCCATGAACTTCATGTTGCCGGTGCCGGAGGCCTCCTTGGAGGCCAGGGAGATTTGCTCGGAGATGTCGCAGGCGGGAATGAGCTTCTCGGCCCAGCTGACGTTGTAGTTCTCCACCATCACCACACGCAGCCAGGGGCGGACCTGGGGATCCGACTCAATGAGCTGACGCAGGCAGAGGATGAGGTGGATGATGTGCTTTGCCATGATATAGGCGGGAGCGGCCTTGGCGCCGAAGATGACGGTGATGGGCCGGGTGGGGATCTGGCCGTTTTTGATGTCCAGATACTTGCGGATGACGTACAGGGCGTTCATCTGCTGGCGCTTGTACTCGTGCAGGCGCTTGACCTGGATGTCGAAGATGGACTGGGGGTCCACCTCCACGTTCTGGCGCTGCATCAGGACCTGAGCCAGGTGCTTTTTGTTGGCGTCCTTGATCTCCAGCATGGCCTGAAGCACCTTGGTGTCCTGCACCAGGGGCATGAGGTTTTCCAGCTGGCTGGCATCCTTGCGCCACTGGGTGCCGATGCAGTCATCGATGAGGGAGGCCAGCTTGGGGTTACACACCTCCAGCCAGCGGCGGAAGGTCACGCCGTTGGTCTTGTTGTTGAACTTGTAGCTGTATACGTCGGCGAAGTGCTTGAGCTCGGAGTTTCTCAGAATGTCGGTGTGCAGAGCAGCCACGCCGTTGGTGGAGTAGGTATAGTGAATGTCCATGTGGGCCATGTGCACCACATCGTTGTGGTCGATGATGGCCATGCGGGGATCGGGGAACACAGACTTGGCCCGGCGGTCCATCTCGCGGATGATGGGCACCAGCTGGGGAGCCACCCGCTCAATGTAGTGCATGGGCCACTTCTCTAGGGCCTCGGCCAGGATGGTGTGGTTGGTGTAGGCGCAGGCGTGAGCCACCTGGTGGAGGGCGTCGTTCATGGACAGACCACGCTCCAGCAGCAGGCGGGTCAGCTCAGGCAGCACCATGGAGGGGTGGGTGTCGTTGATCTGGATGGCCACATGCTCGCACAGCTGCCAGGGGGAGATGCCCTTCTCGTCCAGCTCCTTCAAAATCAGCTGAGCGCCGGCAGAGACCATGAAGTACTGCTGATACACACGCAGCAGCCGTCCGGCCTCGTCACTGTCGTCGGGGTAGAGGAAGGAGGTGAGGTGGTGGGCGATGTCGCCCTTGTCAAAGTCAATGCCATGGGTGGGGGCAGCGGCGGGCTGCTCCACATCAAACAGATGCAGGCGGTTGGCAATCTCCGTGTTGGCGCCGGGCACAGCAATGTCCCACATCACGGCGTTGAGGGTCTGATTGCCAAAGCGCACAGGGAAGGAGACGTTGGTGGGGATGAGCCAGCCCTCTTCTTCCATCCAGGGGTCTGCCTGCTCCTCCTGCTTGTTGTGGCGCAGATACTGATGGAACAGGCCGTAGTGATAGTTCAGGCCCACGCCGTCGCCGGGCAGACCCAGAGCGGCCAGGGAATCCAGGAAGCAGGCGGCCAGACGGCCCAGACCGCCGTTGCCCAGAGAGGGCTCGGGCTCCTGCTCTTCGATCTCAGACAGAGTAAAACCATTCTTCTCCAGCAGCTCAGACACGTCGTTGAAGATGCCCAGGGCCAGCAGATTGTTGCTCAGCAGCTTGCCGATGAGGAACTCGGCGGAGAAGTAATAGAGCTTGCGCCCGGTGTTGGGAGCGGGACGCTTTGCAGACAGCTCCTGGGTGAGCTGGAGCAGAGCGTGGTAGACCTCGCCCTTGGTGCACTTTTTCAGGGGCTTGTTGTAGCACTCCTTGATGATTTCGTTCAGTCTTGCTTGAAATTCCATGGTGAGTTTCGCTCCTTTTACTTTGTACGGTTCTTTTCAACCTACAAATTTTCTGGTATGATGGTCAGAGTATGACCGGAGGGGGAAGTTGTTATGGGAGAGAAAAAGGTGACCATGCGTCAGATCGCAAAGGTGTGCGGCTGCTCGTTGGCCACGGTGTCCTACGCCCTGAATCATTCGGGACAGGGGAAAATCAGCAGTGCCACTCGGCTGCGTGTCATTGACACCGCCAAGCGGCTGAATTACCCCACCACACGAACCATCCGGGGGAAGAAGAACCGGGCGGCCATTCTGGTCACCACGGTGGACGGGGAATCCGTCGGACGGCGGCTTCACCTCACCGACCTGGCCATGCACCTGGAGGCCGAGCTGCTGGAGCTGGGCATCCCCTCGGTGATCCTGCGTCTGCGGGATCTGGTGGAGGACTGGCGCAAGATTCTGGCGGTGTCTCCCAGTGTGATCTTCGTTTTGGACGGGGGGTGCCAGGCGGTGGCCCATGTCAATCCCCCCTGCGTCACGCCCATGATCTTTGTGGACTGTGACAACAACGACCCCCTTTATTATAAGATCCTGCCGGACTATCCGTCCATGTTCCGTCAGGCCCAGCACCAGCTGGGGCGGAAAGACCTGTTCCTCATGGCCGAGCCGGTGCGCAGCGGTCAGCTTATGACCCTGCTCTCTCAGGACTTCGCCCCCGAGGACGTGTACTTCCACAACGGCCAGCAGTCCCTGTCTGCCTTTGTGGAGGCCCATTGGGGCCGGAAAGGCGTGGTGGTGGGGGACTTGCTGGGGGTGGAGATGTGTGCACACCTTCCACCACAGGATCTGGCGGTCATCTGCTCCCTGGATGATCCGGGGCTCTTCCCCCCGCAGACCATTCTGCTGCCCACCCCCAATGCCAGCAAGGCAAAGGCGGCGGCATCGGTGGCCTCGGATTTGCTGACACTGGATTATGACCCAACCCAAGGCAACCGCATTCTTGTTGGAGCAGATTTTCCAACGAACGGGTAAAGTTTACTACAAATCCATGAAAAGGTCAAAGAAATCTGGCGAAAAATACTATACAAGAATGAAAAGTTCAAATTATAAAAAGTGAACAATACAAGGTGAACAAAAATTGTTCACTGGACAAGCCTATGGAAAATATTGTGCCGCAACGGATACAAGGTACGAGATAAAATGTTCACCTGATTTTTCGACTGAACAAAACAAAAAATGCACCCGCCGGAATTTGGCAAAAAAGTTCCTTTATTTCACAAAAGAATTGGAGAGCCTGGGCGAAAACCCGAAAGGGAAGAAAAAAAGCGGAGAAAGGGCTTGACAAAACGCTGGTTTTCGATATAATTAATGGGTCTGTCCGAGTGGATGGACACATCCTTGCCTCCGGCGAGACCGGAGGCCATATGTCCGTAAGGAGGTGCAAATAGTATGGCAAAACTGACCGGAAACTACGAGGTGCTCTACATCATCAACCCCAACCTGGGCGAGGAGGAAACTGCCGCTCTGGTGGAGAAGTTCAAGACCCTGGCTGAGAGCCGTGGTACTGTGACTGAGGTGGATGAGTGGGGCAAGCGCAAGCTGGCTTACCTGATCAACGACCTGGCTGAGGGCTACTACGTCCTGATGAGCTTCACTTCCGATCCCGCTTTCCCTGCTGAGCTGGACCGTCTGATGCGCATCAACACCGGCATCATGCGTTCCATCATCGTCAGCAAGGACGTGTAAGGGGGCGCAAGCATGCTCAACCGCATCATTCTCATGGGTCGTCTGACCCGTGACCCCGAGCTGAGACACACCCAGAGCGGTACCGCCGTGGCGTCGTTCTCTCTGGCTGTGGACCGGGATTTCAAGAATCGTGACAGTGGCGAGAAGAGCACCGATTTCATTGATATCGTGGCCTGGCGCAACACTGCTGAATTCGTATCCAAGTACTTCACCAAGGGCCGTATGGCTGTGGTGGAGGGCCGCCTTCAGATTCGTGATTGGACGGATCGGGACGGCGGCAAGCGCCGCTCTGCGGAAGTGGTTGCCGACAATGTGTATTTCGGCGACTCCAAGCGAGACGGCGAGAGCGGCGGCAGCTTCAGCCGTCCCGCCGCCCCCGCTCCCGTGGATTACGGGATTCCTGCCGGCGCCGACCAGTTCGCAGAACTGGCCGATGACGACGGCGACCTGCCCTTCTGAGCAAGGGCTTATCATAAGTAAGGAGGTCTGCCATTATGGCTATGGATAATGTGAAGCCCCGCGGCAACCGTAAGCGCCGCAAGGTCTGCGCCTTCTGCGTGGACAAGGTGGAGCACATCGACTACAAGGACGCTGCCAAGCTCAAGCGTTTCCTGTCCGAGCGCTCCAAGATCCTGCCCCGCCGCACCACCGGCACCTGCGCCATGCATCAGCGTCAGCTGACCGAGGCCATCAAGCGTGCCCGTCACGTGGCTCTGCTGCCCTACGTCACCGACTAAGAGCAACACAAACCCCCTTCGCCCGGGTGCGGGCGAAGGGGGTTTTTCTATGCTCTGAGGCTTTTCACTGTTGTGTAGCCCGGTCAGTGGGTCACTCCGGTGGTGGTGTTGTCCGCGGTGTCCAGTACCCACTGGCAACTGCTCAGAGATTTGTCCACCTCCGCCCACAACAGCCAGGTGGCCATATCCGCAGTGCCCATCCCGGAGGATTGGGCGTCAACATGCACCGAGACCATGTTGCTGACTTGGGTGGCGCTGCCCAGGCTGAGCTGGGTGGACCCGCTGTTGACGGTGTATTTCACCAGCACCAGAGCCTTGCTGTCAAAAAAGCTGTCGTCATAGGCGGCCAGCGTCTCACAGCCGTATAGACCGTAGGCTTTGAGCTGCTCGGCGCTGGACACGCAGGTGATGGAATTGGGAGTGCCCTGCTGGTAGGTGATGCGCAGCTTCTGGGGAGACCCCAACGTCACCGTGTCGCTGCCAATGGCTCCAGTGCCTCCCCCGGCAAAGCCGCTCTGGGTGGGTTTTTGGGACACGGCAGCGGATGGACTGGTCAACGGCATACTGCTCTCCTCCTGTTTGGTTGTTCTGCATCCTGCGGCTAGGGTGCACAGCGCTGCTGCCAGCAGCAGCGCAGCCAAGGGGCGTTTATTCACGGAAAGTTCCTCCTTGTTGGAAAGGCGGGCAGCGGGTGGCTGCCCCAACATCCTTGTAACATGTGGCCGGGCAAAAAATGCCCCTCCCCAGATGAGGGGAACATATCCACGATCAACCCGGTATCCAGGCCATTTTTCTGCATTATAGGAGATTGCCTGCCATTTGTCAATCCAAAGGTTTTCGCCTGTTTTTTGTGGAAATATCCGGGTGTTTTTCGGGAAAAATGTAAAAGTGTGGACAGGTGCTTTACAATATGGTTTGTTGAATGTTTTTGATGTTTGGCACAGGGAATGGATGCCATGCAGGCCGATGCGTTGACAGAGCAGGACAAAGCACCTACAATGAGAGAGATAGCTCCGGCGATGGTTTTTATCTATGCCGGAGAGAGGAGGCGGGATTATGTATCGTATTTTAGTGGTGGAGGACGACCGGGGAATAGCCGGGGCGGTTCAGACGCAGTTGGAGGCCTGGGGGCTGGAGGCCCGGTGTGTGGCGGATTTTCGCAATGTGCTGGGAGAGTTTGCCCAGTACCAGCCCCATCTGGTGCTCATGGACATTGGATTGCCCTTCTACAACGGGTTCCACTGGTGCAGCCAGATCCGCACCGTCTCCCAGGTGCCCATTGTCTTTTTGTCCTCGGCCTCGGACAATATGAATTTGGTGATGGCCATGAATATGGGCGCCGACGATTTCATCGCCAAACCCTTTGACCAGAGTGTGCTCATTGCCAAGGTGCAGGCCATGCTCCGCCGGGCCTATGATTATGCAGGAGCGGTCCCGGTGCTGGAGCATCGAGGGGCCATGCTCAACACCGGAGACGGTACTCTGACTTATCAGGGGCAGAACATTGACTTGAGTAAAAATGAGTACCGGATTTTGCTGGCTCTGATGAAAAACAAGGGCAGCGTGGTCAGCCGGGAGCGGCTGATGGAGCTTTTGTGGGAGGGGGACAGCTTTGTGGATGAGAACACCTTGACGGTGAATGTCAACCGCCTGCGCAAGAAGCTGGACGGGGCAGGGCTGAAGGCCTTTATTACCACCAAGTTTGGGGTGGGGTACCTGATTTCCTGACGGAAAAGGAGAAGACACATGACATACCTTAAGACCTATCTTCGAGACCGGGTGAAAGCTGTGGGGATTTTTGTGCTGTTTTCCCTGATCTTTTTTTGTGTGTTTGCCCTGTATCGCCTACCTCTGGGCGCAGTGCTCTATCCCGTAGGGCTGTGTGGTGTGCTGGGCATTGTGTGTTTGGTGCTGGATGTACGCCGCGCTCAGGACAAGCACCGCCGCCTGGAGCAGCTCTCCCAGCTGTCCGCGGCGGTGATGGGGGACTTTCCAACTCCTGTGAGCCAGGATGACCGGGATTATCAGCACATCATTCGCCTGCTGCGCCAGGAACAGGCCCAGCGGGAGGCGGAGATGCAAGGCCGTTATGGGGACATGGTGGACTATTACACGGTCTGGGCGCACCAGATCAAGACCCCCATTGCCTCCATGCGCCTGACCCTCCAAAGCCAGGACTCGCCCACCGCACGGCAGCTGCTGGAGGAGCTTCAGCGCATTGAGCAGTATGTGGAGATGGTGCTGGCCTTTCTCCGGCTGGATTCGGACTCCACCGACTATCTGTTCCGGGAGTATGATCTGGACGATATGGTCCGGGGAGCGGTGCGGAAATTTTCCACCCAGTTCATCCGCCGCCGCATTGCCCTACACTATGAGCCCACAGGGTTGCGGGTGCTCACGGATGAAAAATGGCTGAGCTTTGTGGTGGAGCAGGTACTGTCCAATGCGTTAAAGTACACCCCGGACGGGGGCGAGGTATGGGTGGAGCTGGAGGGGCCTGTCACCCTGTGCATCCGGGATAACGGCATGGGCATTGCCCCAGAGGATTTGCCCCGTATTTTTGAAAAGGGATATACCGGGTACAACGGGCGCAGCGACAAAAAAGCCAGCGGCCTGGGGCTGTACCTGTGTCGGCGTATCTGCGCCAATCTGGGCCATACCATCTCCGCCCAGTCCACGTTGGGGCAGGGCACCACCATCCGCATCTGCCTGGAACGGGAACAGCGCTGGGTGGAGTGACTTGTGACAAAACTGTTAGAAGTGGACGGGAAACTGTAAGGAGATCCCATGGAGGGCGGCATTTCTCCCAGGTATAATAAGCATGTAAACAGCAAAGGAGGAACCGCTCGATGAGTATCTTAGAAGTACAGAGCTTGCAAAAGATCTATACCACCCGCTTTGGCGGCACGCAGGTAGAGGCGTTGAAACATGTGACCTTCCAGGTGGAGGAAGGGGAATATGTGGCCATCATGGGTGAGTCCGGTTCGGGTAAGACCACACTTTTGAATATTCTGGCGGCATTGGATAAGCCCACCCGGGGCAGCGTACAGCTGGACGGCCGGGAGCTGGGCAAGATCCGGGAGTCCGAGATTGCGGCCTTCCGCCGGGACCACCTGGGCTTTGTGTTCCAGGATTTCAACCTGCTGGACACCTTCTCTCTGGAGGACAACATCTATCTGCCTCTGGTGCTCTCCGGTAAGCAGCCCAGCGAGATGAAGCAGCGTCTGGTGCCCCTGGCCGCCCAACTGGGCATTGCCCACCTTCTGAAAAAGTACCCCTATGAGGTGTCCGGCGGACAGAAGCAGCGGGCGGCGGTGGCCCGGGCGCTGATCACCAACCCGCGCCTCATTCTGGCCGACGAGCCCACCGGAGCCTTGGACTCCAAGGCCACCGACGAGCTGCTGCGGCTGTTTGGCGACATCAACGCCCAGGGCCAGACCATTTTGATGGTCACCCACTCGGTGAAGGCGGCCAGCCACGCCGGACGGGTGCTCTTCATCAAGGATGGCCAGCTGTCCCACCAGATTTACCGGGGCCAAAACACGGAAAACCAGTTCTATCAGAAGATTTCCGATGCCCTGACCCTGTTGACCACAGGTGGTGAGCGGGCATGAGAATGGGCTTTTACCGCCGGCTGGCGTGGACGGGCATCCGTCAGAATAAAAAGCTGTATCTTCCCTATCTCCTGGCCTGTATCGGCGTGGTGATGGTGTGTTACATCGTCTCGTTCCTGGGCCAGTCTCCGGTGCTGAAAAACATGCCCGGAGGAGGCAGCGCCCAGAGCTTTTTGAGCATGGGCTTTGGGGTCATGTGTGTGTTCTCTCTGATCTTTTTGTTCTACACCAACTCCTTCCTCATTCGCAGAAGAAAGAAGGAGTTCGGCCTGTACAACATCCTGGGCATGGGGAAGCGTCATCTGGCTCTGGTGCTGCTGTGGGAGACCGTGATGATGCTGGCCATCACCCTGGTGGGCGGCCTGTTCTTCGGGGTGCTCTTTTCCAAGGCCGCTGAGCTGGCCCTCGCCCGTATTTTGGGCGGTGGGGTCACCTATACCATGACGGTGGGGCTAAGTTCTGTGATCCAGACCGTGTTTCTGTTTCTGGTGATCTTTTTCCTCATTTACCTCAACACCCTGCGCCAGGTGCACCTCACCAGCCCCATTGCCCTGCTGCGCAGCGAAAACGCCGGGGAGAAGCCGCCCCGGGCCAGCTGGATCATCGCCCTGTTGGGACTGGTGGTGCTGGGCGGAGCCTACTACTGGGCGATCACGGTGGAAGACCCCATTACCGCCATGGTTGGATTTTTCGTCGCAGTAGCTATGGTGGTGGTAGGCACGTACCTGCTGTTTGTGGCCGGCTCTGTGACTCTGTGCCGCCTGCTGCAGCGAAACAAGCGGTACTATTACAAAACCAACCATTTCGTCTCCGTGTCCTCCATGGTCTACCGCATGAAGCGCAACGGAGCGGGTTTGGCTTCCATCTGCATCCTGTGCACCATGGTGCTGGTGATGATCTCCTCCACCTCCTGTCTGTACATCGGGGTGGAGGACAGCATGCGCAGCCGCTACCCCCGCCACATCAATCTGGATGGCATGGTGGACACGGTGGACACCCTCAGCGAGGACCGCCTGAACCAGGTGCGGGAGCTGGCAGAGGAGACGGTGGAGCGCTATGGTGCCACCATGAGCAACGTGGTGGACTACCGGGTGGCCGGCTTTGTGGGCATCCAGAAGGAGAATCAGATCATTCTGGAGAACACCTTCCAAAACTCTTACAATGTGGAAGACATGGCCAACACCTGGCAGGTGTTCGTGGCGCCTCTGGAGGACTACAACAAGCTCATGGGCAAGCACGAGGAGCTGGTAAACGGGGAGACCTTGGTGTTTACCACCAAAGAGGACAGCTACACCTATGACACGGTGAAGTTGGGGGACGCCGTCACCCTGTCCGTGGCAGGGCAGGTGGATTCCTTTGCGGACAACGGGGTGGACACCATGCAGATTGTCCCCTCTATCTACCTCTTCGTCCCGGATTTCGCCAACGTCATGGAGCAGCTGGGAGAGGTGTCCAAGGACAGCGAAGTGTTCTCCATCAGTCCCCACTGGTTCTATGGCTTTGACCTCAACTGTGATGATGAGACCCAGAAAAGCATTGCGCAGGACCTGCAGAAAGAGTTGCGGGACATGGAGATTGTTGAGGGAGATGAGGAGTTTTTCCACGTCCTTTTGGAGAGTGCAGCCCAGGAGCGGGCGGACACCTATGGCCTCTACGGCGGGCTGTTCTTCTTGGGAATCCTGCTGGGCGTGGTGTTCATCCTGGCGGCGGTGCTCATCATCTACTACAAGCAGATCTGTGAGGGGTACGAGGACCAGTCCCGGTTTGACATCATGCAGAAGGTGGGCATGACCAGGGATGAAATTCGCCGCAGCATCAACTCTCAGGTGCTCACGGTGTTCTTCCTGCCCCTGCTCATGGCAGGCGTACACCTGGCCTTCGCCTTCCCGCTGATCCGAAAGCTGCTGCTGCTGTTTGGTCTGACCAATGTGTGGCTGTTTGCTGCGGTGACGGTGGTGTGCTTCGTGGCCTTCGCCCTGTTCTATGTAATCATCTATCGACTGACATCTCGCTCCTATTTCGGCATCGTCAGCGGCATGCGAGAGCAATAACAGAAAAATGGGCCGGGTGCGAAACGCACCCGGCCCAAAATTTTGATGTATTTAGAAATACTTGCGCACACCCTCGCTGGCGGTGGACTCGTCCTCGCTGATGGAGACGGTGTACTTGATGCCGGACTTCTGGGAGAACGCTTCCAGCCAATCCAGGAACGCCTCGACATCGGCCTTGTTCTCGGTGGAAACCAGCTTGTTCAAGCTGTCGATGAACACGTGGGTGATGTCGTAGTTGCTGGCGTACAGGCCATACAGGAATCCCTTCAAGGTGTCGTAGTTGGGGATTTCGTAGTCGGAGGTCTCAACCAGTCGGATCTTGTAGTTAATATCAAAAGTCAGCTTGGAATCGTGGGCGATGGCAACCACATTGCCGTGCTCGGTTTCCACTGCTGTGTTGATCAAATCGATCATCTGCTTGGTCTTACCGGTACCCTTGGGGCCCATAATTACTTTGACCATAACAATCACTCCTTATTGGTTTCAAGGGGGAGTCCCCTTTTCTTGTACACCATGTTACCATCATTGGAGCATAATTTCAAGAACCTCGTGCAAATTTTCCAAAAAATTTAACAAAGGAAAGTTTACAGGCCCAGGGCATGGTGGGCGGCGATCTGACCCTGGCCCACGGCTTTGGCCAGCTGGAGGGGCTGCCCGGTGCAGTCTCCGGCGGCGTAAACCCCTGGGAGATTGGTAGCCATAAAGGCGTTTACCTTTACATAATTCCCATCCAATTCCAGGCCGGGGACCATCTGGGTAGGGGCGATGGAGGCCCGGAGCAGGAACACCCCCTGGCAGGGAATTTCCTCGCCCTGGGCGGTGCGCACTCCGCACACCTGGTCCTCGCCCAGAATGTGGAGCCCGGGCAGGCGCACCGTGGTGACCTCACAGCCGATGGAACGCAGATATTCCGTCTCTTCCTCCAGGTCGGGGGCGTCGCCCGCCACCACCACCTGCTTGCCCCGGTAGAACATGCCGTCGCAGGTGGCGCAGTAGCTCACCCCGCGGCCCAGCAATTTCTCCTCGCCGGGGAGGGCGGCGGCCCGGGCCACGCCGGGGGCCAGCACCACGGCGGAGGCCTGCTCCACCTGGTCGCCGATGGAGGCCATGACGGAATCCCCCAGGGGCATCAGGGAGAGCACCCGGCCCTGGCGGAACTCTGCCCCCATCTCCTGGGCCTGAGCGAGCATATCCTCCACCAGCTGCTTGCCGGAGATGTGGGCAATGCCGGGGTAGTTGTCAATCTGGTGGGCCTTGCACAGGGGGCTGGCAGTGGGCTGGTTGGACACCACCAGCACCGACTTGTTCCGGGCCCGGGCGTAAATGGCGGCGGACAGTCCGGCGGGGCCTGCCCCCACCACCAAAAGATCATAGGACATAGAAGGATCCTCCTTTGTGTTTTTGCTTAGTATATCAAGTTTTCGATTTCCCGGCAAGATGGTATGAATGCTAGGATTCCCTTGAAAAGAGAGGGAAAATTCGCTATACTCAAAGTCGAAAATCAAGACATTCCCAGGGGGATCGATATGAAACGTATTTTGCTTTTGACCACCGGGGGTACCATTGCCTCCCGCATGACGGAAGAGGGGCTGGCCCCGGGCATGGACGGGGATATGCTAGCCCACTACATGGGGGGTTTGGCGGGTAGTTATGACCTGACGGTGAAGGATATTTTACACTTGGACTCCTCCAATATTCAGCCCGAGGAGTGGAAGCTCATTGCCTCCCATGTCTATAAGGCCCGGGAGGAGTATGACGGGGTGGTCATCTCCCACGGCACCGACACCATGGCCTACACCGCCTCGGTGCTGTCCTATATGGTGCGCAACATCCCCATCCCTGTGGTGCTCACCGGGGCGCAGCTGCCCATTGAGCATCCCCTCACCGACGGGCTGGACAACCTGCGTACCGCTCTGGCCATGGCGGCCTCGGGGAAGTCGGGGGTGTTTGTGGCCTTTGACCGGAAGGTGATTCTGGGCTGTCGGTCGGTGAAGACCCACACCACCGACTTTGCCGCCTTTGAGAGCGTGAACTGGCCTCTGGTGGGGCGGGTGAGCGGCTCGGGGCTCACCATTGACGAGAGCGCCATCCCCCCGGTGAAGGGGCCCTGTCGCCTGCGGGACCAGCTGTGCCGGGAGGTATTTCTCATCAAACTCACCCCGGGACTCAACCCGGAGATCTTCGACATGCTCCTGGACATGCACTATCGGGGCGTGGTCATTGAGGCCTTCGGCACCGGAGGCCTCCACTTCATCCGCCGCAATCTCATTGAAAAGCTGCAAAAGGCGGCCCAGGCCGGTATGTCTGTGGTGGTGTGCAGCCAGTGCCTGTACGAGAGCAGCAACTTTGCCCTCTATCAGGCGGGGCAGAAGGCCCTGGCCGAGGGGGTCATCCAGGGCTATGATATGACCACCGAGGCGGCGGTGACCAAGCTGATGTGGGCCCTGGGGCAGACTGACGACCCGGAGCAGGTGCGGGAATATTTTGCCCATAGCCTGGCGGGAGAGCGAAAGGAAGGGTAAGAACATGGATCACAGAGCGCGTATGCTGGCAGGGGTGCCCTATCTGGCCAATCGGGACGGGCTCAACGAGGCCCGCATGGAGGCACAAGAACGGCTGTATGAGTACAACCAACTGCCTCCCCATCGGTGGGGAGAGCAGCGGGAACTGCTGGAACGGATTCTGGGGGGCGTGGGGGAGAACACTACTTTGTTACCGCCCTTGCGCTGTGACTATGGCAAGCACATTTTTGTGGGAAATGATGTGTTCATCAACTACAATCTGACGGTTTTGGATGTCTGTGCTGTGACCATCTGGGACCGCACCCTCATTGGCCCCAACGTGTCCATTTATGCCGCCGGACACCCCATTGCCCCGGAAGACCGGGCCACAGGATGGGAGTACGG
This sequence comes from uncultured Oscillospiraceae bacterium, assembly GCA_944385485.1. GTDB lineage: Bacteria > Bacillota > Clostridia > Oscillospirales > Oscillospiraceae > Enterenecus. Next base: position 22,980 of record CALWXL010000012.1, read on the forward strand.
CGCGCCGGTCCACATCGGCAAGGATGTGTGGCTGGGGGGCAGCTGTGTCATCCTGGCCGGGGTCACCATTGGAGATGGAGCCGTGGTGGGAGCTGGCAGCGTGGTCACCCGGGACGTGCCTCCCAACACCATTGCCGTGGGAAACCCCGCCCGGGTGCTGCGGGAGATCACCCAGGCGGACCGGGACAACTGGAAAAAGGCCATGGAGGCATAAAAATACATCCCGAGAGCGTCCGCTCTCGGGATGTATTTTTAGTTGAGGTTGTTGCCGTGTCCGGCGATGTGGTCCTTCAAAGCCTGGAAGGTCTCAGGGCTCAGGTCGTGCTCAATTTTGCACGCATCCTCGGCGGCGATCTCCGGGGGAACGCCCAACCAAGTCAGCCACTGAGTGAGCAGGCGGTGCCGCTCATAGATGGTCTCGGCAATCTCACGCCCGGCGGGGGTGAGGAGGAGAAAGCTGTTTTCGTCCATGACCACATAGCCGTTATCCCGCAGCAGGCTCATGGCACGGCTGACACTGGGTTTGGAGAAGCCCAGGTATTGTGCCACGTCAATGGAACGTACCGAGCCCTTTTCGCTGAGAGCCAGAATGGCTTCCAGATAATTTTCTGCAGATTCATGGATTTCCATATGGATTCACCGTCTTTTCCACGCCGTCGCTGCGGCGGTAATGGGGTTTCGCCCATTATAGCATAATTTTCCCAACAGAGCAAGGGAATGGGGAACAGATTATTTGAGTTTCTCCTGGTTGACAATTCCCTTGATGGGAGTCATGAGCAGGATTTTCAAATCCAGGAATATGCTCCAGTTTTCAATATAATAGATGTCGCAGCGGATGCGGTCCACAATGGAGGTGTCACCACGAAGGCCGTTGATCTGGGCCCATCCGGTGATGCCGGGGCGTACCTGGTGTTTGACCATGTAGAGGGGGATCTCATCCTTGAACTGCTCCACAAAGTGAGGCACCTCGGGGCGGGGGCCCACCAGACTCATATCTCCTTTGAGGACGTTGAACAGCTGGGGCAGCTCGTCGATGGACAGCTTGCGGATGAGTGCGCCGAATTTCGTCTTGCGGGGGTCTCGGTCTCGGCTCCAACCGGTGTCCTGTTGGGCGTTGACCCGCATGGAGCGGAACTTGTACATGGAGAAGGTCCGGTTGTGCAGGCCCACCCGCTCCTGGCGGAAGATAATGGGGCCGGGGGAGGACAGGCGCACGCCCACAGCGGCAAAGAGCATGATGGGAGAGGTGAGCAGAATGAGCAGAAGAGAGCCCACAATGTCCATGGTGCGTTTGACCATGGCATAGACCAGGTTGTCCAGGGGAATGCGGCGGATGTTCATCACCGGCACCCCGTTGATGCTGTCGAACTGGGGGTTCGAGGGCATGTACTGGGCGTAGAAGGGAATGATGGACAGCTTGATGCCCTCTTTTTCGCAGCACTCAATGACGTGAGGAATGAGGGAGAGCTCCTCGGCGGACAAAGCGGCCACCACCTCGTCGGGCTGATAGTCGCTGAGGACGGCAGACAAGTCGTCCAAATTCCCCAGGTAACCCAAGTCTTGCAGGGTGTTCTGGTCTGCCAGATAGCCCTCCACATAAAAGCCCAAGTTGGGATCTGCGGCAATGGCCTGGATATAGCGCTGTGCCATGGGGCCGTTGCCCAGCAGCAGCACATGCTTTTGGTTAAAGCCCAGTTGGCGGAATCGGCGCAGGCACAGCCGGATCACCAGCCGCTTTCCACTCAGGGCAAAGAACACCAAAATGAAGTAGATCACAAAGGTGAGACGGGAGAAGTAGAACTGCTTGATGAGGAAGAGAATGGTCTGGAGCACCACGAAGTTGATGGCGCAGGCCCAGAACAGCCGCCCCACTTCCCAGTGCAGCCGCTTGGTACGCAGGGAGTCATAGAGACTCATGGCCCCCAAGGTGATCAGAAAGATGGGGAGCAAACACAGGGTGAGAAGCAGATAATAGCGCAGCGTGATGCCACGGTCGTCGAAGGGGAAGAGAAAGAACCGTGCCCCGTAGGCGATGGGCATACACAGAAAAATGAGAAGGGCGTCCAGAATAACGTTGATATAATTCAGGGTGCGTTGATTTTCCTTGATCATTGTTTGTGAATTCCTCCCTGGTCAAGCAACTCCTGATAGTGCCCCATCACCTGGGGCAGCACCGTGGGCAGCAGGTAGGGGGCCACCGCCTGCTGGGCGGAGGCACTCAGAGCCCGTCGGAGCTGAGGCTGCGCCACAAGGGCGCTGAGATGTTGGGCGCAGGCGGATGCATCCCCATAGGGGTAGAGCAGTCCGGCCTGGTGGGGTGCCAGCAGGTCGTGATGGCCTTTCACATCGCTGGCCACAATGGGAAGGCCGTAGAACATGGCCTCCATGAGGTTGAAGGGCAGCCCCTCAATGCGGCTGGCGGACACCACTGCGTCACAGGCGGCATACCAGGTGGGCATGTCCGATACCTGGCCGGGAAACCGCACCCGGTGGGCCACGCCCAGCTGCTGGGCTAGCTGCTGGCAGGCCTCCCGCTCACTGCCCTGGCCGGGCAAGAGCAAATACACCTGCTCTGGCAGCTGGGCCAGGGCCTTCAGGAGCACAGGTTGGCTCTTGCGGTGGGAAAACTCCCCGGCAAAGAGGAGCACAAAGGCGTCCTGGGGCAGTTCCAGCTCTTTCCGCAGCTGTTGAGCCTTCTGGGGTGGAACAACCGGGAGTTTTTGGGGGTCAATCCCCATTCCGGGGATGTAGGCCACCCGCTTGCCCAGCTTGTGAGCGGTGGCATACTGGGTGTCCCACTGGTTCATGGTCAGCAGCAGGTCGGTGACCGGGGCAGTGATGGCCTCGGCGGTGCTGAGCACCAGGCGCTTGAGGGCAGAGGTGTCCTGGTCGAAGAGGTAGCCGTGGCAGATGGACACCACCTTGGGGCGGCGGCGCATCCCCATCACCGCCAGACGTACAAAGAAGGAGGCCAGAGCAGTGTGGCAGCTGATGAGCTGGTAGCGGTTTTCCCGGATGAGGCGGCGCAGCCGGAGGGTGGCGGTGACATTTTTGGGAGAGGCCATGCTCTTCTCCAGCGAAATGGGGTACAGCTTGCGGGCGTGGGGCAGCTCCATCTCCGCCCCGCCGCAGGCCACATCCACCTCGAGGCCCTGCTCCGTCAGAGCCTTCAGGTAGGGGAGATGGAAGTTTCGAATATGAGAAAACGTGGATGCCACAAAGAGAATGCGGCCCATGGGTGATACCTCCTTGTATCAAAAAGCCCGGAAAACGGGACAGTACGCAAAAATACGACGTGTATTATATCACGGGTTTGAAAAATTGAAAAGTCTCCCGGAGAAAATATGGAGATTCTTAAGAATTGCGATAAAAAACATTCCTTGGTTGTAGAATAGATTGGAATGTGGTATGATGATGGTCAATACATCGGAAAGCAAAATTAAGAGGAGGTTCTGCTGTGTTTCAGCAAAGGCAGAAGTTTCAAAATTCCCTGCTGATTTTGGTGGATGCGGTGTGTCTGGTAGTGTCCTTCTTATTTGCCAGTGTGGTTCGACTGGAGTTTCGACCCGATCCGGTCAACCCCACCATGAATGGGGTAATTGCCAACCTGTGGTTGGTATTGGTAACTTATTTCTGTGTCTATGTGTTTTTTAACGCCAATCAGGACTTTTCCCGTCGAGACGGATACGAAGAGCTGGTCTACATCGTCAAGGTCAGCGCCTTTGTGGCGGGGGTCATCGCACTGGTGTTTTTTGCCGCTCACAAGTTGGAGTACCTGACCCGTACCGTGTGGGCGGTGACGGTGCTGAGCAACATGATTCTCATGTATCTGGGCCATATGCTGGTCAAGCAGATCGCCCGGAAACGGCGGGCTATGGAAAAGCAGCATATGTACCTGGTGACCACCCAGAGCCGGGTGAGCTATATTCTTTCCCAGCTCAAACATGAGGATGAGCTGGATGGATACGCCCTGCGCATTGCCATTGTGGATCAGGATATGCGTGGGATGAAAATTGGCGGCTATCCCGTGGTTGCCACCCTGGAGGATATGATGGAAGATCCTCGCCATGAGGTGGTGGACGTGGTCTATATCAATGTGCCCTATGATACAGGAAGGTCGTTGCAGGAGTATATTGACGGCTTCGAGGAGATGGGCATTCCCGTCCAGCTCAACATCAACATGCTGGAGGGTAAGGAGGGCTACAGCCGCTGCATTGATATGCTGGGCGACATGCCCGTGGTCAGTTTTGCACCCCGGTTTTTCGACTACAACAAGCTGCTGATGAAGCGGGTCATTGATGTCGTGGGCGCCCTGGTGGGGCTGGTACTCACCGCGGTGGTGGCCATCTTTGTGGTGCCTGCCATCAAACTGGAGTCCCCTGGCCCGGCGGTATTCCGCCAGAAGCGGGTGGGAAAGAACGGCCGCTACTTCTATATTTACAAGTTCCGCTCCATGTACCAGGACGCCGAGGCGCGCAAGGCGGACTTGATGGACCAAAATGAGATGAAGGGGCAGATGTTCAAGATGAGCCATGACCCCCGAGTCACCAAGGTGGGCAAGTTCATCCGCTCCACCAGCATCGACGAGCTGCCTCAATTCTGGAACATTCTCAAAGGTGAGATGAGCCTGGTGGGCACTCGGCCTCCCACGGTGGAGGAATTTAAGCAGTATGAACCCCGGCACAAGCGCAGACTGAGCATGAAGCCGGGCCTCACCGGCCTGTGGCAGGTGAGCGGGCGCAGCGACATTGAGGACTTTGAGGAAGTGGTGCGCCTGGATGTGGCGTATATCGACAACTGGAATTTGCAGCTGGATGCCAAAATCCTGCTCAAGACCATAGTTGTGATATTCAAAAAGGTTGGGGCCAAATAAGTGGTGCACCCAACGAAACACCAAGGATGGAAATAGGAGTGAACAAACATGAAACAGTATGATTATATTTTGGTGGGCGGCGGTCTGTTTTCCGGCGTCATCAACTACCTGGCTCAGAAGCAGGGCAAGAAGTGCCTGGTGCTGGAGCGCCGGGACCACATGGGCGGCAACGTCTACTGTGAGGATGTGGAGGGCATCCACGTGCACAAGTACGGCGCCCACATCTTCCACACCAGCAACAAGAAGGTGTGGAACTTTGTCAACTACCTGGTGGAGTTCAATCGCTATACCAACTCCCCCATTGCCAACTACAAGGGCGAGATCTACAACATGCCCTTTAACATGAACACCTTCAGCAAGATGTGGGGGGTGCGCACGCCCCAGGAGGCCAAGGCCAAGATCGATGAGCAGCGGGCCGTGATCCAGGGCGAGCCCCGCAACTTGGAGGAGCAGGCCATCAGCCTGGTGGGCACCGACATCTATCAGAAGCTGGTGAAGGGCTACACCGAGAAGCAGTGGGGCCGGGACTGTAAGGATCTGCCCAGCTTCATCATCAAGCGGCTGCCCGTGCGCTTCACCTACGACAACAACTACTTCAACGACGCCTATCAGGGCATTCCCATCGGGGGCTACAACGTGCTCATTGACAAGCTCTTTGAGGGCGCCGACGTGGAACTGGGAGTGGATTTCCTCCAGCATCGGGAAAAGTACGAAGCCATGGGAGAGACCATCATCTACACCGGCGCCATCGATGCCTACTATGACTACTGCTTCGGCAAGCTGGAGTACCGCACCGTGCGCTTTGAGACCGAGGTGCTGGACACCGACAACTATCAGGGCGTGGCTGTGGTCAACTACACCGACCGGGAGACTCCCTATACCCGTGTCATCGAGCACAAGCACTTCGAGTTCGGTACCCAACCCAAGACCGTCATCTCCAAGGAGTACTCCACCGACTGGCAGGAGGGCATGGAGCCCTATTACCCCGTCAACGACGAGCGCAACCAGGCCCTCTATCAGCAGTATGCCCAGAAGGCCGCTCAGGAACCCAACGTCATCTTCGGCGGCCGCCTGGGTGAGTACAAGTACTACGACATGGACAAGGTCATCGAGTCCGCCATGAACCTGTGGGAGCGGATCCAGGGATGACGTGTACCATTGTGGTCGCCACCCATAAGCCTTACCGTATGCCCTCCGACCCCTGCTACCTGCCCCTCCATGTGGGCAGGGCGGGGAAGGAGGATATCGGCTTTTTGGGGGACGATACGGGGGAGAATATCTCCCGGAAAAACCCATTTTACTGTGAACTAACAGGCCTTTACTGGCTTTGGCGCAACGTGGAGTCCGACTATAAAGGGCTGGTGCACTATCGCCGCCACTTTGGGGGAACGCGCAAGAGCGGTGACCCCTGGGAACGCATCCTCACCCAGGGGGAGCTGGAGGCCCTTTTGAAGGAGCACGACGTCCTGGTGCCTGCCAAGCGCCGCTACTATATTGAGAGCCTCTATTCCCACTATGCCCACACCCACTACGCCGAGCACCTGGACCTCACGCGGCAGATTCTCCAGGAGCGCTGCCCGGAATATGTGCCCGCCTTTGACCGGGTGATGAAACGCACCTGGGGGCATATGTTCAATATGTTTATCATGTCACAGGCCAAGTGTGACGCCTATTGTGGGTGGCTTTTTCCCGTTTTGGAGCAGCTGGAGAGCCGGGTAGACTATCAGAGTCTGGATCCCTTCCAGGCCCGGTTGTTTGGACGGGTCAGTGAGCTGCTGTTGGATGTGTGGCTGGAGACCCAGGGATATGCCTACCGGGAATTGCCTCTGGTGTCCACCGAGCCGGTGAACTGGTGGCGCAAGGGCACGTCCTTTTTGCGGGCCAAGTTTTCCGGGAAGAAGTATGGCTCCAGTTTCTGAGTAAGGTGTGAAAACAATTAGCATGAGAGATCAGAACATCAAAGTCAGCGTGGTGGTGCCGGTGTATCAGGTGCCCCACGCGCTGTTGACCCGCTGCCTGGATAGTCTGGAGGCTCAGACCCTCAAGGAGATCGAGGTGCTGCTGGTGTTTGACGAGCCGGCAGAAGAGTATCTCCCAGTGGTGGATGCCTATCGGGATCGCTTGCCCCTACAGGTGCTGCAGCAGGCCCATGGAGGGGTGTCCGCTGCCCGCAACCGGGGGATGGATCACGCCCGAGGGGCGTGGATTTCCTTCGTTGACAGTGACGACTGGATTGACAGCCCCATGCTGGCCCGCCAGCTGGAGGCCGCGCAGGCCAACCAGGCAGATCTGGTGATGAGCGAGCTGACCATGGACTATGGGGCGGTGTCTCAGCCCCGCAGTTATCAGCCCCAAAGTCAACTGTTTGAGGGGGCGGAGAAACGTCGCTTTGAACAGGATGTCCTCAAGCCCCAGACGGGGGCGGGGTTTGTCACGGCCAAGCTGTTCCGGCGGACTTTGCTGGAGGAGCGCAATCTGCGGTTCCGGGAGGAGCTGTCGGCGGCGGAGGACGCAGAGTTCATGTTCCGTGTGGCCTGTGCGGCCCAGCGCATCTTCTACCTGCCCCAGGCCATGTACCACTACTGGTTCAACACGGGCTCGGCGGTGCGGGCCTACCGCCCAGACTATGCCCAGCGCTACATCTGCTCCATGGAGGCCATCCGGGCGGACTTGGAGGAGATGGGGGATCGGGAGTACTGCCGGGACGCCTACGACAGCTGTGTGCTCTATCACTTGCTGCTCATCGCCGTCAACGACTCCTTCCATCCGGGCAACGGGTTGGCAGGACGGGCCCAGCGGAAAGCATTCCGGGACTTGGTGCACACCCCCCTCTTTGCCCAGGCCCTCCGGCACATCCACTATGGGGACTTCTCCACCACCCGGAAAGTTGCCCTGCTGTGCCTGCAAGCCCGGTGCTACTTTGGGGTGTCTCTCATTGCCAAAGTGCGGCACTGGCAGTTTCGGAAATTTGCTGGATCGTAAGGAAATGGACGCATGAAAAACGTATTGGTATTTGGAATGACGGAAAACCCCGGCGGGGTGGAGAGCGTCATCATGAATTATTACCGGGCCATAGATCGAGATCGGGTGCAGTTCGATTTTCTGTGCAACTCGGACACCGTGGCCTACGAGGAGGAGATTTTGGCTCTGGGCGGCAGAGTCTACAAGATTCCCGCCCGGCGGGATGGGCGGAAAGCCTTCCACCAGGCTCTGGACGCCTTCATGGCCCAGCATGCCCGGGAATACTGCGCCATCTGGGTCAACGTGTGCAGCTTGGCCAACATCGACTACCTGAAAGCAGCCAAGCGCTACGGCATTCCCAAGCGCATCATCCACTGCCACAACGCCGCCAACGGGGACAGTTTTCTCCGGGGCCTCCTGCATCGATACAATCGGCGGGTGGTGCGGCGGGTGGCCACGGATTTCTGGTCCTGCTCCGACGGGGCATGCCCTTGGTTTTATGGGGCCCCCGCCCGTCAGCTGCCACACTATCAGCTGATTACCAACGCCATTGACCCCGCCCAATTCGTTCCCAATCCCGTGGTGCGGCAGGAATATCGCCGCCAACTGGGGTGTGAAAACGCCCTGGTGGTGGGACATGTGGGGCGGTTTCATTTTCAAAAAAACCAGAGCTTTCTCCTGGATGTGGTCTCGGAGCTTGTGCGTATGGGCCAGCCGGTGAAGGCTCTTCTGGTGGGCCAGGGGGAGGACCTGGAGCCCATGCGTGAGAAGGCCCGCTCTCTGGGGCTGGAGGACCAGGTGGAGTTTTTGGGGGTCCGCTCGGACACCACCCAGCTCTACCAGGCCATGGACGTGTTTGTCTTCCCCTCTCGGTTTGAGGGGCTGCCCATGGCGCTGTTGGAGGCCCAGGCCAATGGCCTGCCCTGTGTGGTGTCCGATGCTATCGTCCCGGAGGTTCAGGTCAACTCCAACCTGTATGCTATGTCCTTGCAGGATTCCCCCAAGCAGTGGGCGGAGTGTGTGGTGCACACGGCCCTGAAGGCAGGGCGGGTGAATCAGGAGCAGTTTGCCCACTCCCCCTACGACATCAACAGCCAGGTGCAGCGTCTGCAATCGATGCTGACAGAGGAGGCACTATGAAGCAATTCTGCATTGTGGAGCGGGACTCCCACGAGTTCCACGCAGGCTCCAAGG
>CALWXL010000013.1 GCA_944385485.1 uncultured Oscillospiraceae bacterium
GACTGCGACCGCATGAGCTTCTTGCACTACGGCTCCATGGTCATCCGCTACATCACCCGGGATGCCTGGATGCCCAAAATGCGCTCCCATGAGATCAGCCTGGCCATGGACAGCCGCATCCGGGAGCTGGGCGGCGAGATTTGGTACCAGTCTGAGGCGGAGAAGATCCTGGCTGACGACAACGGCGCCATCCGTGGCGTGCAGCTGTCCGATGGCACCGTGATTGAGACCCGTCACGTCATCGCCAACTGCTCCCCCCACCTGGTTTTTGGCAAGATGCTGGAGAAGAAGGCAGTCACCGAGCTGATGGTGCGAGCCACCAACAGCCGCAAGTTTGCCGGCCGTGGCTTCTCCCTGTTCTTGGGGCTCAACCGCTCCGCCCAGGACCTGGGCATCACCAGCCACAACTACTTCATCTACGACACCGCCGACACGGTCCAACAGTACACCCTCATGAAGAAGGTGGACACCAACCACGTCCAGGCCACCGTGTGCCTGAACAACGCCGACCCCGACTGCTCCCCCGAGGGCACCTGCATGCTGTACTTCACCACCATGTTCATGTCGGACGACTGGGGCAATGTGAAGGAAGAGGACTACTTCAAGGCCAAAGATAAGGTGGCGGAGGATATGATCCGGGTCTTTGAACGGGAGACTGGATGCCAAATCCGGGACGCCATCGAGGAGATCTGCGTGGCCTCCCCCACCACCTACGCCCGCTACTGCGGCCACCCCGAGGGGGTCATCTACGGCTATGAGACCGCCGAGTGGGACAGCCTGATGCCCCGCATGATGATGATGCGGGAGGACGCCGCCCTCCATCCCGGCCTGCGCTTTGCAGGGGGCTACGCCATGCGTTCCAGCGGCTTCTCCAGTGCGTATGTCTCGGGTGATCTGTCCGGCCGTCTGACCGTGGGCGATTTGAAAAAGGAGGCGCAGGGAGCATGAAATTTCGCAAGCAACTATTTGGATTTATGGATATGCTGCGGTTTAAAAAGATGGTGCCCACCCGTCGGCGTATGCTGGCCGAGGGTCCCAACACCCCGCTGCCCCAGGAATACCGCACCAACGTGCTGGCCCAAAAGCTGCACCCCGGCTACATGCAGGTGGAACTGATGGCCGCCCGCTCCCTCACCCCCACCATCCGGGAGCTCACCTTCCGGCGGCTGGACAGCCAGGAGTTCCCCTTCTTCCGGGCTGGACAGTATGCCTCCCTCCAGATGCGCATTGGGGACAGCCTGGTCAGCCGCCCCTACTCCATCGTCTCCACCCCCCGGCAGGCCCTGGAGGGCAAGCTGGTGCTGGCCGTGGAGAAGGCGGGCTTTGTCTCCAGCTACCTCCACGAAACCGCCAAAGTGGGGGACCGCTTTGTGATGACTGAGCCCTCCGGTGAGTTCCACTATGAAACCCTGCGGGATCGCTCCCACATCGTGTGCATCGCCGGCGGCAGCGGCATCACCCCCTTCCTGTCCATGGCAGGCAGTCTGGTGGACGGGGACGAGGACTACACCATGACCCTGTTCTATGGCGCCCGTACCGCCGCACAGCTGGCCTACAAGCAGGAGCTGGACGACCTGGCCGCCCAAAGCGACAAGTTGAAGGTGGTGTATGTGCTCAGCGACGAGGAACAGCCCCGCTGCGGGACCGGCTTTGTGTCCGCCCAGCTGATGGGGAAGTATGTGGACCTCACCCAGGTCACCTTCTTCCTGTGCGGCCCTCAGGCCATGTACAACTTTATCGAAAAGGAACTGGCACCTCTGGCTCTGCCCAAGAAGGCGGTGCACCACGACGCCGCCTGCTGCGGGAATCTCTCCGTGGGCACCCCCAAAACCTTCCAGCTCACCGTCCACATGCGGGACCAGGTGTACGTGGTCCCCGCTCGGGAGGACGAGACCCTGCTCACCGCCATGGAACGGGCCGGGCTCAATGCCCCCAACAAGTGCCGGGCTGGCGGCTGCGGCTTCTGCCACAGCAAGTGGATTTCCGGCCAGCACCGGGTGGCGGAGGGTCGGGACGGCCGCCGAGCCGCTGACATCAAGTTCGGCTTCATCCACCCCTGTGTCACCTATCCCATGGAGGATATGGAGATCGACGTGCCCGTGGCTTACTAAATCCCCCATTCCTGTATGCTCTCCCCACAAGGAGTATGATAGAAGTGAGATCTTTTGCCGGAGGTGATTCCATGCGCACGCGACTTCTCACCCCCCTGCGTCTGCTCCCTCTTCTGCTGGCCCTTCTGGTCATCCTGGGCCTGCAGTATTTTGCTGCCCAGCGGCAGCAGCGCTTTCAAGGGCTGGAGCCTGTGAATGGCGTGTTGGATCTGACCCACGTGGACGTCTCCGAGACGGTGTACCAGGTGGTGAACAACTGGGACTTCTACCCCTATGAGCTCTATGACACCCAGGACTTTGCCCAAGGTGTGGCCCAGGTTCAGGAGCCTGCCTCCCATCCGGTGCGCTACGGCACCTACCGTCTGGTCATTCAGGCCCCGCCCAACCAATACTACACCCTGTGCGGCTTTTCCATCGACTATGGCACCCGGGTCTTGGTGGATGGAGAAGAAGTGTACACCTGCGGGGTGGTGTCAGACAACGCTCAGACTGCCGTGCCTCAGGTGGACTATATGACCATTCCCCTGTTTTCCGGGGAGGATGGACAAATCGAGATCATCTATCAGTATTCCAACTTTGTCCACCGGGATGGTGGTTTCATTCAGCCCACCTATCTGTCCAGCCCGGAAAACATCCAGGCCCTCCAGCGCAGCAACAACCTGCTCTCTCTGACCCTCAGTGGCGGACTGGTGCTGCTGGCGGTGTACTTTCTCCTGTGCTCCGGGGTGGAGAAGCGAGTGGATTTCCTGGCTCTGGCCCTGTGCTGCCTGCTCATGGCCCTGCGGGACCAGAACTTCTATAACATCCATCTGCTCTCCCCGGATGTGCCCTGGCCCATCAAATACCGGGTGTTCATCCTCATTGTGATGCTCCTGCCCGTGTCGGTGCTGCTGCTGCTGAAAAGCCTATACCCCAAGGCCACCCGGCATTGGCCTCTGGTGGCATACCTGTGTGTGGCAGCAGTGGCCTCTGCCCTGCTCTTTGTCCTGCCCACCCAGGACCTGGTGCAGGTGTCCACCACCGTCTATTACCTCTCCATTCCCTATCTGCTCTATCAGCTGGCCGGAGTGGCCCTCCACTACTGGAAGCTGCGCAAGCTGGAGGGGGCGGACGTGCTGACCCTGGTGGGCTTTGGTCTGATGCTGTACGCCCTGGTGTACGAGGCCCTGCTCACCGGACAGGACAACACCGTCACCCACTATGGCTTTGCCCCCTTCGGCACCCTGGCGGCCGTGTTCTGCACCGCCATCTCCATCGGCCTGAACGTGCAGGCCCAGCAGCGGGCCTATGCCGAGAGCCGCAGCCGCAGCCAACTGCTGGAGCAGATGAACCGGATGAACCTGGACTTCCTCCACAAGGTGGCCCACGAGCTGAAAACCCCCCTCACGGTCATCTCCGGCTATGCCCAGCTCACCGGCATGCAGCTGGCCTCCAACCAGCTCAATCAGGAGACCCCGGAGCACCTGAAAACCATTCAACAGGAGGCCCAGCGTCTGGCCAACATGGTCACCCGACTCATGGAGTACTCCTATGGCTCCACCCGGGAGTTCACCTTGGGCCCGGTGTCGGTGCAGGATCTGCTGGACAAGGTCTGCGCCCTCTCTGCCCCCATGTGCCTGAAAAACAACAACCAGGTGGAGTGCCCCTCCACCTCCTGCCCGGACATCCACGGCAACGCGGAAATTCTCCTGCAAATCTTCATCAATCTGGTGGTCAACGCCAACCGACATGCCCAGGACGGCACCATCACCATCTCCGCCCGTCCCACCTCCCACAGCCAAGTGCTCTTTCAGGTGACGGACACGGGTAGCGGCATCGACCCCAAAATTCTCCCCCATATTTTCCAACAAGGTTACAGCGGTGACCAGAGCTCTGGCCTGGGCCTGGCCATCTGCCAAGAGGCGGTGGAGGCCCACGGCGGAAAGATTTGGGTGGAGTCCACCGGAGCAGAGGGCACCACCTTCTGCTTTACCATCCCCCAAGAGGAGGCCACATCATGAGCACCATCTTACTGGTGGAGGACAACCCCCATATTATGAAAATCAATGCGGAAGTGCTGACCATGCGGGGCTTCCAGGTGCTGCAGGCGGATTCCGCCGCCCAGTGCCTGGATATGCTGCGCTGGCACCCCGTGGACCTGATCGTGCTGGACATTCTGCTCCCAGACGGCAACGGCGTGGCCCTGTGCCGCCACATCAAAGAGCATTCCTCCGTCCCCATTCTCTTTCTCACCGCTCTGGGCACCAACCAGGACGTGGTGGAGGGTCTGCGGGCGGGTGGAGACGACTACCTGGCCAAGCCCTATGACCTGGAGGTTCTGGTGGCCCGCATCGAGGCCCGACTGCGCTCTTCCGCCCAGACCCAGCGGTACATCTCCTACGGCTGCCTGAACCTGGACACCCTCACCCTGTGCGGCACCGTCCAGGGCCACGACATGCACCTGACCCAGAAGGAGTACGCCATTTTGCTCCTCCTGGTCCAGCATCCCGGCCAGGTGGTCACCAATGACCAACTGTCCATGCAGCTGTGGGGCCACCAGGCGGGAAACGACAACCGGGCACTGTGGACGGTGATCTCCCGGCTGCGCAAAAAGCTGGACACCCCCCACTCCCGGCTGGAGCTCCACGCCAAACGGGGCGGGGGATACGTCCTGGAACAGTTGTAACCAAATCACGCCAAGCAAAGAAGAACCTTACAAAATTGTAAGGTTCTTCTTTGCTCTGGGGCGATATGGTATGATGAAAGCAACAAGGTACCCCGAATGGCCGGGGAAGATATTCCATCATAAAACATAAAAGGAGGAAATTCCATGAAGAAACGAATGTTAGGCCTGTTTATGGTGCTGGCCCTGTGCTTGGGCCTACTGCCTGGCACGGCGCTGGCGGCGGGGGGAATTGAGCTGTATGTAAGCGGTCAGCTAATTACAGAAAGTGGCTGCTATGAAAACCAAAATGGCACTTGGACAAAGGTTGGGGATACAGAACCTGCCAGCGGTCAGTTTTACTACGACGGCAGCGGCACCCTTACGCTGAATGAGGCGGAGATTACTAACGATCAATATGTGACTGTTGCAGAAGGTTACACCTATGACGGTAGCGTGATTGCCTTTAGTCAAACTGCCGATGTTTCTCTCAAAATAGTAGTATCCCAAGGAACGAGTACCATAACGGGAACCGGCGGGATTCGTGTAGAGTCCACGACTGGAAATGCCTCCTTGTCTATTAAAGGTCCTGGCAGCTTAGATGTCGAACCGAAAGGGAGTAATTCAGGAATTACGCTTAGTAGTTTAAAGAATGTGAACCTGGATATCGACGGTGCGGATGTTACAGCTTCATCTCCTTCCCAATATGGAGTTTATCTACTATCTGATACCGCCGCATCCACTTCTACTATTACGGTAAATAATGGCACCCTGACCACCGGTGGCAATGGTTATGTTGGAATTTACTATTATTGGTTTGACACGAACAATGCTGGCACTTCCAGCCTGACCGTCAGCGGCAACGCAGTGGTGGATACAAGAAACAGTAGAATAATGACTAGCAATTCGGGAACGGGTGTTCAGGTTGATGCAGGCAGCGATGGCAGCGGAGGTATCGTCTTTAACGGCAAGAATGGCACCGTATACGGCAAGGTGGAATTGCAGGAGGACTTGGAGATCGGTACGGACGAAACCCTGACCATCGGCGAGGATGCCAGCCTTACCGTGCCAGAGGGAACGACTTTGACCAACAACGGTACGATAACAAATAACGGAACCGTGACGGTGGAAGAAGGAGGCGCCCTCACCAATCAGGGGAATCTGGACTGCAACCATCACACCGGCGGAACAGCAACCTGCACCGAAAAGGCAAAGTGCGACCTCTGCGGTGCAGAATATGGGGATTTCCTCCCCCACACCCTGACCAAGACCGAGGCCAAAGCCCCCACCTGCACTCAGGCGGGCAACGAGGCATACTGGACCTGCGAAAATTGCGGTACATATTTCAGCGACGCCAACGGCAACACCGAAATCGAAAAGGATTCCTGGATTCTTGACCCAATCGATCATGATTGGAACGATGCGGTTTACACATGGAGCGATGACGGAAGCACCTGTACCGCTGCCCGTACCTGCAAACATGATAGCACTCATACGGAAACCTCCACGGCAACGGTAACAGCCGTCCAGACCAAAGCCCCCACCTGCACTGAGAAAGGTGAAACCACCTATACGGCTACCTTTGAGGCGGATTGGGCCGTGGCACAGACCAAGGTGCTGGCGGACATTCCCGCCACCGGTCACACCCTGACCAAGACCGAGGCCAAAGCCCCCACCTGCACCCAGGCGGGCAACGAGGCATACTGGACCTGCGAAAATTGCGGTACATATTTCAGCGACGCCAACGGCAACACCGAAATCGAAAAGGATTCCTGGATTCTTGACCCAATCGATCATGATTGGAACGATGCGGTTTACACATGGAGCGATGACGGAAGCACCTGTACTGCTACCCGTACCTGCAAACATGATAGCACTCATACGGAAACCTCCACGGCAACGATAACAGGCACACAGACCAAAGCGCCGACCTGTACAGAGAAAGGCGAAACCACCTATACGGCAACCTTCGAGGCGGATTGGGCCGTGGCACAGACCAAGGTGCTGGCGGACATTCCCGCCACCGGTCACACTCTGACCAAGACCGAGGCCAAAGAAGCAACCTGTACCGTGGCAGGCAACCAGGCGTACTGGACCTGTGATACCTGTGGGAAGCTGTTTGCCGACGCGCAGGCCCAGACCGAGACCACTTTGGAAAACACTGTGATTCCCGCCCAAGGACACGACTACCAAAATGGCGTCTGCACGGTCTGCTCGGGCAAAGATCCCCAGTACACTCCCGAACCTTCCTCTCCTCCGACGGGAGATACCGCCCAGAGCATGGGATGGATCACCCTGCTGGCAGCTGCGGCGGCCACCTTGCTGACCATGGGCTATGCCAAACGAAAAGCACAGCGATAATCTTCTCAAAAAGGAAGAACCTGGACCACCAGGTTCTTCCTTTTTTCAAACTTGACACTTTTGTAAGGTTCACTTTTTTCCACTTTTTCTATGATATGCTATCCTTGGAAGTTTCATTGTTA
This sequence comes from uncultured Oscillospiraceae bacterium, assembly GCA_944385485.1. Classification (GTDB taxonomy): domain Bacteria; phylum Bacillota; class Clostridia; order Oscillospirales; family Oscillospiraceae; genus Enterenecus. The sequence goes on from CALWXL010000013.1 coordinate 7,236, forward strand.
CCCCATTGGGTACCGGAGAAAGAGGAGGAACTTTATGAAAAAACGGCTGATCAGCCTGGTGCTGGCCGGCGCCATCACACTCTCCCTGCTCCCCCTGGGAGCTTTGCGGGCTCATGCCCAGGATAGCGTGCTGTATGGCGACGCCGACGGAAACGGCACCGTAGAACTGCTGGATGTCAACGTCATGGAACGCTACATCGAAGAACTGGTTTCCGCCAGTGATCTTCACTTCACCGAGGCGGATGTCAACGCCGACGGTGTGGTGGATGAAATGGACGTGGAGGCCGTCAAGGAGTACCTGGTGGACAACCGGGATTCCCTGACCCCCGTGCTCCACACCCTCACCTTTGACACCGACGGCGGCGGAGAGGTGGGCCCCATTCAGGCCGGAGAGGGGTACCCCTACCGGGGTGAGATCCCCAACCCCGCCAAGGACGGCTACATCTTCGTGCAGTGGGTGAAGGAGGACGGCTCCGTCTACTATCCCCACAGCGACGTGGTGGAGGCGGACATGACCCTCACCGCCACCTATGAGGAAATGGAGCCCAACCAGGAGCTGAACATCACCTCGTTCTCCCTGGACGACCAGCCCACCGATGTGTCCTTCACCGTCCAGGGCAGCGCCTCCACCGCCGATGAGGTGAAGGCCCTGTTTACCCTGATGCCCAAGGACGGCACCGACCCGGTGGAGGTGGCCGTGCGGGACAACCAGGACGGCACCTTTACCATCTACGCCCCCAACGGCTTCAACCCCGGCGCCTCTTATGAGCTGACCCTGGCCGATGGGCTGAACTTTGCGGACAAAGAGTCTATGTTCCGCACTGCCTACTTCATGATTCACAAAGACGAGGTGGACAACCTCCAGTACAACCCCGACCTCATCTTCATCCAGGACACCGATGAGATGAACTACACGGTCAACGGCGAGACTGTCCCCGTGCTGGAGTCCGCTCTGGTGAGCAACGACGAGAGCCAGGCCCCCATCCAGGGCAGCTTCACCATGACCGGGGGCAACCTGCAGGCCGGGGACATGGTGTGTATCTACGAGAACACCGATCCCCGGGACCGGGACTACACCCAGGACGCCTATTGGCACGACGCCGTGGCCTACATCCGCATCACGGAGGTCAACGGCACCACCTATCAGTTTGAAAGCCTCAACGAGGAGGACACCCAGCAGGTGCTGGCCATGCCCGCCACCATCCCCTATCAGGTGGCACAGCTGCCCCAAGGCGATGGCCAGGTGAACAAGGACGCCTACGACTCCTACACCTGGGCCATGCTGGGCAACACCGAGCTGCCCACCTTCACCGTGGGCGACTTTGTGGTGTTCTACACCCAGGAGTTTGACCAGCTGACCCAGGACTCCCAGGCGGTCTATGGCCAGATCACCGCCGCCGACGAGAACACCATCTCCTACAAAATTATGGACAAGGATGCCGTGGTGGAGGCCATGGAGGATTCCATGGACCTATTCGTCTCCCAAGAGGTGGAGAAAGAGGTCATCCTGGAAAATCTGGACGAGGAAGACCTGGAAGAGCAGATCAAGCAGCAGGCCCAGGAGAGCGGCTTTGCCCAGCAGGCGGCCGACCAGATGTTCCAATCCGCTCTGGCCACCCAGGAGGTGCAGGATCAGCTGCTGGACATCGGCGTGACCCAGGAGGAGCTGCAGGAGATGCAGAATTCCGCTTCTCTGCTGGGGGTGGGCGCCTTCGGCGGCCGCACCCGGTTCTATGTGGACGGCATCAACATCAATCCCACCATCATCCAAGGCACCCACTTCCAAAACGGCGTGGGTGTGCGCCTGGACATGGGTGTGAGCATGCATGTGGAGCGCAAAATGCCCAACAACCAGATTTCTGAGCTGCATCTGGAGCTCACCGCCAGCCTGATTCAAGAGGTGGCTCTGGATCTGGATGCCGGCATCGACTACCATGTGAAGTGGTATCTGTTTATCCCCGTGCTGAAAAAGCTGGATGTCACCGTGTCCATTGACGTGCAGGACTACAGCGCCCTGTCGGTGGGAGCCAAGATGTACACCGTGCGGGACCAGAAGATGAAAAAGAAATGGACCGCCATCAGCGAAACCATCACCGGCCCCAACGCCAGCCCTGCTGTGCAGGAGACCATCCGCACCCTGAACACTCTGGCCGCCAAGATCAAGACCTATACCGTCAAGGGCCTGGGCCGTGTAGAGGAGCTGCAGGAACAATACGACACCATCAAGAGCACCCTTCCCTATGTGGAAGTGGACGGCACCCGGTACACCCTGGAAGAGCTGGAACTGGAGCTGGAGGCCATTGACGTCAGCCAGTCCTTTGAGGAGACCCTCATGGCCAAGGATCAGGACGAGGCCCGCACCGGCATGGAGCAGCTCATGGAGCGCTACCAGGAAATGCTGGAGCAGGAGTCCGACTGGGTGGACCTGTTCAACCTCTCCCTTCTGGACCGGGAGTTCCACATCAACGTCCTGGCCGTGCGTCTGGGCGTGAACATCATTGGCCGGGCCAATGTGAACCTGGCCGTGGGCGCCGACCTGGAGTATCAGGTAGGCAAGCGGTACACCTTCTGGCTGCACATCCTGGATTTGGAGTCCGGCTCCAGCGAGATGGACCTCATCGACGAGCGCTTCGGCTTCCAGTTCTATGTCATGGGCACCCTGGGCTTCAAGGCTGGTGTGAAAGTGGAAGTGGGTGTGGGTCTGCTCAGCACCTCTCTGGCCAGCATCGGCGCCAACCTGGAGTTTGGCCTGTACTTAAAGCTGTACGGATACCTCATCTATTACTATGAGAAGCTGCGCCCGGCTGGGTCGGACGTCTGGAACACCACCGAGGAGATGCTGGGCGCCCTCTACCTGGACTTCGGCATCTACGTCACCGCCAAGTTCAAGGCCCAGGCGCTGGCCAACCTCTTTGTCTACGAGCCAACCATCTTTGACTATGAGCATTCCCTGGCCACCGCAGGAGAACGCACCAGTGTATATGACTTTGCCCTGCAAGGCTCGCAGAACGATGTCCTCTACGTCCAGGATGCCAACGAAAATTCTCTGGACGGCATCTCCATGCCCCTGCCGGAAATCCAGAGAACCATGAAAACCATGGACCTGGTCACCGGTGCTCTGGGCCAGGCCACCTATGACCCCAACCGATTTGTGGCCACCTTCACCGACTCCCACTTCTCCATGGACAAACAAGGGAACATCGTGGTGGATGTGCCCGAAGGAACACGTTTTATGCGCTGCGACATGCGTCTGGTGTGGAAGAGCAACAAACTGGCCATGAGTAAGTTCGACACCGACATCACCATCCCCGTGGCCTGGACCAACATGAGCCAGTCCGAGCTGAACGAGAAGTTCACCGCCTCCGTGGCGGTGGGCAACCTCACCGACGGCTATCAAACCGTGTGGACCGGACGGTATGGCCGTGTGGACGTGTTCGACCTGCCCACCCAGGAGGAGATCCTGGAGCTGATGGGCTACTACAACTACGAAACCGACAGCGGAAACCTGAAATACGCCTCTGTGGAGGGCTATCAGGAAGCGTCCACCGGCTTGAGCCTCACCGGGGACAAGACCTTCTACTTCAACGTGACCCCCAAGACCTACACCCTCACCGTCCGGGACGTGCAGGATGAGAAGGGCAATCTCTCCGACCGCACTTACACCGCGCTATTCGGCGAAGCCTTCCCCCTGGGCGATCTGCAAACCACCGGGGCCAACGACCCCGCCACCCTCACCTACACCGTGTTCCAGGGCCTGACGGACGAGCAGGGCGAGGCAGTGACCAGCATGAGTGTGGACATGCAGTTTGCCCAGGAGTACGGCAACCAGGCCGTGCTCAACGCCCACTATTTGGACACCAGTCTTACCGCCACCTATAACTTTGTGGGCTTGGGCGACATTCCCTCCAAGACGGTGAAGTTCCAGTCGGGCACCACCCCCTATCTGGAAGGCTTGCAGGAGTATGTGGAACAGTACGGCGGTGAGAACGTGGATGTCACCATCTCTCCCACCCCCGCTCCCACGTCCTCCTCCATCACCTATACCGTCATCTGTAAGATCACCGAGCCCAGGCCCAAGTACACCATCACCTTTGACAGTCAGGGCGGTACCGATGTGACGGCCCGGACCCTGCCCCAGGGCGCTGCCATCTATCCTCCCACCGCTCCCACCCGCACCGGGTACACCTTCGCCGGGTGGTACACCGACCCCAGCTGCACCCAGCCCTATGACTTTACCAATGCGGTGATGCCGGAGCAGAATTTCACCCTCTACGCCAAGTGGGACGCCCTGACCTACACCGTCAACTTTGAGGCGGTCAACGGCGCCAATCCCCCCTCCATTACCGTGACTTACGACAGTCCCTACGGTACCCTGCCCACCCTCACCCACGACAATTTGCGCTTTGTGGGCTGGTTTACCCAAAAGGACGGCGGCACCCAGGTGACGGAGGACACCGTATTCACCGGCACCGCCAACCAGACCCTGTACGCCCACTGGGCCCAGAGAGAGACCATCAGCCATGACTGGTTTATCTACACCGTCCCCACTTCCATGGACTACGACGAAGCCAGCCACGCCTTCGACTTCTCTCTCCAATCCCCCTATGAGAGCCTGAAGGACACCATGGTGGTCTCCTACAAAAAACAGGGCAGCAACTCGGAGTGGACGCAAACCCTCCCCGTGAACGCCGGAACCTACGATGTGAAGATTACCCGCGATGGGGATGACTACTATCTGCCCTTGGAAGAGCTGTTCATCTCGGGAGCTATGGTCATCAACAGGATCCACATGTACTACAATGCCGGCTCCCAGTATCCCACCTATCTGCCCTGGCCCAAAGTGTCCTGCAGCAACCACACCCTCACTGTGGCCCTGCCCAGCGCTTACAAGGGAGACGGCGCCGCCACCTACATCCTACGAACGGTCAACGATGACAATAGCCAGACCGAATACGCCAGAAACACCACCGGCACCTTCTCCAATGTGCCCGACGGCATGTACGTGACCTATATCGAGGTGGCCCAGGGCACCAACTATCTGGCTACCCGCACCCTGTCCGATAGTTTCCACATCGTCAATGGCAATTACAGTAAATTTGGCTTCCAGGCGGCGACTGCAGCCGCCCAGCCCGAGGCTGCCATTCCTGTCCAAGCCGTCCACCTGTCCGCAGGCAGCGGAGACACCGCCCCCCTCATGACCCTCTCCCCGGAGCAGGTGTGCCTGAACCGGGGCAAGGAGTTCCAGATCACCCTGAACCTAAACCAGGCCATTGATGTCTGGGGCATTCTAGCCAACGTGGACTATGACCCTGAGACCCTGGAGCTGACCAGCTACACCCTGGGCAATACCTTCACCCAGGAGCAGTACCGGGTTCAGGAGGACCTGACCGCCGCTCCCTTCCGGCTGCTGGCTACCCTGGATGAGATCGGTACCACCTCCGCCCAGGGCGCCTTCGTTACCCTGAATTTCAAGGTCAAGGAGACCGCCCCGGAGAAGGACACCGCCATCTCTCTCAGCCGCCTGGAAGTGGTGGGCGAGTCCGCCCCCGTATCCGTGGAGGCTGGACAGGACGTGCCCATGGCGGTGGATGAGACCGCCCCCGTGCTGGAGGGCATTACCGACGGCCAGACCTACCAGGGAGACACCCAGGTCACCGTGGTGGAGCCCCACCTGCAATCGGTCACCGTCAACGGCAAGGAGGTGGAGGTCACCGATGGCACCTTCACCCTCTCCCCCACCCTGGGTGAGCTGACGGTGGTGGCCACCGACTACGCGGGCAACCAGACCACGGTCACCGTCACTGTGGAGCCCATCCCCGAAGAGGACGGCCCCTCCACCGGAGACAACAGCCGCCTGCTGCTTTGGACCGCAGGCATGCTGCTGGGCCTGGGTGGACTGCTGACCTTGGCGGTTGCAAGCACCAAGCGCCACAAGAAGTCCTAACCCGTTCTCTGTTCCGCCATCGCCATGCACCTCCCCGCTTCTCTTCACATATGCTGGGAATGGCGATGGCCGGAAAGGAGAGATTCCAATGCTTCCAACTGTCAATCCTGAGGTGCTGAACGAGACCCAGACCTGTCCCGCTGTGGGCTATCAGTCCGCATCCATCTGCGTTCCCGTTACTGTCACCCCCTTTGCCCAGGCTGGCATGACCGCCACCAAGTGCTGCGGCACTCCCGTGGTCACCCCTGGCCTGGAGGTGTGCAACGGGATGAAGAACGGCTCCTGCGTGTTCACCATCACCCAGGACATTTCAAGCCCAACTTTTCAGCGACCTCCCGCTGGCTCATTCCCCTTTCCAGCATTCCTTTGATTTCCGGAAGTAACTCTTGTATTTTTTGATATCTTCTTGGCATAGAAAAATCCCCCTTGATGTAGTTTTATTTTCCTACATCAAGGGGGACTTTGTCTATTGTCCGTTTTTATTGGACTGGTTCACAAAATGCTCTCAGGGGTTTTCTTATGGTTTTTCCAGCTCTTCCACCATCTGCGCCACCTCTTGAGGGGTGTGCAGTGCGTTGAGCATGGCAAGCAGAGCCTTACTGTTCATGTGCTCAGGCAGGCCCAACTTGTGCAGCAGCGCCTCCCGGCGGGCAGCGGAATCCGGGCGGCCCGTGAGTCCCAGCTGGAACAGGTCCGCCGGGGTCAGGTCTCCCCGGGCCGGGCCGGGGCCCTCCCCGTCCACCACTGTGGCTCCCGCCCGCAGCAGGGCCTGACGAAGGATGTCCGGGTTCATCCCCTCCACCCCCAGCTTGCCCTCCTTGCCGGCCTTGCGCTTGCGCCGCTCCTTGCCGTACACGTCGGGGATGTAGGCGTGTTTCACCTGATTCTTAGGAATGGCCCCTTTCAGGTAGTTGCGGATAACAAAGCCCGCTCCATCCGAGTCGGTGAGGACAATGATGCCCTGGCGCTGGGCCAGGCGGCGGATGAGCTCCAGCTTCTCCCCGTCTTTGAACACCCCAAACCCGGACGTCTCCAAAATCAGGGCATCCACCACCTGGGACAGGCTGTTTTTGTCGTAACGGCCCTCTACAATGATGGCCTCTTTGATTTTTAACATGGGATCACCTTCCGTCCTGCGGACAACTCCATCAAAAGCTGGGTGAGAATCTCCCGATCCGCTCCATAGTTGATTTTCAGCTGGATATCCGCCTCGCTGCACCGGCGCACGGCGTGGCGACACCACAGCAGGGAGAACTTCCGGGCGGCATCCATGATTTTATCCCCCTGGAAGGAGTGCTTCATCCCCCACAGCTGCATAAAGTCGCTGCGGCTCTTTCCCGCATCCAGGTAGAGCCGGGCGGTGTAGAGCTGGCGGAAATACTTGGCCATTACCGAGAGGATCATCACCCCCGACTCCTGGCTGTGGAGCAGGTCGGAGAGCACCGCAGCGGCCTGATCAAAGTCCCGCCGGGCCAGGGCATCGGTGATCTGGAACACCACCGCATCCACCTGTGGAATGGCCACCGCGTCCATATCCGCCCGGGTAATCAACTCCCCGGCGGCATAGGCACAGATTTTCTCCAACTCGGTGGACAGGTTGGTCATGCTGTCCCCACACAGAAAGATGAGGTACTGGGCATCCTCCCGGTTTACCCGGTGGCCCATGGCCTTGCACTTGCGCACGATCCAGTCGGTGAGGTCCCCGGTGGACTGGCGTTGGAAGTTCACCAGGGCCCCGGCCTGCTTCAGGTAGGTGCCCAGCTTGCTGCGCCCATCCACCTTGAAGCTCACCAGGTCGTAGACGAACACCAGACAGCAGTAGTCGGGCAGGTCGGCAAACAGCTCCAGCAGCTGCTTGCGCCCGCTCTCCCCTTGGCCCATGAGGTCAAAGTCAGTGACCAGCACCAGGGTGCGCTCACTCATCATGGGCAGGCAGTCCACCGCCTGGGCGATCCAGTCCACGGTGCACTCCTTCCCCTGGGCGGTGTGGAGGTTGAAGTCCTCCATCCCCTGGGGCAAAATGGCCTTTTTCACCTCGGCCAGATAATACTCCCGTAAAAATGCCTCGTCGCCGTAGAAGACATAGAGGTTTTTCAAGCCGCCCTGGCGCAGCGCCTGTTTCAGCTCCCGCATGGCGGTGTTGTCGGTTTGGTTTTTCGGCGGCATCCCGCTTCCTCCTTTTACACTTACCAAATTCCCACCTGGTCCCCCTGGACTGCCACCGTCACCGTCCCCTCCAGGTCGGTGCGGTGTACCTCCACCCCTGAACGGCGCAGCCGCTCCAGGGTCTCTTCATCCGGGTGCCCGTAGGAGTTGTCCGCTCCCACCGAGATAATGCCCAGCTCCGGCCGGGCCCAGCCCAAAAGCTCCATCCCGGTGGAGTCCTTCGAGCCGTGGTGGCCCACCATCAACAGCTCGATGTTGGGGATGACAAAATACCGGACAATCATGTGCTCCACATAGCTGTCCGCGTCTCCGGTGATGAGCACGTCAAACTCATCCACCGTACACAGTACGGACAGCCCTTCCTCGTTGGTGGTTCCGCTGCCCAGGGGCGGGATGATGCGCACTTCCATGCGCCCCAGAGACAGGTCCACCTCTTCCTCCACCCACTGGCAGGGAATATCCCGCGCTTCCAGCCATGTCTCCAGCTCCTGGGCCGATTCCTCCCCTTGGGCAGAGATGGGAACCACCACTTGTCCCACCTCCACCCGCTCCAGCAGGCGTTCCACGCCGTTGAAGTGGTCCTCGTCCAGGTGGGTGAGAATGAGGGTATCCAACTGGGTGCGCCTCACATTGGCCAGGTAATCCGCAGCTATGTCCCCGGGAGACGCGGAGGTACTGCCGCCGCAGTCCACCAAAATGGAGTGGTCTGGGCTGAGCAGCAAGGTGGAAGCCCCCTGGCCCACGTCCAACCCCGCCACCACCAGGTCCGATTGGGCCACGGTGAGGGCAGACAGGCCCACCGGGACCACCAGCAGCGCCGTCAGCCCCAGCCCGGCCAGCACAGCCCGGGTGATGGTCAACCCGCTCCACACCAAAAGCCCAGCCACCAGGTAGGCGCCCACCAACCACACCAGGTGGTAGGAGTTGGACACATCCAGCACCCCGTAGGGGGCCGTACCCAGCCGATGCACCACATACAAGGTATAGTGCCCCAATGCCCCCACTCCGTGGCCAAACCAGACAGCCACCACCGGAAGCCACAGGGCCAGCAGCCCCACCGCCAAGGCGCCCATCATCAGGGCGCTCATGGCCCACAGCACCAATACGTTGGTCACCGGAGACACCAGGGACACCTGCCCAAACACCGTTCCCACCAGGGGGATGGTGAGCACCATAGCCCCCAGAGAGGTGGACACCGAAGCGCTGACTCCCTGCCACATCCGGCGGGCCGCTCTGCGCCACCCGGTCCCCTTCCAGTGCTCCACGGGCCGGGTAAAGCAGTCATACAGTTTGGGCGTCAGCGAGAGAATCCCCACCACTGACAAAAAGGACAGCTGAAGGCCCACACTGTATACGGAAAAGGGGTTTTGTATCAGCAGCACCAACAGGGCCAGAGCCAAGGCGGAGGGAGTGTCCTTCTCCCTCCCTACCCAGGGCACCGCCAGCACCGCCCCCTGCATCCACACCGCCCGAAAGGCTGACGGGGTGCCCCCAGCCATCACAGCATAAAACACCAGTACGGGGATGATGGCCAGCGCCCAACTGGGGCGGCCCCGGCACAACAGCATCAGCACTCCCACCAGAAAGGAGATGTGCAGTCCGGACACCACGGCGGCATGGAGCACCCCCGCCCGGACCATATCCTGATATAAGCCATCTTCTATCCCGCTCTTATCCCCCAGGGTGACCGCCACCGCCAGAGGACTCACTTGGTCATCAAAGGCAACTTCCATGCCCTCTTTGAGCCTCTGGGCCATCCAGGCCGGCCAGCACCTCCAGGGCAGAACCCGGTCCCGTTCCACCGTGGGCGCATTCTGACAGGTTGCCAGGAGGAACACCCCCTGGGAGGCAAAATAGCTCACATCTTCCTCATCGGTGAGGGAGATGTGCTCCACCTGACTGGACACCTGGATATGGTCTCCCAATTCCACTTCGTCCCAACTCTGAGGGGCGTAAAGGGTGAGATTTGGCCCCATATCCAGGCGCAACACCAGAGAATACCGCCCGGTGCTGGTCAATTCTGGCTGGGTCATCACCGTGCCCGAAATGGTCTGACTCCCCTCATACACCTGAGTGGGAACGCACACCAGATAGTAGTAGATGCAAAACCAGCACAGCCCCATCCCACAGCCTAGGGCAGCCACAAGCCCCCTCCGGCACACCTGCCATACCAGGTGCCGACGGGGAAAGCGGGTGGATAGCGCCACCCACTCCTCCCGATTTTTGGGGTGAGAGAACTGCCAGCCCGTCAGCATCGCCACGGCGGGAAGGAGCAGCCACAACCGAGGCTTTCCTCCCGCCAGCAGCAGACACATCAGAGCGAAGCCGCTAGCCAACCACGGCAGTTTCCGCACATCCGCCACCCCTTCCGGTTTATCTCGTCTTATTTTAACGGGTGCATTACATCAAGTCAACCGCCCCAAACTGGTGAGATCAGTCAGTTACAACATGTGCCATTTGTCCCACGGCATTCAGGGGACAATCCCCCAGTCACCTGCGGTGACAGCCCCCTTTACACAAGGGGGCCTATGGCTGTGCCAATCCAAAAGCCTCCCTTGTGCAAAGGGAGGTGGCACGGCGCAAGCCGTGACGGAGGGATTGTCAGAAATGGAAAGACCTGTTGCAAAATCGTACTTTTGCAACAGGTCTTTCCCGTTATGGGGCGGCGTATGCCCCGTATTCACTTTTTTACCTGCTTGAGATGGGCTTTGCAGATGAGGTTGATGTACTGGGACAGAGAGCGGTCGCAGTCCTCCGCCAGTACCTTCAGCTGTTCCACCACATCCTCATCCAGGGTGATGCTCACCTTTTGTTTCAATGGCTTCATAGAATTACCTCATATCCTTTTTTGCTAGTATAGCATTTTAAGCGATATTCGGTTGATTATTCGTTCTTAATAGTATAAAGTAGGATTAGAGGTGATTCACATGGAATTATACCAAGAACTTTTACTGATGCTATTGCAGCAGCAACGTATTCAAATTACATTCCCCGACCTGAACATCTCAGCCCAGGATTTTGTGGAATGCCAGTGCTATCAGGCTCTAAACGAAATCAAGGCTGTCATACACGATGACAGCCTTGATGATAGTGAATGCTTTGTAAAGATTGAAGAAATCATACAAATTCTTGAGAATTTCGGGAGTACCGGGGGTTTTCGCCACGATTTTGGCTGATGGATCAGCGCAAAAATCCGTCCAGAATCTTCTGCTCGGCCTCTTCCTCAGTGAGGCCCAGGGTCATGAGCTTCAACAGCTGATCCCCGGCAATCTTGCCGATGGCCGCCTCGTGGATGAGCTGGGCATCCATGTGGTTGGCCACAATGGCAGGGATGGAGCTGACCTTGGCATGGTCCATGATGATGGAATCGCACTGGACGTGGCCGAAACAGGGGGCCTCTCCCTGCACCTGGGGGTAGAACACCTGCACCGAGTTGTCCTGGGCCACAGACCGGGAGATCACCTGGGTACGGGCCCCCTCTCCCTTCATGATGACCTCCATTTTGCTCTCGGCAAACTGGTCGCCGTGGGTGAGCAGACGCTCGGTGACCACCGCCTCAGCGCCTGCCTCCATCTCCACCTTGGTGTAGCGGCGGGTGGAGTCCACGCCACGGATCTGCACCGTCTCCAGCTCCATGGAAGCGCCCTCGGCCAGATAGACGATGGTGTGGGGGTTGAGGATGCGCTTTCCGGTGCCCTCGCCCTCACCATAGTGCTTTTCCACGTAGCGCACCTTGGCGTTTTTGCCCACATAGAAGGTGTGGACGCCGTCGTGCTGGGCGGTCTCACAGCCGGAGTTGTGGATGCCGCAGCCGGCCACAATGCTCACGTCGCTGCCCTCGCCGATGTGGAAGTCGTTGTACACCAGGTCGGTGAGACCGGTCTGGGTGACAATGACGGGGATGTGCACCGACTCGTTGACGGTGCCGGGGGCAATGTGGATGTCGATGCCCGGCTTGTCCTCTTTGCTCTCAATGACAATGTTGGCGGAGTTGCTGCGCCCCTCCAACTGGCCGTTCTTACGGATGTTATACGCCCCCTGGGGCACACGCTCCAGGTCTGCGATCTCCCGGAGCAGATGGGTGTCGATGGAATTCATGCCTGGGCTCCTCCCTTCACAAAGGCGCACCCGGACTGGGTGTTTTCCAGAATTTTGGGGAACATCTCCTCTTTGGCCCCCCGCTCCACCACCTCGCCCCCGGCGATCATGACGATCTCGTCGGCCAGGTTGATGATGCGCTCCTGGTGGGAGATGATGATGATGGTGGCCTGCCGCTTGTCGTGGATGTAGCGGAAGGTCTCGGTGAGCTTGGCAAAGCTCCACAGGTCGATGCCCGCCTCCGGCTCGTCGAAAATCATCAGCGGGGACTTGCGGGCCAGAATGCTGGCGATCTCAATGCGCTTGACCTCGCCGCCGGACAGGGAGTTGTCCACCTCCCGGTCGATGTAGTCGGCGGCGCACAGTCCCACCTGGGTCAGCAGCTGGCAGCCCTCGGCGTGGGTCAGGTCGGGGTTCCCCGAGGCCAGGCTCAGCAGGTCCCACACCCGCAGCCCCTTGAAGCGAGGGGGCTGCTGGAAGCCGTAGCTGATGCCCCGGCGGGCCCGCTCGGTGATGGACAGGTTGGTCACGTCCTCCCCGTTCCAGATGATCTGACCGGAAGTGGGCTGATTGAGGCCCATAATGGTCTTGGCCAGGGTGGTTTTCCCGCCGCCGTTGGGACCGGTGACCACCAGGAAGGTGCCCTCTTTGACCTCCAACGAGACATCCTTCAAAATGTCCTTCTGATTGCCCTCTCCCTCCACAGAGAAGGACAAATGTTTCAATTCCAACATAGTACAAATCTCCCGTGCGAAGCCGTCCCCCGGTCGGGAGACGGCTTGTAATTCATAGTCCTCTTATATGCTTTGGCTAGTATACCATGATTATACCCAACTGTCAACCGTGGCAATCCCTGGATTCGGGCATAGAATGGGGTATTTAGGAGGTGTTTTCCCATGGATGAGATCATGAATTCCACCACTCCCAGCCAGGAGGTCTTTCAGCGGGTGTGGGCCCGGGTAATGGGCTCTGCCGCCCCAGAGGTTCCCGCTTCTGCCCCTGCTCCCGCGCCACAGCCTGCCCCGGAACCGGCCCCTGTGTCCACCCCTGACCCCCAGGCCCAGCCCGTCATGGCCCCCGCCCGGCCCGGCCCTTACCGCCCTCAGCCCACGCCCCCCAAGCCCCAGCCCTGCTGTCTGCGTCAACAGGTACTCAGCAGCCTGGAGCAGTGGCAGATGGCCCGGCTGTTGGCGCGGCGGGCTGGCAACCAGGCCCGGCAGATGACCAACATCGCCGCCCAGCTCCACCAACAGGCCAAGCAGCTGTCCACCGCCTACTTCATCCAGTCCGGGGTGCGCTATTGGCCGGTGGCCCAGCTCACCCAGCCCCGAATGGCCACCTATGTGGGCGGGCTGCGCCACCTCTACCAGCGGGTTCAGGCCCTCACTCAGGAGTTTCACACCTGCCGGACCAAGGCAGACACCAAAGACCTGGCCCAACTGTATGGACAGCTGGCTCAGGCGGGAGAAAAACGCTGCGCCCTGCTGCGCTCCCTGTTGGAGCAGACCCACCTATGACCTTGCACACCGCCGCTTTGCTGTGCTATACTGAATGGACACAAAAGATTACCAAAGCAAGGAGCGATACATGGTGGAACACGTGGTAAATTACGCCGTCGAGCAAACCCTGGCCCTGTTGGCCATTGACAGCCCCTCCGGGTACACCCATAAGGCGGCTGAATATGCTTACAACCAGCTCAAAGAGCTGGGTTTTGAGCCCCAGATCACCCGAAAGGGTGCGGTGCTGGTGAATCTCACCCCCAACCTGCCCCAGGAAAATGGCCTGCTGCTGCTGGCCCACCTGGACACCCTGGGCGGCATGATCACCCGCATCACCGGAGAGGGCCGCATTCACATCGTCAACGTGGGCGGCCTGCGCCCCCACAACTGTGAGGGGGAGAATGTGCGCATCCACACCCGGGAGGGCAAGGTGTACACCGGCACCTTCCAGCTGCACAACCCCTCCGCCCACGTCAACCCCGACTATGCCGACACTCCCCGCACCTTTGACACCATGGAAGTGGTGCTGGACGAGGAGGTGTTCTCCAAGGAGGAGGTGGAGGCCCTGGGCATCTCCAACGGGGATGTGGTGTGCTTTGATCCCCGCACCACCGTCACCCCCTCGGGGTACATCAAAAGCCGCTATCTGGATGATAAGCTGTCCGCTGGTATCCTGCTGGCCCTGGCCCGCCAGGTCTCCCAGGGAGAGGTGACCCCCTCCCGTCCCCTGTGGCTGCACCTCACCGGATACGAGGAAGTGGGCCACGGCGGCTCCACCTCCGTCCCCGCTGGCATCACTGACGTGGTGGCGGTGGACATGGGCTGTGTGGGCGATAACCTGGAGGGCGAGGAGCGCAAGGTGTCCATCTGCGCCAAGGATGGCCGCTCTCCCTATGACTACGCCCTCACCAGTGAGCTGATTGCCGCCGCCAAGGACAGCGGCGCCGACTACGCCGTGGACATCTTCACCAACTACGGCTCGGACGCTGACGCCACCCTGTCCGCCGGATACGAGGTGCGCCACGGCCTCATCGGCCCCGGCGTGTTCGCCTCCCACGGCTACGAGCGCAGCCATAAAAAGGGCGTGCTGGCTACCTTGAAGCTGCTGGATGCCTTTGTGGGGTAATGAAATAAAACGTGTTAAGGGAGATGCAAGGCTGGCCTTGCATCTCCCTTTTCTGACTCTTTACAAGCTTTTCCCTTATATGCGATCATATCTGTGGCGCTGTTGCAACATGGCGGTTAGCCACTCCCTTGAGAAAGGGGGTGATGCGGATGGGAAACGGGCGTTGGACGCAAGTCCTTCGCTTTCTGGTGTGGTTCATCATCGTCCTTCTGACGGTGGTCTACATATCCCCAAAAGCGTGTTGACCGCCCGGCTGCACCCGAGCGGTCAACGTAAGTTGATATAACCTCGTGGGGCTAACCGTCATGCAACAGCGCCCTTTTCATGTTCATTATAGCCACCCCTTCCCTGGTTGTCAATGCCCAGCGGGGGTGGCTTACAGTCCAAAAAACAAGGTGCCAAAATAGGCACCTTGTTTTTTGCTCTTATTGGAAGTTCTGCAAAGCCTCGGCATCCCGGGCCTTCTGCTCCTCCAGGGCCTGCTTGAGCAGCATGTCCTTGACTTTCATCAGTCGGGTGGTGGTGGAGCGTTCATTTTCATCCAGCTTCATGGTGATATACCGAATGGCCTCCTGGGTGTCGGGAATCATCACATATTCCAGGGCGTTGACCCGGCGACGGGTCTTTTCGATCTCCTCGGCCAGCAGCTGAGCGGTCTTTTCAATCTGGGCCAGCTTCAGCATGGACTGGAACACATCGCCCAGAGCCTCCACGGCGGAGTCCAACTCGCCGGAGGTGTTGGCAAAGCCATAGGGGAAGATGTCCGAGGTGTCGCTGGTGCGGGTCTTGTAGGTGTACTGGGGCACGTTGACGCTCATCACATTGTGAAAGCTCATGTCCAGCTCCACACTCTGCTTGGGGTACATCAGAGCCTGCTCCATGGCCGCCCCGCTCATGAGGGCGGAGGCCACGGTGAAGGAGCCATGCACCCGCATCAGCTCCTCCTCCACCTGGCTGCGCAGGGCTCGCACCTCGCGCACGGTGTCCAGAAACTGCTTCATCAGCTCATCCCGCTTATCCTTGAGCAGCTTGTGACCACGCTGGGCGGTTTTCAGCTTGCGTTTCAGGCGGGTGAGCTCCATTCGGGTGGGATTGACAACGGTGGCAGCCATTGTTTATCCCTCCTTCTTGGGCAGATACTTGTCGATATACTCCTGTTTGATACGCTTGAGCTCGGCGGTGGGCAGGATAGACAGCAGCTCCCAGCCCAGATCCAGGGTCTCCTCGATGGTACGGTTGGTCTCAAAGCCCTGATTGACGTAGCGGCGCTCAAACTCGTCGGCAAACTTGGCGTACAGCAGGTCGGTGGGGGTCAGAGCGGCCTCGCCCAGAATGGACATCAGCTCCTTGTTGTCCTTACCGGTGGAGTAGGCGGCAAAGAGCTGGTTCATGGTATTGGCGTGGTCCTCACGGGTCTTGCCCTCGCCGATGCCCTTGTCCTTCAGACGGGACAGAGAGGGCAGCACGTCCACGGGGGGATTGATGCCCTGGCGATAGAGAGCACGGGAGAGGATGATCTGACCCTCGGTGATATAGCCCGTCAGGTCGGGGATGGGGTGGGTCTTGTCATCCTCGGGCATGGTGAGGATGGGGATCATGGTCACAGACCCGGGCTTGCCCAGCTGACGGCCGGCACGCTCGTACATGGTGGCCAGGTCGGTGTACAGGTAGCCGGGGAAGCCACGGCGGCCGGGCACTTCCTTCTTAGCCGCGGACACCTCACGCAGGGCCTCGGCGTAGTTGGTGATGTCGGTGAGGATGACCAGCACGTGCATGCCCTTCTCAAAGGCCAGGTACTCGGCGGCGGTCAGGGCCATACGGGGGGTGGAGATACGCTCCACGGCGGGG
Organism: uncultured Oscillospiraceae bacterium; assembly: GCA_944385485.1. GTDB lineage: Bacteria > Bacillota > Clostridia > Oscillospirales > Oscillospiraceae > Enterenecus. The sequence goes on from CALWXL010000013.1 coordinate 23,917, forward strand.
TCGTTGGCCAGGTTGGTGAACAGCACGGTGCGGTCGATGGCGCCGGTGCGCTTGAACTCCTGGACAAAGTACTCAGACTCTTCGAAGGTGATACCGATGGCGGCAAACACCACGGCGAAGTTGCCGGCGTCGTCGCCCAGCACACGGGCCTGACGGGCGATCTGAGCGGCCAGCTGGGCGTGGGGCAGACCGGAGCCGGAGAAGATGGGCAGCTTCTGGCCACGCACCAGGGTGTTCAGACCGTCAATGGTGGACACGCCGGTCTGGATGAACTCGTCGGGGTAGTCCCGGGCAGCGGGGTTCATGGGCAGGCCGTTGATGTCCCGGTACTCCTCGGCCAGGATCTCGGGGCCGCCGTCGATGGGCTTGCCCATGCCGTTGAACACGCGGCCCAGCATGTCGCCGGACACGCCCAACTGCAGGGGGTGGCCCAGGAAACGCACCTTGGACTGGGCCAGGTTGATGCCGGCGGCGGACTCAAACAGCTGCACCACAGCGGTGTCGCCGTTGACTTCCAGCACCTTACCACGGCGGATGTCGCCGTTGGGCAGCTCCACTTCCACCAGTTCGTCGTAGGTGACGTTCTCCACCATCTTGACCATCATCAGAGGAGAGACGATCTCCTGAATGGTTCTGTATTCACGAATCACAGGGTCTCACCTGCCTTTTCCACAACTTCATCGATTTCCCGCTCCATCTGGGCGGCAATGTCGGCGTATACCTGCTCATACTCATCGGCGGGCACCGACTTGGCGCGGCCAATGCGCTCCCGGGCGGGAATGGCGAACAAGTCCATGGTGGGGGCGCCCTTGGCGATGGCGGCCCGGCACAGCTTGTCATAGTCCAGGATCATGGCCAGCAGCTTGGCCTGGCGGTCATAGCTGGAGTAGGAGTCCACGTCCACAAAGGAGTTTTGCTGCAGGAAGTCCTCACGCACCATACGGGCGGACTCCAGGGTCAGCTGGTCGTTGGGGGACAGGGAGTCCTTACCCACCAGCTGCACGATCTCGTTGAGGCTGGACTCGCTTTGCAGCAGGCTCATGGCCCGCTCCCGGTTTTGCATGAACTCGGGGCCCAGGTTCTCGTCAAACCAGGGCTTCAGAGAGTCCAGGTACAGGGAGTGAGAGGTGAGCCAGTTGATGGCGGGGAAGTGGCGCTTGTAGGCCAGCTGGGCGTCCAGAGCCCAGAACACCTTGACGATGCGCATGGTGCCCTGGGAAACAGGCTCGGACAGGTCGCCGCCGGGAGGGGACACGGCGCCCACGGCGGTGAGGGAGCCGCGGCGGTCATCGCTGCCCAGGCAGGACACGGAACCGGCGCGCTCGTAGAACTGGGCCAGACGGGAGGCCAGATAGGCGGGGTAACCTTCCTCGCCGGGCATCTCTTCCAGACGGCCGGACATCTCACGCAGAGCCTCGGCCCAGCGGGAGGTGGAGTCGGCGATGACGGCCACGTCGTAGCCCATGTCGCGGAAGTACTCGGCAATGGTGATACCAGTGTAAATGGAAGCCTCACGGGCAGCCACAGGCATGTCGGAGGTGTTGGCGATGAGCACGGTACGCTTCATCAGGGTCTCTCCGGTGCGGGGGTCCACCAGTTCGGGGAACTCACGCAGAACGTCGGTCATCTCGTTGCCACGCTCGCCGCAGCCAATGTAGATGACGATGTCCACGTCGGAGAACTTGGCCACAGCGTGCTGCATCACGGTCTTACCGGAGCCGAAGGGGCCGGGGATGGCGGCGGTGCCGCCCTTGGCCACAGGGAAGCAGGTGTCCACAATGCGCTGTCCGGTGGACAGGGGGCGCACGGGGGGATACTTATGCTTGTAGGGACGGCCCACACGCACGGGCCAGCGCTGGCTCATGGTGATCTCCACATCGGTGCCGTCTTCCTTGGTCAGGACAGCCACCACGGTCTTCACATTGTAAGAGCCGGCGGGGGTGACGCTCTTCAAGGTGCCCTTCAGGTAGGGGGGCACCATGATCTTGTGCAGCACCACGGGGGTCTCGGGGACGGTACCGATGATGTCGCCGCCCTCCACCTTGTCCCCGGCCTTGGCCACGGGGGTGAAGTCCCACAGTTTCTCCTGGTCGATGGCGGGCACTTCCACGCCACGAGGCAGGTTGTTGCCGCCCACCTTCTTCATGATCTCTTCCAGGGGACGCTGGATGCCGTCATAAATGTTCTCAATCATACCGGGGCCCAGCTCCACGCTCATGGGGTAACCGGTGGTTACCACCTCAGCGCCGGGGCCCAGGCCGGAGGTCTCCTCATAGACCTGGATGGAGGCAGCGTCGCCGTTCATGGTGAGGATCTCACCAATCAGACGCTGGGGACCCACGCGCACCACGTCGGACATGTTGGCGTCCGACAGGCCGGTGGCCACCACCAGGGGGCCGGAGACCTTAACTACTTTACCCAT
>CALWXL010000014.1 GCA_944385485.1 uncultured Oscillospiraceae bacterium
AAACGAGAGGCCAACCCCCAAAAAGGTTAGCCTCTCGTTTTGTTGTTCTGGCCTATTTTGCAACAGGCCCTTTTTTACAGTTGAGTGGGCAGCTTGGCGGACAGCGCCGAAAAATAATCGTAGTAGGGCTTGAGAAATACAAAGTCTTCCACGAGCTGGTCGGCCAACTGGGGGGTATACAGCAGCTCACACAGCTCTTCCTCATGGCCCACCGACAGGGACTTTTTGTTGAACCAGGCGCTGAGCTCTGCCTGAGGGCAGGGCTTTGGACGGCGGTACTCCGGGCCATCCAGCACGAAGCGGTCCTGTTTGTTCAGGGCCCGGGCCAACTTCAACAGGGGCTTGGGGTCCCGGAGGATCTCCTGGCGGTGGCACTCCATCACACGGGCTTTGGCGCACCAGAAGCCCATGCCGCAGCTCCACCCTTCGGGGGTGAGCTCAAACCACAGGGCGGGGTGGGCATCGGGGGAAGTATCATCCCCCCGTACCAGGGTAAACCACAGGTGGTCTTTGTAGGGGCCACGGCCATGGAGCCGCCGGGCGTCCCGATAGATGCGGGCCACCTTCAAGTTCCAGGGCTCCTGGGGGAACTTCTCCACCAGGGCCAGCTGCACCTGACGGCCCAGCTCCTGCATGGGTCGGTACAGCTCCTGGAGATAGACCTCTTTGTGCTCCTCAAACCAGCTGCGCTCATTTTGAAACCGGATGCCCCACATAAACTCCACGGTTGCCGGAGTAAAGCCTTGGAAATGTCCGGTCATGGCTGTTGCGTCTCCTCAGTGGGGGCTGGTGTAGCTGTGGGCGCAGGGGTGGGAGTGGGTTGAGGCGTGGGTTGAGGCGTGGGTTGAGGAGTGGGTTTAGGGGTAGGCTTGGGCGTGGGCTTAGGGGTTGGAGCGGGGGTGGGGGAGGGCTTGTTGTCGGTGCCCTCGCCCCAGGGGCCGGAGTCAGCGGGGTTGTAGAGGATGACCTTATCCCGCTTGGAGTAGCGGCTGGTGTTCTCAAAGGTGCGGGAGATGAGCTTGCCATTGGCGTCGTACACGCAGCGGTACACATCCACCACCTTGCCGGTATAGGGGGTGGTCTTCACCTTGGTGGTGCCGCGGGGGATGGAGGAGTCGGCCTCATACACGGTCTCATAGGCGGTGGTGGAGCGGGTGTAACGCTCGGTCTTCACATAGGTGCCCTTGGGATTGGTGCCGTAGAACTGGACGGTGAGCTTGCCGCCGGACACATAGGAGACGATCTTGATGGGGTAGTCGGTGTCGTTGCGGAACTTAAAGTCCAGGCTGGGATAGTATACGGTGGCATCCAGGCCGTCGGGCACATAGCCGACTGTGAAAGCGTGGTTGGCCCGGTGCACGATGTCCAGGTTGGCGTACACCGCGCAGTAGTAGATGGCGGAGGACACCTGGCACACGCCGCCACCGTCCATAGCCACGGTCTGGCCGTTGGAGTAGCCGGTGGAGGGCTTATAGCCGTTGGCCTGGGAGGGGTCTCCGATGGTGCCCAGATAGGAGAAGGTCTCCCCGGGCATGAGAATCTTGCCGTTGCAGAAGGAGGCAGCCCGGGCCACGTTGTAGGAACGGGAGGCCACGCCGTCCAGATAGCTGGTGTTGCTGGACAGCAGATCCTGATACAGCAGAGAAGCGGACTGGCTCAGATCCGGCTGGGTGAGGGTGACGGGGATGGAACAGGTCTCCCCGGGCTTGGTCTGGTCGATGATCTTCTGAGCCTCTTCGGGGTCGATCTCACAGCCGATGACCATGGGGGTGAGGTTGCCGTTTTTGTCCTGGGTGGGAGCCTTGGGCTCCTGGTATACCAGTTTGCTGAGGATCTCGCCGGTGAGTTCGGCGCAGGGCACCGGCTCGGTCTCCACCGTCAGGGTGGTCTCTCCGGTGGCCAGGGCCTCGGTGATCTGATCCATCAGCTTTTCCTTGTCCACCTGGGCACCGTCGGTGCCCATGGTCAGCTGCAGGGCGTTGTCCTTGAGCTCATAGGAGTAGTCCACAGGGTCCACGTGCAGGGCCTCGGCAATCTGGTCGATGTACTCCTGCACCTGCTTTTCTCCCTCGGGGGTGAAGGAGGAGGAGGACAGGGACAGGGGGGCCGGGTTATTGCCCGTACCCAGCCAGGCCAGGCCCAGGGAGAAAAAGCTCAGGGACTTCTTCTCCTCCATGCCGTACTCCACGGCGGCATGGGGATCCACGTCCAGCAGAGACCCGGAGATGGTCACCTTCTGGTCTTCCCCATACTGGATGGTCAGGGACAGCTCATCCAGGTGCTCCTTCATGGAGCTGGTCATATACTCCACCGCTGCATCCTGGGTCATTCCACCCAGGTCCAGGGTGACAGTTTGTGCACTGTTTTGGGCTACCGTACCGGGGAGCAGACGGTTGTTGCTGCTGACCCAGGCGCACAGCCCACAATAGGCTCCCGCCGCCACCAGCACCACAGCTCCGGCCACAATGCCGGCGATGATGGGGGGTGTGAGCTTGAGCTTTTTCTTAGGACTTGTTTGATCCATAGAACTTCCTCCAGATGTTGATATATGTCAGGTATGCCAGGAATTGATCGGAATGGAATGGAATTGTAGTATGGATATTGTAACACCAAAGAGGGATAGGTACAAGAACAATTCGGTTAAAAAGATTTACAAAGTGTCATCATCTTTGGGTAACTATTTACACTGGACGGAAAGATGTATATAATGTGGAGTGAAAGCAACGGGTCTGTCCCACAGGCCCCAGGAGAAAGGAATCAGGCATTATGGCAAGATCATATCACTACGATCCAGGAGGCGGATACCACTACAACCCCAATCCCCAGCGTCCGCCCCGGAGAAATGGGGATTGGACGGATTGGGTTGGGATTGTGGTGCTGTTTCTCATCCCCTTTGGGGTGACCCAGGTCATTGCCCTGGTGTGGCTGGTGAGCAAGGTTCGCAACATCATCAACCAGCGGGGGCAGAACTATGCCTTCCAGGCCCGACAGGCGGCTCAGTTTGTCCGGGACAAGGCGGATGCCACCTTCCAGGGGGGCCAGAATTGGGGTCCCGCAGGGCCGCGAAAAGGGCTGCCCGCAGGCACGGCCAAGACGGTGGCGGGCGGTGTGATGGCTGTGGTGTTCGGCCTTTGGGCGGTGGGAGCCATTGCCACCTTTGTGGAGAGCCTGCACTATGGCCACTTTTTCAGTGACGAACTGGTCAACGTGGTGTTGGCTCTGGTAGCTTGCGGCGTGGGTGTGGGGATGTTCCTCAACGGCCGGGAGCTGCGGGGCCGGGAAGAGCGGTATATCAACTACCTGGCCTACATTGGCGCCAACCGCCAAGTGAGTCTGGCCCCCATGGCCGCTGCCATGGATGTGTCGGTGCGCCGTCTGGCCCGGGATCTGCGGAAGATGCTGGCCACCCATGTGCTCCCCACAGGATATTTGGATATGAAGGCGGGTATGCTGGTGTTGACGGAGATGGGCTGTGCCCAGCTGGAACCGGAACCGGAGCCGGAGAAGAAGGAGTCGCAGCCCTCCCAAGAGGACGACATCCTCCGGGAGATTCGCCTCATCAACGACCTGATTCCCGACCCGGTGATCAGCGCCAAAATCGACCGGATTGAGGAGATCACCCATAAGATTCTCCAGTATCAAAAGACCCACCCCCAGCGCACCGAACAGCTGCGCACCTTCCTGAACTACTATCTGCCCACCACCTTGCGGATTCTCCGCTCCTATGCCCGCCTGGAGGCCCAGGGGGTGGAAGGGGAGAACATTTCCGCAGCCAAGGAGCGCATCGAGGGCATGATGGACCAGGTGGTGGAGGGCTTTGAAAAGCAGCTGGATAAGCTGTTCAGCTCGGACGCCATGGACATCGCCGCCGACGTGCAGGTGCTGGAAAACATGCTGAAAAAGGACGGCCTGTCCGGGGACAGCATGAAGCTGGACTAAACGCCCCCAGGGGCACAGAAGGGAGCGGACACATATGCAGCAGCCCGAACAGATTTGGTTTGACTCCTCGGACATGGAACACCGTTGCGCCGGATACCTGTGGCAGCCCCAGGGAGAAGTGCGGGGTGTGGTGCAGATCGTCCACGGCATTGCCGAGCACATGGGGCGGTACGACCACTTTGCCCGCTATCTGAACGACCACGGCTATGTGGTGTGCGGCGAGGACCACCTGGGCCACGGTAAGACCGGGGAGGCAGCGGGGAAGTTTGGCTACTTTTCCCGTCGCGACGGCTGGACGTTGGTGGCCGCCGATGTGCGGGCCTTCCGGAAGCTCATGGGAGAGAAGTTCCCAGGGATTCCCTATTTCCTGTTGGGCCACTCCATGGGCTCCTTCCTCACCCGTACCTGCCTGTGCCGCTATCCCGGCATGGTGGACGGGGCCATCCTCTCGGGCACTGGGCAGGAAAATTCCCTGTTGGTGGCGGGAGGAAAGCGGTTGGCCTCCCTCATTGGCCATCTGCGGGGGTTTGATACGGTGAGCGCTCTGGTCAACGACCTGGCTCTGGGGGCCTACAATAAGCAGTTCAAGCCCAACCGCACCACCGCGGACTGGATCAGCCGGGATGAGCAGGTGGTAGACACCTACCTCCAAGACCCTTTCTGTACCTTCATCCCCACCGTGGGGCTGTATCGGGACATGATGGAGGGGTTACAGTATATCTCCAGCTCCCGGGCCCTGTTCCAGATGGACCCCAACACCCCCATTTACCTCTTTTCTGGGGATCAGGACCCGGTGGGGAGCAACGGGGCGGGCGTACGGAAGGTGTACCGATACTTCAAAAAGTACGGCACCCGGGATTTGACGATGAAGCTGTACGAGGGCGCCCGGCACGAGACCCTCAACGAGACAAACCGCATGGAGGTCTATGCCGATGTCCTGGACTGGTTGGACCGACACCGCAAATAAAAAACGATGCCGCACAGGTTTTTCTGTGCGGCATTTTTGTGCTTATGGGGTGGTGAAACACAGGGAGATGAGGATGGGGACGAAGAAGGAACAGATGATGCCGTTGAGCACCGACAGCACCACCGTCTCCTCGTTGGTGTATTTCAGCATCACCGGGAGGGTGGTGTCCTCGCTGGTGGCCCCGGCGGGGGCGATGCAGGTGTAGTAGTTGAGCTTGATGGCTACGATGGGAATAATGATGAAGGAGAAAATCTCCCGCATCAGGTTGCTGAGAAAGGCCACGCTGCCCAGTTCAGAGCCGCCAATTTGGCTGATGGTGGCGCCCGCCAGGCTGTACCAGCCCATGCCGCTGGCAATGGCCGCCCCCTGACCCAGGGGGAGGTGGAAGATGGCGGCACACACCAGACCGCCCACCAGAGAGCCCAGAATGATGCCAAAGGGGATGATGAAAATTCGGATGTGGTACTCCCGGATTTTACGGAAGAGGCCCCGGTGCATTCCCACGCTGATGCCCACGGAGAACATCAGCAGATAGAGCACCAGGTCGGTGTGCTGGCTGAAAAAGGTGAGCAGGGGCAGCTCCAGCCCGGACAGGCCGTAGGCCAGCCCCAGGAGCAGGGCCAGAATGGTGAACAGAACGATCATGCCTCTTCCTCCTTCTCATCCTGGTTGGGATGTTTCATAAAGCGTTTGGTGAGGATGTACACCACCACAATGGACAAAACGGTGGGAATGAGGAAGAAGAGAAAGCTCTGAGCGCCCAGGGTGAGCAGTTGGTGGAAAAATCCCTCTTTCCGGCCCAGCATGGCCCCCATGGAGAAGATGAGCACCAAGGTGCACAGCAGGGACGCCCCTTCATTCCAACGTTTGGCCTTCTGGGGGAACATAAACCGGCCCACCAGGATGCCCAGACACATGACCAATAAGATATCCATAAAACGCCTTCTCTCTCTGGGCTCCCCCACCCATGGACGGGAGCGGGGATGGTGTGGTATAATCAAGCAACACGGCTTTGGGCCGTGGCTAGGTTGCGAACCCAACCATCATAGCAGAAAAAGACGATCAACGCAAGATAGAGAGGATTTTCACACCCATGACCATTTTTGATTTGGACGGAACCCTACTCCACTCCAACGATTTGTGGGTGGAGGTGGACTTGGAATTTTTGGCCCGCCACCACTGCCAAGTGACAAAGGAATATGAAGAAGTGGTGACAAAGGCCACCTTCCCCTCGGCGGCCAGCTTTACCCGGGAATACTACCACCTGCCCCTCACCGAGGCGCAGATCATGCAGGAGTGGGAGGACCTGGCGGCTCACCACTACCGGGACCTGGTGGAACTGAAGGCGGGGGCCCGGGAGCTGCTGGAGCAGTACCGCAGCCAGGGGGAAAAACTGGCCTTGTTTACCGCCTGCCGCCCCAAGCTGTGCCAGCTGGCCCTGAAGCGTCACGGCCTGGAGCCCTACTTTGCCCATGTGGTGTTCGCCGAGGAGCTGGGGCTGGAGAAGCACGACCCCCGGTGTTTCAAGGCTTTGAGCCACACCTTGGGGGTGGGGCCGGAGGGGTGCACCCTGCTGGACGACTCCCCCTTTAACTGTGCCACCGCCCGAGCCGCCGGAATGCACACCATTGGGGTGTATGACCCCTGCTATGCCAGTCGCTGGGAGGGGATGCCCGACAGCTGCCACCGGTTTGTGCACTCCCTGGAGGAGCTTTTGGAGGGGTGAGTGCAAAAAGCCCCCCTTGGCACAAGGGGGGCTTTGTTGGTGGCAGATGCGTTATATCTCCAGCCCAAAGTCTTTCTGCTGCTCTTGCAGCAGCTGGTTGAGCTCCTGGGCCAAAAGCTGCTGGCGGCGGCGGAAATACCAGGTGAGAAAGAAGTACACCGCCAAAAAAATGAGGGAATATGCCAGGATGCTGGGAAGAGTACAAGAGGCCCAGTGAAATAGAAGAGCCACGGGCAGGGAGACGGCGTAGAGAATGGCCCCCTCCACCACACAGTAGTGCAGCCAGCTTTTGAAGTCCAGAAAGGACAGCAGCCAGTCGATGCCCTGACAGACTACAATCCACCCCAGGACCTGGAAGGGAAAGGGGGAGACAGGCCAGCCGGAGAGCAGGTTGACGGCCAGAGAGCTTAACATAATCCCGGTAAAGCAGATGCAGATGGAGGGAATGCGGGCGAAGAAAAACTGTTTCATGATAGGCTGCCTCCTCTCAGTTTCCGGCGCAGAGTGTCAATGTAGTTGCGGGTGATGATGAGCTGTTCCCCGTTTTTCAGTACCGCTTTCAATCGATGGTTGAAGTGGGGCTCTACGTGCTGCAAAAAAACGGTGTTGACGATGCAGTTTTTGCTGATGCGCACAAAGGTGGTTTGACCTAGCTTCTCTTCCAAGGCCGTCAAGGTCTCCCGGCACTGGTAGACCTGGGCTTTTTGGTAGAGAAACGTCTTTCCGTCGGTGGAGTCCATATAGTAGATGCTCTCCAGGGGCAGGTGAAACTCCCGCTGTTCCTGGTAGCCCACCAGTACAAAGCTGTACTGCCGGATGTGGGAGATGAGAGACTCCAGCCGGGCGTCCAGGACGGGGCAGCGGAGGATGACCTCTGTCTCCGCTACGGCGGGGTCTTGCTGTATGGTGAGTTTCATGGAACGCTCCTTTCTCCAGTGGTATGTGATACCATCATAGAGGGCGTGGGGGCAGTTGACAACCCATGGGCCACCCAAATGCCCTGAGAAGGGCTGAAATGCCAGAGAATAAGAAAACACCGGACGGAGACGTCCGGTGTTTTGTCATATCATTGGGCCTTGGCGCAGTGCTCCAACAGGTACGCCCTGCAGTATTCCACCCGGGCGAATACCTTACCGGGGTTGCGCTGCTCCAAAGCCTGGGTGACTCCGTCCTGCCAGGCTGCCGACAGGCAGGTGACCCCCACCTGGTCGCAGGAGTCCACATCGGTGGCGGTGTCTCCGATGTAGCAAAATTCCTCCGGGGCCAGCTGATACTTGTCCAGCAGGTAGCGCAGATGGTCCACTTTGTTGGGGGCCACATCCGAGCCGCACAGCACCTCATCGAAGACATCGGCGATGCCGAACTGCTCCAGGGAGATGGTACAGGTGGGTGTGCCCTTTCCCGTGACCAGCACCAGGGGAATACCCCGGTCTTTCAGGGTGTGGAGCAGGTCCCGGATGCCGGGGAACAGGTCGGGCACCACCTGGGGGTGGAGCCGCTGATATTCCCGACAGTAGTCGGCCACGCCGGCCTCCCACTGGTCCCCCGCCAAAATCTTGGCAATGCCCACCTCGTCCAGGCCGAAGGTGGCGGTAATTTCTTCCTCGCTCAAGGTGTGCCCGGCGTAGGGGGACAGGGCCAGGCCAAAGGCCCGGATGCACAGGGGCAGGGTGTCGGCGATGGTGCCGTCCAGGTCAAAACCAATCATGCGAAACACGGGAAAACCCTCCTTAGACTTTGCTCAAATGCTGGCTGGCGGATTTCAACATCAGCCGCTTGGTGCCCACGGTGTCGAAGGCGATCTCCACCAGGGCGTCGCCCCCCATCTTTTGTACGGACAGCACCATACCGTGTCCAAAGGCCTTGTGCTGTACGCTGTCCCCCTTTTGCAGGGTGAGACCTGGGGTGGCGGACTGGGTGGGCAGAGGTCTGCCCGGGGTGGGGATGGGCTTGGGCCGGGCCTGGGGGGAGGGCACATAGCTGCTGCCGCTCTCCCAGGGGCGGGAGTGCTCCTGATAGCTGCGCCCACTCTGCTCCAGCAGCTCGGGGGGGATTTCTCCGGCAAAGCGGGAGGGGCGGTTGGCGCTGGTGCGGCCGTAGAGCATACGCATACTGGCACAGGTCAGGTGCAGCTGCTCCTTGGCCCGGGTGAGGGCCACGTAGCACAGCCGCCGCTCCTCCTCCATCTCCTCCTCGTCGCCAATGCAGCGCATACCGGGGAAGATGCCCTCTTCCATACCCACCACAAACACCACCGGGAACTCCAGGCCCTTGGCCGAGTGCATGGTCATCATCACCACGGCGTCCTCGTTGGGGTCGTGGTTGTCCAGATCGGTGTACAGGGCGATTTCGTCCAAAAATCCCGCCAGGGTGGGGGACTCGCTGTTTTCCATGTATCCCTTGATGGAGGTGAGCAGCTCTCGGATGTTTTCCAACCGGGTGCGGTTTTCCACGTCGGGCTTGACCTGAAGCATGGCGGCGTACCCGGTGCGCTCCATGACCATCTCATAGAAGGCGGCCAGGTCCATGGAGTGGCTCATGGCCTGCAAGTCCCGGATGAGGGAGGTGAAGGTGCCCAGCTTGGCGGTGGCCTTTTGCAGTTCGGGGTACCCCTCGGGCTGGCTCACCACCTGCCACAGGGACAGCCCCTGCTGGGCGGCAATGGCCCGGGCCCGCTCCACGGTGGTGGCGCCGATGCCCCGGGCGGGGACATTGATGATGCGGGACAGGCGCAAATCGTCCTGGGGATTGGCCACCACACACAGGTAGGCCAGCATGTCCTTGACTTCCGCCCGGTCAAAGAAGCGGGTGCCTCCAATGACCCGGTAGGGGATACCGGTGCGCTTGAAGGCCAATTCCAACTGATAGGACTGGGCATTCATGCGGTAGAGGATGGCGTGGTCCCGCCACTTCATCCCCTGCCGATAGTGATCCAAAATGGTGTTGGCCACATATTGAGCCTCGTCGCTCTCGTTCATGGCGGTGTAGAGATGTACCTTGTCCCCCTGGGCACCCGCTGTCCACAGCTCCTTGCCCTTGCGGCCCTGGTTGCGGCGGATGACGTGGTTGGCGGCGGCCAGGATGGTCTTGGTGGAGCGATAATTCTGCTCCAGGCGGATGCACTGGGCCCCTTTGTACTGGCTCTCAAAGGAGAGAATATTCTCAATGGTGGCGCCTCGGAAGCGGTAGATGGATTGGTCGTCGTCACCCACCACACAGATGTTTTTATGGCCCCCCGCCAGGAGCGAGGCCAGCAGGTACTGCATGTGGTTGGTGTCCTGGTACTCGTCGATGAGTACATAGCGGAACTTGTTTTGATAGTAGGCCAGCACGTCCTCGTTTTGCTGCAAGAGGCGCACGGTGTGGAAGATGATGTCGTCAAAGTCCAGAGCGCCAGCCTCCCACAGCCGCTTTTGATAGAGGGTGTACAGCCGGGCAATCTGCTGGAGGCGGAAATCTCCACTTTTGTAGGCCTCTTTGTGGAAATTCTCTGCCAGCTGCATCTGGTCCTTGGCCTTGGAGATGGTGCCCAGCACCGAGCGGGGCGAGAAGAGCTTTTCATCCATGCCCAGTTCCTTCAGACAGTCCTTCACCACCCGCAGGGAGTCGTCGGTGTCGTAGATGGTGAAGGAGGAGGGGAAGCCCAGCCGCTCAATGTCCCGGCGCAGGATGCGCACACAGGCGGAGTGGAAGGTGGAGGCCCAGATGTCCAGGGCCTGGGGACCCAGCACCCGCTCCAGGCGGTCTTTCAGCTCTCCGGCGGCCTTGTTGGTGAAGGTGATGGCCAGAATGGTCCAGGGAGGGGCCGGGTCCAGCTCACACAGCCGGGCGGCGTACTCCCGCCCCTCATCGGTGGGGTGTTCCACATAGTGGCGCAGGAAATTTAAATCCTCGACCGTGGCCCAGCCGGGTACCTCGGTGGAGTCGGAGCCACGGCCATAGCGGATAAGGTTGGCCACCCGGTGGATGAGCACGGTGGTTTTCCCCGAACCTGCCCCCGCCAGCAGCAGCAGAGGCCCCTGGGTGGTGAGCACTGCCTGGAGCTGTTCCGGGTTCAGGTTGGGATAGTCCAGGGCGATGGCCGCCCGGCGCAGGGAGGCAAATTCCGAACACTGTTTTTGATTGAGCATCTATATCAAATCCTTGTTGTTAAAATCCAGCTGACTGTCATTATATCAAATGCCGGGTTGGAGGGCAACCTTCACCGTCTCCTCTAAGATGGCCAGAAAGCGCCGCAGGGGCTGGCTGCGGTTGCCCTGCAAGTAGGACACCCCGAAGGAGAGGGGGGCGCAGCCCTCCACCGGAATGTAGCACAGGTCGGGGGAGCGCAGGGGCGGGAAATCTGCCATGACGGCAAAGGCGTAGCCTGTGGTCACCAGGGTAAAGAGCACCTCCTGGCTCTCACAGAAAATGGTTTCCTCCGGCGGCTTGGCGGTGACGATTTGCCCTTGCAGGGCGAACACCGAGGGAGGGCACAGAGGGGGGCGGCAGGCGGCAATGCGCCCACCTCCCTGAAGCTGTTCCACCGTCACCGTCTCCAGCTGAGCCAGGGGGTGGTCGGGAGGGCACACGCACACCACGGGGCAGCGCAGCAGTTCCCGGTAGACGCTGTTTTGGGGGGCTGTCTCCTGAAAGGTGCACAGCACCTGGATGTCTCCCTCGGTGAGCAGGTTATCCAGGGCGCTGATGGGAATCAGGCGCAGCAGGGGGAGAATCCGCTCCTCCTCCACCCGCATCCGCTCCAGGGCGGGGCGCAGCAGACGCAAATCCGCTGAACTTCGGCAGCCGATGCCAAGGCGCATGGGGCGGGCCTGGTAACAGCCCTTGACCTGGGTCTGGGAGAGCTTGGACAGCTGGAGAATCTTCCCGGCGTACTGCAAAAACATGTGTCCTTCCTGGGTCAGACGCACCTTTTTGCTGGTGCGCTGAAACAGCGCCACCCCCAGCTCGTCCTCCAGGGTTTTCACCTGGTGGCTCACCGCCGGCTGGGTCAGACGCAGGTGCTGGGCCGCCCGGGAGAAGTTGAGAAAATCTGCCACGGCCAAAAAGCACTCCAGCTGGGTGGTGTTCATGGGTCACCCCTCCTAATTCCTTCAATGATAAAAGTCTTTTATAGATGATAACAGATTTGAATTTCCCTTACAAGGGGGGGGGTGTGCTATAAATGGAAAGGTATCTGGTAAGAAAAAATGAATATCCATGGCAGCGTTCCACGCAGACGGCCTTACCAGAAGGTACTGGTAAAGCCGCTTGTTTTTTCTTAGGACGCTGGGAAAGGAGGCAACAAACATGAAGAATGTACTTGGGCAACTCCGGCAGTACCGCAAGGACACCCTGCTGTGTGTCTGTTTGACGGCGCTGGAGGTTTTGATGGAGATTCTCCTGCCCTTTATCACGGCACGGCTCATTGATGAGGGGCTGGAGAAGGCCGATTTGCCGGTGGTGTACCGCTACGGTATCATCATGGTGGTGTTGGCCCTGGTGAGCTTGCTGTTTGGCGCTTTGGCAGGTAAGTACGCCGCCAGTGCGTCCTCGGGATTGTCCGCCAACCTGCGGGAGGCCATCTATGCGCGCATTCAAACCTTTTCGTTTTCCAACATCGACAAGTTCAGTGTGCCCGGACTGGTCACCCGCATGACCACCGACATCACCAACGTACAAAACGCGTTTATGATGGTCATCCGCATTGCGGTGCGGGCCCCCATGCTGTTTGTGTTCAGCTTCGCCATGTGCCTGTTCATCAGTCCCGCCACCAGCCAGATGTTCCTCTTTGCGGTGGTGTTCCTGGTGGTGGTGCTGGGGAGCATCATGGTGGTGACCCTGAACATCTTCAACCAGGTGTTCCAGAAGTACGACGACCTCAACGCCAGTGTCCAGGAGAACATCTCCGGGATCCGGGTGGTGAAGGCCTTTGTGCGGGAGGGCTATGAGAACAGCAAGTTCGCCAAGGCCTCCGGCAACCTCTACAAGATGTTTGTCAAGGCGGAGGGCCTGCTGGCCTTCAACAACCCCGCCATGATGTTGGCGGTATACTTCTGCATTCTCTCCGCCTCCTGGCTGGGTGCACAGTTCATCGTGGCCGGGGATATGACCACCGGCGACCTCACCAGCCTGTTCAGCTACATCATGTCTCTGCTCATGAGCCTGATGATGCTGTCCATGGTGGTGGTGATGATCAGCATGTCCATGGCCAGCGTCCGACGCATTGGAGAGGTGCTCTCCGAGACCTCCGACCTGACCGAGCCGGAGCAGCCGGTGATGGAAGTGGCGGACGGCAGCATCGACTTTGATGATGTGTCCTTCTCCTACAAGCGGGGCAGCGACAAGAACGCTCTGTCCCACATCGATCTGCACATCCGGTCCGGGGAGACCATCGGCGTCATCGGCGGCACCGGGTCTGGTAAGAGCAGCCTGGTCAACCTCATCTGTCGTCTTTATGACGTGTCCCAGGGCAGTGTGAAGGTGGGCGGGCTGGACGTGCGGCGCTACGACATGGAGGCCCTGCGCAACCAGGTCTCCGTGGTGCTGCAAAAGAACACCCTCTTCTCCGGTACGATTTTGGAGAACCTGCGCTGGGGCAACCCGGATGCCACGGAAGAAGAGTGTGTGGCGGCCTGTCAGGCGGCCTGTGCCGACGAGTTCATTGACCGACTCCCCGATGGCTATCACACCTACATCCACCGGGGCGGCTCCAACGTCTCCGGCGGACAGAAGCAGCGGCTGTGCATCGCCCGGGCCCTGCTGAAAAAGCCCAAGATTTTGATTCTGGACGACTCCACCTCCGCGGTGGACACCGCCACCGACGCCCGCATCCGCACCGCCATGGCCCAGCAGATCCCCGGTACCACCAAGATCATCATCGCCCAGCGGGTATCCAGCGTGGAGCACGCCGACCGGATTCTGGTGCTGGACAACGGCCGGGTGGATGCCTTTGACACCCATGAACATCTGCTGGAGAACAACGCCATCTACCGGGAGATCTACGACTCCCAGGTCAAGGGCGGCGGCGACTTTGACCAGCCCGCATAAGAAAGGAGGTCTCATGGATATGAACGCAACCAAACAAAACCCCAAGGCCATGGGCATCCTCAACCGGATTTTGACCTATATGCTCCACTATTACGGGCCCCTGTTCGCCCTGGTCATTGTGTGTATTCTGCTCTCGGCGGTGGCCACGGTGTTGGCTGCCACCTTTCCCCAGACCCTGGTGGACGACTACATCGTACCCCTGATCGGCAGTGTAAACCCGGATTTCAGTGGCCTGGCCGGGGAGATCATCAAGCTGGCCATCATCATGGTGGTGGGCATTGCGGCCTCCTTCGGCTACAACCGCATCATGGTCAACGTCAGCCAGGGCACCATGCGCCACTTGCGCAACGACCTGTTTTCCAAGATGGAGTCCCTGCCCATCCAGTACTTTGACACCCACCCCCACGGGGATATCATGTCGGTGTACACCAACGACGTGGACACCCTGCGCCAGCTGCTCAGCCAGAGCATTCCCCAGGGCATCAACTCGGTTCTCACCATGGTGGCCACCCTCATCACCATGATCATCATCTGTCCGTCCCTGACCATCATCTCGGTACTCACCGCCCTGGTGATGCTGTGGGTCACCGCCACCTTCTCCAAGCTCTCCGGCAAGCACTACGTGGAGCAGCAGCGAGATCTGGGCATTGTGGACGGCTTCATCGAGGAGATGCTGGACGGCCAGAAGGTGGTCAAGGTGTTCTGCCACGAGGAGGCGGCCATGGAGGATTTCCGCAAGGTCAACCAGGCCCTGCGGGAGAGCGCCAACAAGGCCAACCGCTATGCCAACCTGCTCATGCCCATCAACAACAACATCGGCTGGCTCAGCTACGCCCTGGTGGCCATTGTGGGCGCTCTGCTGGCTATCAACGGCATGGGCGGGGTGACTCTGGGCACTGTCATTACCTTTGTGGGTCTGAACAAGAGCTTTACCCAGCCCATCAGCCAGGTGAGCATGCAAGTCAACTTCGTGGTCACCGCCGCCGCAGGTGCCGCCCGTGTCTTTGATCTCATGGACCAGCAGCCCGAGGTGGACCAGGGCTATGTGGAGCTGGTGGACGCCAAGGAGGACGCCAACGGGCAGGTCTCCGAGGCCGATCACCGCACCAACGTGTGGGCCTGGCGTCACCCCCACAAGGCCGACGGCACGGTTACCTACACCAAGCTGGAGGGCAGCGTGGTGCTGGACCACGTGGACTTTGGCTATACTCCGGACAAGATGGTGCTCCACGACATCAGCCTGTGGGCCAAGCCGGGGCAGAAAATCGCCTTTGTGGGCGCTACCGGTGCTGGCAAGACCACCATTACCAACCTCATCAACCGTTTCTACGACATTGCCGACGGCAAAATCCGCTATGACGGCATCAACATCAACAAGATCAAGAAGGCGGATCTGCGCCGCTCCCTGGGCATCGTGCTCCAGGACACCCACCTGTTTACAGGCACGGTGATGGACAACATCCGCTACGGCAACATGGAGGCCAGCGACGAGGAGTGCATGGCCGCCGCCCGGCTGGCCAACGCTGACGGCTTCATCCGCCGCCTGCCCGATGGCTATGACACCATACTCACCGGAGACGGCGCTAACCTGAGCCAGGGCCAGCGGCAGCTGCTGGCCATTGCCCGGGCGGCGGTGGCCGATCCCCCGGTGCTCATCCTGGACGAGGCCACCTCCTCCATCGACACCCGCACCGAGCGGCTGGTGCAGGACGGCATGGACGCTTTGATGACCGGGCGCACCACCTTTGTCATTGCCCACCGCCTGTCCACGGTGCGCAACGCCGATTGCATCATGGTCATGGAGCAGGGCCGCATCATCGAGCGTGGCACCCATGACGAGCTGATTGAAAAGAAGGGCAAGTATTATCAGCTGTATACCGGGAATCTGGCAGAAGAAACTGCCTGATTCTCAGGGCTTCGCTGTGACGGAGGGATTGTCCTTCTCCGATTTCCTTGGCAGAAACCAGTGTCCCCGCCGGGGACGCTCCGCTGGGGTAACTTTCTGCCGCCAGAAAGTCACCAAAGACCGCCAAAGGCGGGGCCTTCCCCCGCCTTGTGGAATCCACCCCGCGGCACTGGGTGGAGTGTGCGCGTTCCTCTTTTCGGCCCTTAGCCCGGTGGGGTTACATAGATGGCTTGCTAGTTCTAGAGGTAGCACTTGATTCTATGTTAGTATGCGCTTCCCACCCCAGGGCCTTACCCTGGTGAGCCGCTGTTCCCAGCTACCGGAAGCCCGGCTCCCGGCGGCGGGAACGCCGCTTGGCCAGGGTAGGCCCGGAGGTGGAAACCACCTGGCTGTAGGGCCAGCTGCCCAAGGTGGCCTGGTGTAGTGGCAGTGACAGGGGCCACAGCAAGGGTGACGGGCCGAACACCAGCTTGACGAAGTTCCAACCTCGTACCCCAGGGAGGTCCTTAGGGGGGAACGCCCTAAGCGGGTTTTGGTTTCTTTTGCCCACTCAAAAGAAACCCCCAGCGGGAAGCGTCCCCACCAGGCTGGAAGCCTGTACAAGACAAAAAAGAAAGAACAGGTTCATCAAGGCGGGACATATAAGAAATGCAAAAACGTGGGAGCACCCAAGGTACTCCCACGTTTTTTGCCTTTTATAGCTGTTGGTACATGGCGCTGGCATCCGCCTTGCCCACGATGTCGGCGGTGGACAGCACTTCCACCCGGATGGCCTTCTCGCCAAATTTCATCTCCAGGATGTCGCCCACCTTCACCTCGTAGGAGGCCTTCACCACCCGGCCTCCCACGGTGATGCGGCCATTGTCGCAGGCCTCGTTGGCCACGGTGCGCCGCTTGATGAGGCGGGAGACCTTCAACCACTTGTCAAGTCTCATTGTATATACCTCCAAATGCAGCGGGGTCAGACGGCTGGGTCTGACCCCGTTGTTGTTGTCATTGTGCCACCAGGTCCTTCAACGCCTTGCCAGGCTTGAACACCGGGGTCTTGGATGCGGGAATGTGGATCTGCTCCTTGGTGTGGGGGTTGCGGCCAATGCGGGCGGCACGGCTCTTCACCTCAAAGGAGCCAAAGCCCACCAGCTGCACCTTCTCCTCCTGGGCCAGAGCCTGGGTGATGGCCTCCAGGGCGGCGTTGAGGATGGATTCGGTGTCCTTTTTGGACAACCCGGTCTTTTCAGCGGCGGCGTTGATGAGATCGGCTTTGTTCATGATGTGTAAAACTCCTTACTGATGGTTTTCCAAATCAGGGGCGTGCTTGATGGCGTTCCAAATCTGGTCCAGCTCTTCCAGACTCATCTCCTCCATCTGCTTGCCCTGGGCGGTGACTTCCTCCTCCACCCGGCGGAAGCGGGCGGCGAACTTGTCACAGGCGGCCTGGAGGGCGTCCTCCGGGTCCACCTTCAAAAAGCGGGAGACGTTGACGGCAGCAAAGAGCAGGTCGCCCAGCTCCTCGGCGGGGTCGCCGTGGCCGGAAATGGCCTCTCTTACCTCGCCCAGCTCCTCGGAGAGCTTATCCACAGCTCCGTCTACGCTGTCCCAGTCAAAGCCCACCTTGGCGGCCTTTTTCTGCACCTTTTCCGCCCGCCACAGAGCGGGGAGGGAGCGGGCCACGGCGTCCACGGCATCGGCCTGGGTGGCCTGGCCCTTCTCCTTCTTCTTCAGCTCCTCCCAGTTGGCCAAAATCTCCCCGGTGGAGGAGACGGTCACATCCCCAAACACATGGGGATGGCGGAAAATCAGCTTCTTGCACACGCCGTCGGCCACGTCGTCCAGGTTGAAGCGGCCTTCCTCCTCCTCGATGGAGGTGTGGAACACCACCTGGAGCAGCACGTCGCCCAGCTCCTCCTGGAGGTGCTCGGTGGAGTTCTGGTCGATGGCCTCGGCCACCTCATAGGCCTCCTCCAGGAAGTTGCGGCGGATGGACTTGTGGGTCTGCTGGGCGTCCCACTGGCAGCCGCCGGGGGCACGCAGCACTTTGACGATGTCAACCAAATCTTGGACATTGTACTTGTCCTTGAGAGAAAAATCTACCATAGTATCACCTACAATGCAAGGATTTTTTCAAATTGTGAACCGATTTGCGGGGAAATGGCATCACTTGGCGGGGGTGATGCGCAGCAGGCGGCCGATCTTGTCGCCCTTGGGCATAAACTTCAGATCCTGGGGGGAGATGGCCTGGAGCAGCACCACCAGCACCAGGTACACGATACCGCCCACACCCACGGAGAAGAGGGTGCAAACGGCATTGCCCACCTTGCTCAGGGCCAACACCTTGTCAGCCCCCACCACCTGGAAGGCGGACATGCTGCCCAGAATGGAGGAGGACAGACCGTAGCAGGCCCACACCGCCAGGCCCATGACCACAGCGGCGATGGCGGGCTTGGCAAAGGCCCGGAAGAGGCTCAGGGAGCGGGGCAGGGTGCGCTTGATGATGATCAGGTCCAGAATGGCGATGATGGCAAAGCACACCAGGGTGCTCACCGGGGCGCCTTTGATGTTGATGTCCCGGTTACCCACCAGTACGTAGTTGATGGGCAGCTTGAACAGACACCCGATGATGGTGGTCACCATGGGGATGGTCACCAAGTGGTTAGCCTGCATGATGGCGTTGCACACCAGCATAAAGCACACGAAAATCACCGCAAGGCCCAGGATGGACAGAATGTAGCCGCCCAATTCCACGTCGGTGGAGGGGTAGAGCAGCCGCATGATGGGCTCGCTGAGCACAAACAGGCCCACACCGGCGGGAATGGCCAGCAGGGCGGTGGTGCGCAGGGCGGTCTCACTGATCTGAGCCCCCAACTTCCGGTTTTTCACCGCCTGGGCCGCCGACACCGCCGGGATGATGGAGGCGGTGAGGGGCACCATGAAGGAGGAGGGGAGATTGTACAGGGTCAGAGCCTGGTCGTACACGCCCTTGAGGGAGCGGGCTTCCAGCTCGGTAAACTGTGCGGCATCCTGGAGCCGACCATAGATCATGCTGGTGTCAATGAGGTTCACCAGGCCGATCACCGAGGAGCCCAAGGTGATGGGAATGGCCAGCTGGAGCAGGGTGTGGAAAATCTTTTTGGAGGATTGGGTGCGGTCATTGCCCACCGGGGTGTGCTGCCGCTGGGTGCGGAAGCAGAAGGCAGTGTACAGCATACCCAGAGCGCAGCCCACGGACACGCCGAAAATGGCACCGGCGGCAGCCATGGACTCGTTGTTGGAGTTTTTCAGCAGAATGGTGGCCAGGGTCAGGCCGATGACCAGCTTACACAGGGCCTCAATGATCTGGGACACGGCGGTGGGGGTCATGATGGAGTGGCCCTGGAAGTAGCCTCGCAGCGCGGACAGGGGGCAGAGGAGGAAGATGGCGGGGGCCAGAGCCCGGATGGAGTACCAGCTCTGGGCGTTGTTCATCAGGGCTGCCAACTGCTTGGGGAAGAAGAACATCAGGCAGAAGCTGATGGTGCCCAGGGCCAGGAAGGTGGCAAAGGCCACCCGGAAGGTCTTTTGCACCTGATTGTGCCGCCCCATGGCGTGGGCCTCCGAGATCATCTTGGACAGAGCTACGGGCAGACCGCCGGTGGAGACGGTGATGAGCAGGGAGTAGATGTAGTAGGCGGTGTTGAAGTCGGAGAACCCCGCCTCCCCCAGAATGTTGCCCAGGGGGATTTTGTACAGTGCGCCAATCAGCTTGACGATGACGATACCGGCGGCCAGAATGGCGGCCCCGCCAAAGAAGGTGTTATTTCTATTTTTGGAAGTGGGATTTGACATAATCTCAACCTTTCACCAAGAAGTCCGGGCTCAATGGAAGAGCAGGGGCAGGGCATACTCGCGTACCTCGGCCTGAATCCGCTCCAGATCCAGGGTGTAGAAGGTACCGTTTTCATATATGATATTGCCCCGGGCCATATTCATCTCCACGTTGGAGCCGTGGGCGGCAAAGACCAGATTTTCCACCACGTCGTGGCAGGGGGTGAGGTTGGGGGCGGTGAAGTCCAGCAGAATGAGGTCCGCCACCTTGCCCACGGCAATCTGCCCCGTGGGACGGCCCAAGGCCTTGGCGCCTGCCACCGTGGCCATCTCCAAGGCCTGCCGGGGAGACACCACGCCGGGGGTGCAGCGCACGCCGCTGTGGAGCAGGGCGGCCAGCTTCACATCCGCAAACAGGTCGGCGCTGTTGTGGGAGGACATGCCGTCAGTGCCCAGGGCCACGTTGACCCCGGCGGAGAGCATATCCGGGATGGGAGCCACCCCAGAGCCCAACTTCAAATTGGAGTAGGGATTGTGGACACAGGTCACGTCCTTTTCCGCCATAATGGCCCAGTCCTCCGGGGTGGTGTACACACCGTGGGCGGCAATGCCGCCGTTGTCCCACACCCCGTACTGGTTCAGGGTCTGGATGGGGGTCAGGCCGTGTCGGGTGAGGCTGTCCTGGTGTTCACTCCGGGTTTCGGACACGTGCACGTGCATCCGCTGGTGATGGTCGTGGGCAAACTGGGCCATCCACTGCCACAGGGGGGCCGAGGAGGTGTACTCGCCGTGGATGGAGGCATCGATGAGGATCTGGCCATCCCCCGCCCCATGCCACTCATTGGTGAGCTCTCGCTGGGCGATGCAGTCCCCACAGGTGTTGGGGTCAAATTGGGCGGGATCGCCGAAATAGACCCCTCCGCAGGACAGGTTGGCGCTGATGCCGGCCTTCAAAATCTCCTGGGCAATGGTGGAGGTGAACATATACATGTCCGCCACGCAGGTGACGCCCGAGGCGATCATCTCGGCCAGGCCCAGCCCGGTGCCGGCGGCCACCGCCCGGGCATTCAGCTTGCCCTCGGCGGGGAAGATGTAGTCGTGGAGCCAGGTCTGCAAGTCGAAGCCCCCGCCGTACCCCCGCATGAGGGTCATGGGCAGGTGGGTGTGGGCGTTGACCAGGCCAGGCATCATCACCTTGCACGAGCAGTCCACCTCCCGGTCAAAGGTGCCCTGGGGCCGCTGAGTACCCACATAGGCGATGGTGGAGCCCTCCACCTGGACGTAGCCATTTTGTAAGATGGTCCCCGCCTGGTCCATGAGCACGGCGGTGACATTGGTAAATAACACGGACATAGCTTCCTCCTTATAGCTGGGCCAGACAGCCCAGAACCAGGGGCACAAAGCGGTGCCGGGCGGCTTTTCCCGCCTCCAGCACCTCCTCTTCACTCAGGGGTTTGGGGAGCATCCCGGCGGCCATGTTGGACAGCAGGGAGAAGCCCAACACCTCCATGCCGCAGTGGGCGGCCACAATCACCTCGGGAGCCGTGGACATGCCCACCGCATCCCCGCCCAGAGCCCGGATGGCCCGAATTTCAGCCGGAGTCTCGTACTGGGGGCCAAAGCTGTAATAGTATACCCCTTCCCGGAGCTGGCTACCCAGCCCCTTTGCCACCTGACGGGCCACATCCCGCAGCCGGGGGGTGTACAGATTTGAGGCGTCAGGGAAGCGCACCCCAAATTCGGGGAGGTTTTCTCCCCGCAGCGGGGACTCCCCGCCCAGCTTGATCTGGTCGGTGAGGAGCATGATGTCTCCGGCGTTCCAACCCTGGTGGACGCACCCGGCGGCGTTGGTCACCAGCAGGGTGTCACACCCCAGCAGACGCAGCACCCGCACCCCGTAGGCCACATCCTCGTAGGAATAGCCCTCGTAGTGGTGGACCCGGCCCTGCATCACCGCCACCTTCTGCCCCGCCAGGGTGCCGAACACCAGCTGACCCACGTGCCCGGGGGCGGTGGAGCGGGGAAAGTGGGGAATGGAAGCGTAGGGGACAGCCACGGGCTGGGCCACCTCCTGGGCCAGATCTCCCAGGCCGGAGCCTAAAATCAGGGCCACTTTGGGGACAAACTCGCCCAGCTGGGCCTTCAGATGGGCAGCACTTTCCTGATAATGGGAAAAGGGGTGAGACATAGGCTTCCCTCCTGACAAAATCTCCTGGAATATGAATGCATTACAAGCTAGTTTACACCATTTTTCCCGGAAAATCAATCCTGACCCCCAACGCATTGGCAGCATAGGGGAAATGTGGTATGATGGGGAAAAACCCAGAAACAAGGAGAGAATACCATGCGAGATCAAAGACCCCTGGTGGTGGTGGTGGACGGCCACGGCGGAGGAATGGGCAAGGCCCTGGTGGCCCGGCTGAGAGAGCGGCTGCCCCAGGTCCATGTGCGGGCGGTGGGCACCAATTCCGCCGCCACCGAGGCCATGCTCAAGGGCGGGGCCGAAGACGGAGCCACCGGAGAAAATGCGGTGATGTTCAACGTGGGAAAGGCGGACTTTGTGGTGGGCTCTGTGGCCATCCTCATGGCCAATGGCCTCATGGGAGAGATCTCCCCCCGCATGGCCCAGGCGGTGGGGGACAGCGACGCGGTGAAAGTGCTCATCCCCGCCAACCGCTGCGGCATTCGCATCGCCATGGGGGCCGAGCAGCCCCTGCGCTGCTATCTGGACCACTGCGTGGACACCATCGCCGCCGAATTGCAGGAATAACGGGAAATACTTCCACGGTTTGTTGCACGTTGTACACAAGTTGTATCTGCTTTCCCAGGCCTCCGGTTGACAAACGGAGGCCATTCTTATAGAATATGAGTCGATATATAGAGGTAAGGCGAAATCTGTGCCAAGATATGGAATTATATGGAAAAACGCCCTCCACTGGGATAGGGAACGGGCGTGAAACCAGGCGGGAATAAGGAGAAGCTATGTTGCATTGTGGGAGACGAATGGAGAAGAACAAACGGACCATGGCGGGCGCTTTGGCTGTGTTTGTCGTTTGCATGGTGCTGGTGTCTGTGCTGGTGGCCAGCTATGCCGACAGTGTGCGCTATGGCGTGGTCACCGGGACAGAGGTGGGCCTGAGTGTGCGCTCCGGGCCGGGCACCTCCTATGGCCGACTGGGCTTGATTTACGACGGCACCACCGTCACCATCACCGGGGAGAAAAAGGCCTCGGACGGGGCCACCTGGTATGCCATCAACTACAACGGCGGCACCGGATATGTCATCAACACCTACATTCGCATCATCAGCGGCGGGCTGGACGACAAGGAGTTTGAGGCCTACCTGAAGGAACAGGGCTTCCCGGAGTCCTATTGGGATGGGCTGAAGGTGCTTCACGCCATGTACCCCGAGTGGGTGTTCCAGGCTGACCACAACGGATTTGACTGGAATTATGCCGTGGACCAGGAGTCCAAGATCGGCAACAGCCTGGTGCAGTCCACCTCCAAGTCCAGCTGGAAATCCACCGACCCCAAGGCCTACAACTGGGATACGGGGAAGTGGACGGAGTTTGACACCGGCGGCTGGGTGGCGGCTTCCCGGGAGATCGTGGCCTACTACATGGACCCCCGGAACTTCCTGACCCAGAACAGCATCTTCCAGTTCCTCCTGCAAAGCTATGACTCCAAGGTACAAAACGTGGCGGGGGTGGAGCGGTTGGTGGACGGCACCTTCCTGGATGCCACCGTCACCGACACCGACGGCAAAAAGATCTACTACCCTCAGGTGATCTATGACGCAGGCAAAAAGGCGGGGGTCAACCCCTATGTGCTGGCGGCCATGATCGTCCAGGAGCAGGGCACCAAGGGGCTCAGTGACAGCATCTCCGGCAAGGCCCCGGGATTTGAGGGGTACTTCAACTTCTACAACATCGGCGCTGTGGCCGGAGGCGGCAACACCGCCGTGAAGAACGGCCTCATTTATGCCAAGGGCGGCACCAGTGGTACGGGTACCAGCTACGGCCGACCCTGGAACAGCCGGGTGCGGGCCATCACCGGCGGCGCGCAGTTCTACGCCAACGGCTATGTCACCGCGGGCCAGGACACCATGTACTTAAAGCGCTTCAATGCCCAGGGCGACAACCCCTTCACCCACCGGTATATGACCAGCGTGTGGGGCGCGGCCTCCGAGGGCCTGAGTCTGGCCGGGGGGTACAGCGAGGAGCTGCGCCAGTCTCCCCTGGTGTTCTCCATTCCTGTGTATGACAACATGCCCAGCACGCCCTGTGCTCAGCCCACCGGGGATGGCTCCCCGGACAACCGTCTGAGCACCTTGAAGGTGGGCAATTACAGCCTCACTCCGTCCTTTAGCAACGACACCGCCAATTACAGCGTGGTGGTGCCCAACAGCGTCTCTTCCGTCACCATCACCGCCACCCCCAAGAACTCCGAGGCCAAGGTCAGCGGAGCGGGGAATGTGTCGCTGAAGGTGGGCAGCAACACGGTGAAGGTCACCGTCACTGCCGAAAACGGCAGCCAGCGCACCTTTACCCTCACCATCGCCCGGGAGGGCAGCTCCGGCGGGTCCTTCTCCGTCAACCCCAAGTACACCGTCAGCGGGGCCAACTACGTCTCGGGTATCACCGTGGGCACCAAGGTCTCTGACTTTGTCAAGAACCTGAACATTGTGGGAGGTTACGCCCAGGTCAAAACTGCCAGCGGGTCCACCAAGCAGAACACCGCTGTGGTGGGTACGGGGGACATCGTGACCATCTACTACGACAACGGCACCCAGTACGCCAAGTGGACGGTGCTCATTTACGGAGATGTGAACGGAGATGGAACCATCTCCAATTCGGATCGCATTAAGATTCGAAACCACATTCTGGAGACCAATAAGCTGACGGGTGTCTACTTTGTGGCTGGAGACGTCAACAAGGACGGACAGGTGAGCAACACCGACCGTATCAAAGTACGCAATCATATTCTGGGGACCACCCCCATCACTCAGTAAATAGGGAGCAATTCAATGAAACGATTCTTTTCTCGGAAACTGGCTGCCTTGTTTGTGGCTCTGGTCATGGTTTTGGCTCTGACTACACCCATCTCGTGGGCAGCGTCCTGCACAGTGACATTCACCGATCCCTCTGTGATAGTGGGGAACAATGTAACTATTAGTGTGAGATTGTCTGGCAACGCAGCAGCTGCTACAATTTGGATGAACTACGATCAGAGATATCTGCAGTATGTCAGCGGCAGTGGTGTTGCTCAGGGTGGCGGTGGTTCTGTCAAGTTGGACTATGCCTACGATTCTGGTGGAGCCGGGTCTATGAACTTTTCTATGACCTTTAAAGCGCTGAAAACCGGACAAACCACAGTTACCTGCACGAGTTATGATATCGTAGATACAAACGGCGAGGACATGGGTACCAACATGGGAAACTCTGTAGTCACCATCAACGCCCAGCCCACCGCCTCGGGCAACAACAACCTGGGTTCTCTGTCCATCAGCCCTGGCACCCTGTCCCCCGGCTTCTCTGCGGGGACTACCAGCTATAAGGCCTGGGTGTCCAACTCCACCACCAGCGTGGCGGTGTCCGCCAAGGCCGCCGACTCCAAGGCCAAGGTGGCCGTATGGGGCAACACCGGGCTGGATGTGGGAGACAACACCGTCACCGTCCAGGTGACTGCTGAGAACGGCAGTAAAAAGACCTACACCATCACCGTCAACCGGGCTTCCGGCAGTACGGGTGGCAACACCGGAGGAAATACCGGAGGGGGCAACTCCCAAGCTCCGGAAGATACCCCGGAGCCCTCTCCCACCGCCACTCCTGTGCCGGATGTGGTGGTGACGCTGCCCGACGATACCCAGCTGCCCATCTCCACTCAGCTGCCTGAGGGTGTGACCATTCCCCAGGGCTTTGAGGAGGGCCAGCTGGAGGTGGAGGGACAGACCTTGCCTGTGGCCATTCACAAGCAGGCCAACCTCACCGCCGTCTATCTGGAGGGCGACGAGGAGCACCCGGCGGGCTTCTACTTCTACAACGAAAAGACCAGAGAGGCTGTGGCCATCACTCCGGTGGCCATGTCCTCCGGCAAGCTGACCCTCATCAACCTGCCTGAGGATCTGGCGATCCCCCAGGGCTACTCCTCCACCCTCATGGAGCTGGGCGGCCAACAGCACACCTTGCTCACCCCCGATGGGGTGGAAGACCCCAACCACTACATCGTCTGCGCCCTGGATGAAAAGGGCGTGATGGGGCTGTATCTCTATGACGTGGAGCAGCAGAGCTATCAGCGCTATCAGTTCGCCCAGACCGGGGAGGATCTTCTGGCCCTGTCTGAGGTGGAGGAGGAGCCTCAGGAGGAGGGATTTGTCTTCTCCCTCTTTGGCCGTCAGGTGACCACTTCCTGGAGCGACCAGGTGGTGTCCTATCTGCTGGCAGGGCTGGCTTTGCTCAGCGTGGTGCTGCTGGTGGTGGTGATCGTGCTGGTGGTGTGCCTGGTCAAGAGCCGCAAGGCCCTGCGTCAAGCCTGGATGCGGGAGGAAGAGCAGCGTCAGCTGAAGATCATTGCCGGACCCCATGCACCGGGCATTACGGTGGATGAGATCTTGGCGGAGTATACCACCAAAGACAATGAGAATCCCGAGGAGGCCGACCAAGGCACCACGGAGGAAGAGGAGCAGACCTCTGAGACTCAGGACGACAACAACTAAATGGACGAAAAATGCCCCACGGCCACCCACCGTGGGGAGTTTTTTCGAGGAAGGGCTGGAGGTTTGACTAAATTACCAAAAAATCGCATGTACTTTTGTATGGAATTGGAATGGACAAGGGGGAGGAAAAGGGCTATACTGT
>CALWXL010000015.1 GCA_944385485.1 uncultured Oscillospiraceae bacterium
CTGGGCAAGACCGACCAGGGCGGCGGCGGCACCGTGGCCTGCTACATGGCCAACCGCAACATCGACACCCTGGACGCTGGCGTGCCCGTGCTGTCCATGCACTCTCCCTTCGAGACCGTGTCCAAGCTGGACTGCTACATGACTTACGCAGCCTGCCGCGCCATTTACGAAGGCTAAAGAAAGAGAATTTCCAAGTATAAAGGACCCCCTTCCTGGAAAGACTATCCGGGAAGGGGGTGCTTTTGCATGAAAAAAGAGGACGGAACCGGGGGTACACAGCCCGTAGAAGAGCAGCAGCAACAGGTCACAGAGCTGGGGGCTTCCACCGTGAAAACGGGGGTGGGAACCATCCAGACCCTCACCATCATCGGTCAGATTGAGGGGCACCAGGAGGCCCCGGAGGGGGCCAAAACCACCAAGTATGAGCATGTGCTGCCCCTGCTTACAGCGGTGGAGGAGAGCGATGAGGTGGCTGGGCTGCTCATTTTGCTCAACACCATGGGAGGAGACATCGAGGCGGGGCTGGCCATCGCCGAGATGATTGCAGGCATGTCCAAGCCCACGGTGTCCCTGGTGCTGGGGGGCGGGCATTCCATTGGGGTACCGCTGGCGGTGTCCGCCAAGGAGTCCTTTATCGTCTCCTCCGGGGCCATGACCATTCACCCGGTGCGGCTCAACGGCATGGTCATTGGGGTCAGCCAGACCTTTCACTACTTCCAGCGGGTGCAGGACCGCATCCTGGACTTCATCTCCCACAACAGCGCCATCACCCGGGAGCGGCTGGAGCAGCTGATGCTCAACACCCAGGAGATGGCCGCCGACATGGGCAGCATCGTCTACGGCCAGGAGGCGGTGGAACTGGGGCTCATTGATCACCTGGGCGGACTGTCCGATGCCATGGCCTGTCTGCGCAAACGTATGAAAAAGTACAAGAAGAAATGAAAGATCCGCTCTGGTGTAAGCCAGAGCGGATCTTGCTTGTTATCGAACGGGCAGACGGTGCTGGGCCCGATCCTTTCGTTTGCCATATACGGTGGGACCATAGAAACAGATGATGGCCAACACGCCAAACAGAGAGGTCTGGATGAGAAAGCCCAGATCCAGCTTCAGGTTGGTGGTAGAGACCTCCGGGTGATCCGGATCATATCGAATGGGCATGCTCAGACCCACTGCAACGTCGGTGGAATCCTCTTGGTAAGTGCCTTGGTAGGTGGTTCCATCTACCTGGTACTCGTAGCGAATCTCGGCGGGGGTGGGGTTCTGGTCTACGTCGTGGCCCTGAGATACTTCCACCACCTGGGCGGTGGTGGCGGGCCATTCGGTCTGTTTCCACTGGGTCTGGAAGGCGCCGTATCCGGCCACCAGAGTGATGATGGCGTTGATGACGGAGATGAAACCCACAAAAACGATCACTTTGGAGAGAAAACCTTTGCCTTGTTTTGTGGGCTGGGTCTGTACATATTGTTGTTTTTTTCTATGCTTGCTCATGTTGATTCACCCCAAAAAGATGACAGGGGAGAACCCTGCCTTTTTAAGTATCATACCTGACAGAACGGGGTGTGTCAATGTTTTGAAAATTCATAGACAAATTTTCCTGTGAAACAGGGTGAAAATACGAAAGAATGAAAAGTGGTGGTTGCAATCTTTGTGGAATATGCTATACTAAAACAGACAACCCAAGGAGAAGTACTTAGGGAGGGAAAGAAAGTATGAAGATCAGGAAGCATCGGCGTGGGCTCAGCCTGACGCTGGCGGGGCTTTTCCTGGTGGGATGCCTGCCCATCCACGGCTTGGCTGTGACCAGTGGCGACACCACCACCCAGGAAGGGGCGGTCAGCTATGCAGTGCCTACCATCACCGGGGAGGGCCTGGTGACACCGGAGTGTCAGGTCACCGTCTCCTCGGATGCAGGAGGAAATGATGGACAGGCATCCGCCCACTACGCCGTGGACGGCATCACCGACCAGCCCCAACAGTGGGCCTCGGAGGATATGAAGACCTCGTCCACCACCCAACAGGATGCACAGACACCCCAGTGGCTCACCGTGGATTTGGGGGAGAACATCACCCAGCCCCAAGAGGTGGAGGCCATCCAGCTGTGGTACAACATGAAGGTATGGCCCATGGTGTACGAGATCCAGACCTCTTCGGACAACGGTGTGGAAGACGCCTGGACCACCTTGGCGCGTGTGGAGCGTGCCCCCTTTGACGGAGCGGTGAAAAACGGCAGTGGCCAGAACATCGCCGACGAGACGGGGAATACCGCACCGGCCACCGCAGCCAACATGGATACCATCACCCAGGACACCTCCCCCAGCTTGGCGGAGGGTGCCGCTGTGGAGCGTTACGTCCGTTTCTATGTGAAAAAGGTGAACACCGCCGCACCTGGCAACAATGTCTGTCTGCGGGAAATCCAGGTGTATGTCAAGCAGGCGGAAGAGCCCACCGAGGAACCTTGGAATCTGGCCCTCAACCGCCCGGTGACGGCCAGCGGTTCGGTGCAGGATACAAAACCTGCTAACGCTGTGGACGGGTCCACCCAAACCCAGTGGAATTCTCCTGACTTGAAGGATTTCATTGCCACGGACACTTCTCAGGATGCCAAGGAGCAGACCCCTCAGTGGCTCCAGATCGATCTGGGAGCCACTGGCTCCAAGCTCAGCTCTGTGAATATCACCTACGTCAACAACAAGGTGTGGGCCATGGAGTACAAAATTGAGACCACTGACACCCCCGACGACGAGGTTTCCTGGCAGGAGGTGGCCCATGTCAGCCGTGCTTCCGCCAATTCCACGCTGGTCAACGGGGCAAGTCAGAACATTGCCGATCCTGCCACTTATACCGACACCGTGACCGCCACATCTGTGCCTGCTTTGACCAAAACGGTACTGGGTCAGTATGTGCGCATCCATATTCTCAAAACCAACGCTCAGGCGCCCGGCGGCAATAACGTCAACATCCGGGAGGTTGCCATCATGGGCACCAACTCCAACATCTATCCCCCAGTGGATGTGGATGGGGAGCTGAACAAGGTCACGGTGGACAACCCCACCCTGGGAGACACTCAGATCACCTTGCCCGCCATCCCCGGCGGTGAGCTGGTGGTGCGGGGCAGTGAGCTGGAGAATGTGGTGGCCAACGACGGCACCATCAGCCAGTGGAACATCGGTCAGCGGGACGTGACTTTGCTGCTGCGTCTCACCGACAAAGGGGACAAGGCCAGCTATGCCCAGAAAAACGTCACCGTCACCGTACCCGACCACTCTTCCAGCTATCCCAAGGAGTGGTTCCCCCAGGTGGATCACCCCAACGCCAAGCCTGAGGTGATTCCCACCGTCCAGGAGTGGTACGGCTATGAGGGCAGCTTTACCCTCACGGCGGACTCCAAGGTGATTGTCAACGACAAGGCCAATGTGGGCCTGGACAAGGTGGCCCAGAACCTGGTGAGCGATGTCAAAGAGATTTCCGGGATCACCCTGACGGTGGAGACGGGTACAGCTCCTACCGGACCCCATGACATCTATCTGGAGTCTCTCACCGATGCCACGTCTTACGACGTGGGTGAGGAAGGGTATGTGATGGTCACCAACGACCAGGGCCTGCACATCTACGCCCCCACCTATACCGGCTGCCTGTACGGCACCATTACCGCCGAGCAGATTTTGTGGCAGGCAGAGGACCACGTGTCCATCCCCAAGGGCATCATGCGGGACTATCCTGCCTACGAAGTGCGTGGCATCATGCTGGACGTGGCCCGTACCCCCTACCGCTACCAGCAGCTGAAGGACTATGCCAAGATCATGCTGTGGTACAAGATGAACGAGTTCCATCTGCATGTCAACGACAACGACAATGCCAACATCAGCAATTCCTCCTTTGAGACCCACTCCGGCTTCCATCGCCTGGAGAGTGAGGAATTCCCCAGCCTGACCTCGGAGACCAAGCATGCAGGTATCCCGGAGGACTTGATCAACAAGGACTATTACAACAACAACCCTGACTATCAGGGCAACCCCACGTATACCAAGGATCAGTGGCGGGAACTGACCCAGATGTGTGAGGATATGGGCATGTACGTCCTCACCGAACTGGACATGCCCGGCCACTCCCTGCTGTACAACAAGTACGCCGCAGAAAACCCGGACAACATTGCGTGGCTGGCCGGCGGCACCATGTTGGCTCCCAGCACCTCCAGCCTGGGCCAGCAGCTGGAGCTGCTGGATCTGACTGGCCCCAACAGCCAGCGTGCCCTCAAGTTTGCCTCCACCCTGTGGGATGAGTACACCCGTGGGGAGGACCCGGTGGTGAATGCGGACGTGGTACACATTGGCGCCGACGAGTACTGGGTGCACAACCAGGCTACCAACGATGCCTTTGCCAAGTTTGCCGATACCATGCGCCAGA
Organism: uncultured Oscillospiraceae bacterium; assembly: GCA_944385485.1. Taxonomy (GTDB): domain Bacteria; phylum Bacillota; class Clostridia; order Oscillospirales; family Oscillospiraceae; genus Enterenecus. The sequence continues at coordinate 4,405 of CALWXL010000015.1, forward strand.
CCATCCAGAACAACCTGGGTGAGGAGACCAAAATCCGCATGTGGGGCGCCTCCACCGGCAGCTTTGCCACTGCCCAGACAGCTCTGGGTAAGACGGCTCAGGAGCTGGCAGAGGACTACCAGCTGGATATCTGGCACACCAACTATGAGCATGCTTCCGAGCGTGTGGCGGAAGGGTATCAGGTCATCAACTGCCGGGACGCCTTCCTCTATGCCAACCCCGGCCGTACCAACCGGGATGTACCCAACGCCGAGTACCTGTTCTATGACTGGAATCCCACCAACTTTGGCGGCTATAACACCCTGATGGGTGAGCCGAACCTGCTGGGCGCCAAGGGCGTGGTATGGGGCGACCAGAGCCAGGAGGGTATGACCGAGCAGGATATCCACCAGCGTGTGCTGCGCACCGTGTCTATCCTCAGTGAAAAGACCTGGGGCGGCACCGACGAGGAGGATACCTTCACCGAGTACGAGCTGCGCGCCGCGCGTCTGGCCGAAGGCCCCGGTACCCAGATCGCCATGGAGGTGGACAGCACCAGTTCCTTGGTGCTGGACTATGACTTCCAAAACGTTTCCAAGGATGGAACAACGGTGTACGACGCCAGCGGCAACGGCTATGACGCCACCCTCACCGGCGGCACTGTGCAGGATGGCTGGCTCACCTTTGACGGAGCAACCTTGCTGGAGACGGACCTGAAAACCTTGTCCTATCCCTACACCGTCTCTTTTGATTTGAAACTATCCGCCCAGGACGGCCAGGCAAACACCGCAGAATCCTCTTTGTTCTCCGGATATGATGGCCGCATCCAGGTGGCAGGACACAACGGCAACCTCAGCGCCGATGTGAACTACTTCACCCGTGACTTTGGCTATCAGGTGCCCACCGACGGCACCGCCGTGAACATCACCATTGTGGGCACCTTCCAGGCCACCCGGCTGTATGTCAACGGCAAGCTGGTGACCTTCCTCTCTCAGAAGCAGGACCAGGACGGTGTGACCCCCAATGCGGTGTCCACCCTCTACTCCTCGGTGCTGCTGCCTCTGGAGAAGATCGGCCAGGACTTCCACGGTCAGATGGCCAACTTGAAGGTGTACAACAAGGCCATGTCCGCCCAGGAAGTGGCGGGTACCGATGATGGCCTGGTGAACGTGGCCCAGGATGCCTACGCTGGTGGCGACTCCTACCAGAGCAGCGATGCCTCTGGCCAGGACAACGGGGTGCAGCGCACCCGCATCGCCATGAAGGCGGTGGACGGCGAGACCTTTACCAGCGACGACGATGCCTCTTCGGAGATCTACTCCTACTGGCAGGGCGACCACGGGGACAGCTCCCTCACCGTAGACCTGGGTCAGGTGCGCACCATCTCCCAGGTGGACCTCCAGTGGCGCGCCGACGGCGTGGGCCGTGACATCAAGATCATGACCTCCCTGGACGGGGAGACCTGGACCGAGGCCAAGGTGGTCTCCGGCAACACCGCTGCCCGCCAGACGGTGACCCTGGACAAGGCTGTGGAGGCCCGCTTTGTGAAGATGCAGGGCAACCAGGCCAGTGGCGTGTACAAGCTCCAGGAGATGCTTGTCTACGAGCGGGTGGACAAGTCCCAGCTCAACGATCTGCTGGCTAAAGCTGAGGAGATCGTGGCCCAGAAGGGTTTGACCTTCACCTCCCAGGGGTCTGAGGAGGAGCAGGCGCTGTTTGAAGCCGTGGTGCTGGCTCGTGCCCTCAGCAACAGTCCTCTGGCTACTATCAGTGAAGTGAAGGAAGGCCAGACTGGCCTGAAAGCGGCCATGGACAACCTGCCCGTGGAGCCCACACCCACACCGGCACCCACGGCCACACCGGAGCCCACGGCCACGCCGGAGCCTACAGCCACACCGGAGCCCACGGCCACACCGGAGCCCACGGCCACGCCGGAGCCTACAGCCACACCGGAGCCTACAGCCACACCGGAGCCCACGGCCACGCCGGAGCCCACGGCCACGCCGGAGCCCACCGTGGAGCCTACATCGGAACCCACGGCTGAACCTACGGCACAACCGACGCAAGAGCCGTCCGCCCAGCCCACAACCCAGCCTACCCCCGGGGCATCCCAGCCCCCTGCAACGGGAGGCAATCCGCCCACAGGGGACCAGAGCAACATGACTCTGTGGATCACCCTGCTGGTGGTGTGTGCCGTGGTTGTGGTGGCCATAGTGGTCTACTGCGTCAAGGGCAATCAAAAGAAATAATTCCTCCCATTAACGGAATGCGGAGCACCTCAGACCCATGGGGTGCTCCGCTTCTTTCATAAGAGAGGAACAATTTTGCCGGGGACGAGAAAAGAACTGGTATTTATACCTGGAATATGGTAATATACTATGATGCACCGGAGTGGATTCCGGGCAAAAATAAATAATGAGGTGATGACCTTGTCCTTTTTAGAGGCAATTTTTATGGGATTTGTCCAGGGCGTGGCAGAATTCCTGCCCATTTCCAGTTCTGGACACCTGACCCTGCTGCAACATTTCTTCCAGATGGAAGAGGTGGATAACCTGTTCAACATCCTGCTGCACTTTGCCACCCTGCTGGCGGTGTGTGTGGTGTATTGGAAAGACATCGTGGAGATGGTGGTGGAGTTCTTCAAGGGAATTGCTTCCCTGTTTGGAGGACACGGCTCCCGGGAGTCCCGTCCCCCGGAGGCTCGCCGTCTGGTGATGATGATCATTGTGGGCACCTTGCCCCTCTTCGTGGTGCTTCCCCTGGAGGGCGTGGTGGAGAGCCTGGGCAACTACCCCGCCGTCGTGTCTGTGATGCTGCTGATCACCGGCTGCATCCTCTTCTTCTCTGACCGTTTGGGCGGTGGCCGTAAGACCGCCCGCACTGCCACCGTGAAGGATGCCCTGCTGGTGGGCATTGCCCAGGGTGTGGCTACCATCCCCGGCATTTCCCGCTCCGGCAGCACCATTTCTGCCGGCCTGATGCTGGGCTTCAACCGGGAGTTTGCTGTGCACTACTCCTTCCTGCTGTCTTTGCCCGCCGTGTTGGGCGCCACCTTGCTCAAGGTGGTCAAGGCCTTTGGCGACCAGGGCATTGACACCTCTTTGTTGCCTAAGTACATCGCTGGCATGGTTGTGGCCGGTGTGGTGGGATATTTCTCCATCCAGCTGGTTCGTCTGCTGGCCAATAAGGGCAAGTTCGGAAACTTTGCCTACTACTGCTGGTTCATGGGTATCGTCTCCCTGATTGCTGGCTTCATCGTACTCTGAGATTAGGAGGAAGCTATGGCTTCGACACAAAAGAAATCCACCAAAAGCGGCGGAAAACGGACCCAAAGCAAATCTTCTGCTGCCGCCAAACAAACGGGGAGAAAGACCGGGCCCAAGACCACCCGAAAGAAGGCAGCTTCCGCTGCGCCTTCCTTCCACCGGGAAATTGGGGGCGTTGTGTGCCTGGTTCTGGCCTTTTTTGGCTCCTTTGGCTACTTTGGTGTCCAGGCCGCTTTCATTGATCTGTTTTGTCACCTGCTGCGAGGGCTGTGCGGATATGGCTACTATCTGGCTCCCCCGGTGCTGGTGCTGTGCGGGTATATCCTGCTGTTCCACCGCCGCCGTCCCGTGCGTCTGCGCCTGACCTGTGCGCTGTTGCTGCCTGTGCTTTTTGGGGCCATCTTCCATCTGATTCTCAGCGGCACCCGGTTTTCCTGGGGCTGGAATCTGATGGATCAGCTGTGGCAGACAGGCCTGCGCAGCAGCTCTGGCGGTGTGCTGGGCGGGCTGCTGGCCATGTCCTTCCGCTACGCCTTCAGCCAGATTGGCGGACTGGTCCTGCTGATGGTGGCACTGATTCCCATTGCCCTCTATGCCTTCAACCGCACGCCGATGGAGGTCTATCTGGACATCCGGGGCTGGCTGGAGGAGCGGGAAGAGGAGCGGAACGAGGAGTGGGAGGAGGATGAGGAGTTCCAGGAGGAACACGTGGAACCCGAACCTCCTGCGGCACGGAAGAAGGCGCGCAAAACTTCCATTGACATTCCGGTGGATGATGCGCCTTTGGTGGAGAAATCCTCTAGTCCCACCCAACCTCCCGCCCGAAAGAAAAAACTCTTTGAGCGTGCCTCCAAGGTGCCTACCCCTGCTGAGGTGCTCACCGACACGGTGACACCTGCCCCGGAGGAGGAGTTGCCGGACTTTGAGGAGATGCCGGAGATCTTCCCTGTGGTCCAGACGGAGCCGGAGGAAAAGCCGATTCCGCCCCAGACGGTGGAGCAGGCCCCTGCCACCCCTCAGCCTGCCGTGGAGAAGGTCACCCGTCAGGAGGCCCAGCAGGCCCAGGCTCAGGTGGCCCAGGAGATCGAGGCGGGGATGGAACAGGAGACCGGAGTGTACCGCTATCCCCCCGTGTCCCTGCTCAACGAGGGCAGCGGCATGGCCGCAGCTGCCGCCGGAGAGCTCCAGACCAACCAGCAGCGCCTTCAGGACGCCCTGGTGTCCTTTGGCGTGGACGCGCACATCGTCAACGTCACCCGAGGCCCCTCGGTGACCCGGTACGAGCTGGAGTTGGAGCAGGGCGTGAAGCTCAACAAGATCACCAATCTGTCCGACGACATCGCCTTGGCCCTGGGCGCCTCCGCCGTGCGTGTGGCTCCCATCCCGGACAAGATTTCCACCGTGGGCATTGAGGTGCCCAACCGTCAGGTGAGTCCCGTGGCCATTCGGGATGTCATCAGCGACCGGGCCTTCACCGACAGCCCCTCCAAGGTGTCCTTTGCTGTGGGCAAGGACATCGGGGGCAACTGCGTGGTGGGCAACATCGCCAAGCTGCCCCACATGCTCATTGCCGGTACCACTGGTTCCGGTAAGTCGGTGTGTACCAACTCTCTGATCATCTCCCTGCTGTACAAGGCTACCCCCGACGAGGTGCGCCTGATTATGGTGGACCCCAAGATGGTGGAATTGGGGGTGTACAACGGCATTCCCCATCTGCTCATCCCCGTGGTCACCGATCCCAAGAAGGCTGCGGGTGCCCTGCAATGGGCGGTGTGCGAGATGATGAAGCGATACAAGGCCTTCTCGGAGGTGGGAGCCAAGGACCTGGCCTCCTACAACAACCACGCTCGCAAGAGTGGACGGGACACCATGCCCCAGATCGTGGTGGTCATCGACGAGTTGGCCGATTTGATGCTGGTGGCCGCCAAAGAGGTGGAAGAGTCCATCTGCCGGGTGGCCCAGATGGGCCGTGCCTCGGGTATGCACCTGGTGATTGCCACCCAGCGTCCCTCTGCTGACGTGATTACGGGCCTAATGAAGGCCAACATCCCCAGCCGCATTGCCTTTGCCGTGGCCTCCAGCCTGGAGTCTCGCATCATTCTGGACACCACCGGTGCCGAAAAGCTGGTGGGTAAGGGCGATATGCTCTATGCCCCCTTGGGCCAGGGCAAGCCCCAGCGTGTCCAGGGCTGCTTCATCTCCGAGGAGGAGGTTGCCCAGGTGGTGGACTTCATCAAGCAGGGCAGCACCGCCCACTATGACGAGTCCGTGATGCACGAGATCGAAAAGCACGCTGAGGAGAAGGAGAAGGGCTCCAAGGGTGTGGGTGGCTCCGATCCCAACCAGAGCGGAGACTATGACGAGCTGCTCCCCGCCGCCATCGATGTGGTGCTGGAGGTGGGGCAGGCCTCGGTTTCCATGCTCCAACGCCGCCTGAAGCTGGGCTACGGCCGAGCGGCCCGTCTGGTGGACCAGATGGAGGAGAAGGGCGTGGTGGGCCCCTTTGAGGGCTCCAAGCCTCGCCAGCTGCTCATCACCAAGGAGCAGTGGCAAGAGATGCAGTACCGCCAGAACATGGTGGACACCGCCCCCGAGCCCTCGGAGCCGGTGCCTGAGGAGTTCCCCTTTGAGGGAGACGCCATCGAGCAGAGCCGGGATTTGCCGCCATTTTAAAAAATAAGAGCTGGACAGAACCTTGCGTTCTGTCCAGCTCTTCTACTTATTGAAACCAGCTCGTCTCCCGGCTGTCTACCACATCCAGAGCGGCAGAGAGCATCTGGGCCGCTTCTTCCCGGGTGAGGGTGTCAGACAAGGTGGCGCCGGGGGCTACCACATCCAGGGCTTCCAGGTTAGCCACCGACTGGCTGGCCCAGGCGGGGATATCCTGGCTCACCGAGGTGGTGTGGATGGGAATGTCGGTGGAGCATAGCAACTGCTCCAGCATCACCGCGGCCTCCAACTGGGTGATGGAATCCGTTGGGGAGAACACCACTTGACCGTCCTCATTCTGCTCGCCCAGTCCTGCTCCCTGCATGACGGCAGCGGAGACATAGCCCTTGGCCCAGGCGGAGATGTCCTGGTCATCATAGAAGCCGGTGGTGGAAACTCCGTCCAGGGGCTGGGTCTGGGTCACGTCCATGGCCAGCACCAGAAATTCCTCCCGGGTGAGGGATTGGTCCGGGTCAAAATAGGCCACCCCTGCCATTTGACGGCCCACATAGATCCCCTCTTCCGCCAGGCGCATAGCGGCGTAGTGGGCAGGATTTCCCGACATGTCCGCATAGCTCACTCCACAGGTGGGTACCGAGATGGTCACCTCCACCGTGGCGGGCTCCGAGGTATTTCCCATGCTGTCAATGGCCACATAGGAGAAGGCATCGGAACCCTTTTTGTTCTCGTAGGGGGTGTACCAGAAGGTGGATGTGTCCTTCTCATCCAAAGTCACCTGGCCCCGGGCAGGGCTGTCCACCACCTGGTAGGTGATCAGATCTCCCTCCGGGTCTACGGCGGAAAAGGTGCTGGTGATGGCAATGCCCTGATAGGTAGACAGGGTGAGATTTTGCGCCACAGGGGCGGTGTTATCTTGGCTGGTGCTGACGGTGGTGACCACGGCGGCGGACACCGGTATGGTCAGAGTCCCTGCCAGCAGCAGGCACAAAAGGGGAAGTCGATATTTCACAAGAGGGTGCCTCCTTGCTCTGAGTTGATATCTCTATCATGCACCCGTTGGTGAAAAATATTCGATTAAGTTCGGTCTTTCAGCCAGCTGGGCAAAGGACGCATTTTGATGCCGGACACGATGCCCATGGCCACAAACAAGGTGAGGGTGGAGGAGCCGCCGTAGCTGAAGAAGGGGAGGGTCAGGCCGATAACGGGGGCCACATACAGGCACATGCCCACGTTGAGAATGGTCTGGATCATGAGCATGGCGGCAATGCCCATGGCGATGTAGGCGGACATATGGCTTTTGGCCTGCCGGGACACCCACACACAGCGCAGAATGATGGCAAAGAGGAGAAGGAGGACTGCGATGCAGCCCAGCATCCCCAGCTCTTCCCCACACACGGCAAAAATAAAGTCGGTGTGGCGAGCCGGGAGGGTTTGGGAGAGGGCGGACTGGGTCTGTTTGCCGTGGAGGTAGCCCATGCCGGTGACCTGGCCCGAGCCAATGGCCAAAAGAGAGCGGCTTTGCTGCCAGCCGCGGCCCAGGGGGTCCAGGTCGTGGTCAAACACCACCCGGAAGCGCATGATCCGGTAGTCGGTCCAGAACTTGGTGTGGGGCAGCACAAAATTCCACAGCACCACCACGCCAGCCACCAGTGGGATGCCAAGCCCCAGAAACCACCGCTTTTGCACGCCGCCCACCCAGGCCATGATGACGAAGATGAACAGGTATACCAGAACCATGCCGTAGTCGCCGGAGAGCACCGCCAGCATCCCAGCAAAGAGCATGGTCAGTCCGGCGTATTTCAGCAGGGAGGTGAAACGGCTGACCCCAAAGGAGCGCTGGTGTTGGATGAGCCAGGCCATGACGCAGATGTAGGCCAGCTTGGCCATCTCGCCGGGCTGAAAGCCCAGAGGAAGGCCGGGGAGAAAGACCCAGCTGCGGTTTCCGGTACCGTCGTCCCGGCCAAAGGGGAGCAGCAGCAGGATGACCGCAATGCCCAGCACCAGAAAGACCTTCCACCACTTCTCCAGAAGGAATTCCAGATCCACAAAGCTGACCACAATATAGATGACGATGCCCATGCAGAGAAAGATGGCCTGTTTCAGGGGATAGCTGTGAAGGCTGGGGTCATAGCGGGTGGCGCTATATACCAGAATCAGACCAAACAGATTGGCAATCACGCACAGGGTGAGGAGCAGGACATCACCTTTTTTGAAGAAATCGCGCAGACTTTCCGTGGGGGACATGAAACGCCTCCTCTCAAGAAATGGTAAATGACGGAAAGGACAAAGATTAGTATAGCACACCGGGGCGGTATGTGCTATACTATTTCGAAAGAGTTTACAAGTTGAGGTGAACGCAATGAAATATATCACCCACAGCCCGGAAGAGACCCGGGCGTTGGGCTGCAAGCTGGCACAGGCTCTGTGGGGCGGTGCCGTGGTGGCCTTCACCGGAGATCTGGGAGCGGGGAAGACGGCCTTTGTCTCCGGCATGGCGGAGGGCCTGGGCATTGAGGAGCGGGTGACCAGCCCCACCTTTACCATCGTCAATGAGTACGAGGGAGGACGGCTGCCTCTGTTCCACTTTGACATGTACCGCCTGGGCAGTGCCGATGAGCTGTTCCACATCGGCTGGGAGGATTATCTGGCTCGGGGCGGCGTGTGTGCCGTGGAGTGGAGCGAGAACGTGGAAGAGGCCCTGGATGGGGACACCGTGCGGGTGGACATCTCCCGGGGCGAGGACGACAACAGCCGTGTGATTACCATCGAAGGGGTGACGTTATGAAGATTTTAGCTCTGGAGACCTCAGCGGTCACTGCCTCCGTGGCGGTGTGCGAGGATGAGAAGCTGCTGGCCCAGTCCTTCCAAAACAGCGGGCTGACCCATTCGGTGACTCTGATGCCCATGGTGACCCAGCTGCTGGAGAATGTGGGCCTCACCCTCCACGATATGGACGTGGTGGCAGTGGCGGCTGGACCGGGCTCCTTCACCGGTGTGCGCATTGGTGTGGCAGCCGCCAAGGGCCTGGCGTGGCCGGAGGGAAAGCCCTGTGCCCCCTGCTCCACCCTAGAGTCCATGGCCTGGCAGTGTGCCCACATGGAGGGGGAGATCTGCGCGGTGATGGACGCTCGGCGCAATCAGGTCTATGCCGCCCGGTTCCTGGCTCACGAAGGGACGCTCCAACGTCTCAGTGAGGATGCCGCCATTGGGCTGGATCAGCTGGCGGAGGAACTTGAAAAATCACCCAATCGGAAATTTCTCGTTGGAGATGGCGCAGCTTTGTGTTATAATTTTCTGAGAGAGCGGGGAATATCCGCCACCCAGATGCCGCCTCACCTGGTGTACCAAACGGCTTGGGGGGTTGCCCGTGCAGGGCTGGAGATGGCCCGCAACCACCAGTTGGTATCCGGGGCCGCCGTGGCGCCCCAGTACCACCGCTTGAGCCAGGCCGAACGAGAGCGCCTGGCACAAGGAAAATCGTTGACCCAATAACCCACAAAAGAAACGAGGTTTATGATGATGGAAAAAGTACATGTTTTGGACCATCCCCTGCTGCAGCACAAGCTGTCCATTCTCCGGGACAAGAACACCGGCGTGAAGGACTTCCGCAACATCGTCTCTGAGATTGCCGGCCTGATGTGCTACGAGGCCACCCGGGACCTGCCCCTGGAGGACGTGACCATCGAGACCCCCGTGTCCACCGGAACCTTCAAGATGCTCTCCGGCAAGAAGCTGGCTGTGGTGCCCATTCTCCGTGCTGGTCTGGGCATGGTGGACGGCATCCTCAATCTGATCCCCTCTGCCAAGGTGGGCCACATCGGCCTGTACCGGGACCCCGAGACCCTGGCTCCCGTGGAGTACTACTGCAAGATGCCCAGCGACATTGCTGAGCGTGACGTCATCGTGCTGGATCCCATGCTGGCCACTGGCGGCTCTGCTGCCGCTGCCATCACCTTCCTCAAGGGCTATGGCTGCAAGCACATCAAGCTGATGAACGTGCTGGCTGCTCCCGAGGGCATTGCCTGCATCCAGAAGGAGCATCCCGACGTGGACATCTATGTGGCTGGTCTGGATGAGAAGCTCAACGACCACGGCTACATTGTCCCCGGTCTGGGCGACGCTGGCGACCGTATTTTCGGCACCAAGTAATGAAGATATAAAAACTCGGGTCTGGCCTCAGACCCGAGTTTTTTATGTTGGTATAGTTCGGTAAGAAAAAGAAAAAGGACACGCATCATGCGTGTCCTTTTGGTGCGCGAGGCGGGAGTCGAACCCGCACGCCCTTGCGAGCACTGGCACCTGAAGCCAGCGAGTCTACCAATTCCACCACTCGCGCAAGCGGTGTATCGCTCGTAGCGACAAGAGATATATTACCATGGTGTTCCCTATTTGTCAACAGATTTTTTCAAAAAATGATGGTTTTTTTAGGTTGACAAAATAGGTGGTGTGAGCTATAATGAACAAGCTTGAGTTATGCGGATGTGCTGGAACTGGTAGACTGGCTAGCTTGAGGTGCTAGTGGCTCATGGCCGTACGGGTTCGAGTCCCGTCATCCGCACCAAGAAGAAAAGACACGCTGGAAGGCGTGTCTTTTCTTTTGACAGCATGGGTGTGTGGTGGTGTTGGGCACAAAAGCGTTGACCCACGGGGGAATCCAGCTGATCACACCATTTTCTGAAAATCAAAAGAAATTGAAAAAAGGTGTTGACAGCTGCGCTGTTCTATGGTATTATCATTTCCGCTGCTGAGGCAGTCAACCACTTGCGCGAGTGGTGGAATTGGTAGACTCGCTGGCTTCAGGTGCCAGTGCTCGCAAGGGCGTGCGGGTTCGACTCCCGCCTCGCGCACCAAGAGGACACGCATGATGCGTGTCCTCTTTTGATTTTAGTAAATACTTCCTAATTGTGGAATATGGATCGGGGTACTCCTGTTCAAAAGGGAAGAAATGGAGCAGATGGCTTGCAATACGGGGGAAAAGGGAGTAAAATGAACCAAGATTTGCAAGAGCAGATCGGTACATTCACTTGGATAGATGAAGTGAAAGGAGGAAACTAAGATGGCGAGAGTGACAGCGGCTCAGAAGAAGACCGTAACTGAGTCCAAGGTTGAAGCCTCTTTGGAGAAGAAAGTTGTGGAGCAGCCTGTGAAGAAGACCACTCGCACTACCACCAAGAAGGTGGAACTGGCTTATGTCCAGTTTGCTGGCAAGGAGTGGGATATGGCCGAGGTTGTGAAGAAGGCCAAGGAAGATTACCTGGCCCAGGGCAACAAAGCCACCTCCATGAAGAAGTTCTGCGTGTATGTCAAGCCTGAAGAGGGCGTGGCCTACTATGTGGTCAACGACACCGAGACCGGTAGCGTGGAGCTCTGAGATTGAGGCGTAGACAAATAGCGAAAAACAGTGAGGTCAGGGACCAAGATGGTCTCTGACCTCGTTGTTTTATGTGGAAAACATCAGACGTCCGCAGGAGTAGAATCCTGTGGACGTCTTGTGGATTAAGAGACCAAAGGCAAGATGCAGTTGGCCCAAAGGGCGGATATGGGCATGACCAAGATCATAGCCGGAACCATGTCGGCGATGGGGAACATCTTGACCTTGATCATACGGAAACCCGTGGCCAGCATGATGAAGCCGCCACAGGCCTTAAAATCCGCGATCATGGCGTCGTTGGTCAGGGGGAGGATGATGGTGGAGGCGAAGAACAGGATCAGGAAGATGACACACTGGGGCACTGCCACCAGAGACACCACGGCACCTAGGCTGCAGGCGAAGACCATGTTCATGCGCGCTTTGAAATCCTCCTTCAACAGTCCTCCGGCGATGGCACCCAGCAGGCCACCGAAGACCACAGACAGAGCATCAATGATGACGCCGATTGGCATAGTGGACCCCTCTTTCTCTCCGTGGATGCTGGGCAACAGTTGCCAGCACTCCGCTGTGTTTGTCGTACCAACCAAGTATACAACCATCCAGCTGGTTGGTGCAATTCAAAAAACTGGGAGTTTTTCGCGAAAAAAACGTGAAAAGTGATGGAACACCGGTTGCCATGAGCGGAGAGAGAAGGTAAAATGAACATGAGACGGACCGGAAAACGAAGGAATCAGAAAGGACGAGGGATTTGGAAGACTTGCTGATCTGCGTGGATCCATTGGACGTGCCTGTGGGTACTATGGGCAAAGAGGAGTGTCACCGACGTGGCTTGCTCCACCGCGCCTTCTCCATCTTTTTATACCACGACCACCGGGTGCTCCTCCAGCGTCGTGCGCTTCATAAGTACCACTCTGGGGGGCTATGGGCCAATTCCTGCTGCTCCCATCCCCGGGACGGGGAGACACTGGAAGACGCGGTGCAGCGCAGGCTGATGGATGAGCTGGGGGTGTCCTGTCCCTGCCGGGAAGTGGGCAGCTTTGTGTATCGCCATGCTTTTGCCCCAGACCTGTATGAATACGAGTACGATCATGTGTTTGTGGGAGAATATGCAGGGCCTGTTGCACCCAACCCCGAGGAAATCATGGAGACTCGGTGGTACACCAAGGAGGAGGTATTATCCCTTCTCACCCGAGACCCGGCCCGGTTTGCCCCTTGGTTTATCACGGCCTTTCCCATGGCCTTGGAACATATGAAGTAAAAGAGCTGCGGCGCAAAATGCGCCGCAGCTCTTTGTCATTTCAGAAACCGTTTCAAGAGGTTGAACTTGGAGGGGGTGTAGGGGTGGTAGCGCAGGGGCACATCCACGTGCTGGCCGCCCACAAGGATGCTCTTATAATGGGTGAAGGTGTCGAAGCTGGCCTTTCCGTGATAGGAGCCCATACCGCTGTTCCCCACTCCGCCGAAGGGCATATAGGGGGTGGCCAGGTGTAGAATGGTGTCGTTGAAGCAACCGCCTCCGAAGGACAGGCGAGAGGTCACCAGCTCTTGCATCTCCCGGCTGCGGGAAAAAAGGTAGAGTGCCAGGGGCTTCTCCCGGGCGGAGACAAAGTCCACCACCTCCTGGGGAGCGGTGTAGGTGAGAATGGGGAGGATGGGGCCAAAAATCTCCTCCTGCATCACCGGGGACTGGGGATCCACGTGGTCCAAAAGGGTGGGGGCGATTTTACCCTCTCGGGCTTGTCCACCCAATAGGATAGTCTGACCCTCTAGCAGGCCGAGAATGCGGCGGTAGTGCTTGTCGTTGACGATGTTGCCGTACTCGGGATTGGACAGAGGATCATGCCCCAAAGCATCTTCCAGGGCCTTTTTCAAATGAGCAACCAGAGCGTCTTTGACGGTTTCCTGCACCAGAAGATAGTCCGGGGCCACGCAGGTCTGTCCGGCGTTGAGAAACTTGCCGAAGACGATCCGCCTGGCGGCCAGAGCCAGGTCGGAGGTGTGGTCCACAATGCAGGGGCTCTTACCGCCCAGCTCCAGAGTTACGGGAATGAGGTTCTGGGCGGCCCGGCGCATGACCTCCTTGCCCACAGTGACCCCGCCGGTGAAGAAGATATAGTCCACTCGCTGGTCCAGCAGGGCAGAATTCTCCGCACGGCCACCTTCCACCACTGCCACATACTGAGGGTCAAAGGTGGAGGCAATGAGCCGGGAGAGCACCTTGGAGGTGGCGGGGGCATAGGCGGAGGGCTTGAGAATGACGCAGTTGCCTGCGGCGATGGCTCCCAGGACCGGAGTTAAGGACAGCATAAAGGGGTAATTCCAGGGGGACATCACCAGCACCACCCCATAGGGCTGGGGATAACGGCGGCTCTTGGCGGGAAAGAGGGTCATGGGGGTGTGTACCCTCCGCGGCTTGACCCACCGACGCAGATGAGAGCGAAGAAAGGTCAATTCCTCCAACACCTGCCCAATTTCGCAGAAATAACTCTCATAGGGGTGCTTGCCCAGATCGGCCTGAAGGGCTGCTTCAATGTCTGGCTGCATGGTCAGAATGGCCTGGCGCAGGCGGTCCAGAGCATCCAGGCGGACGGAGACTGGGAGGGTAGCACCCGTGCAAAAGTAGGCGTGTTGGTTGGAAACCAGGGTGGAAATATCCATAGAGTAACTCCTTTTATGGGTTGGGGAAGGGGATGGATGTGGGAGAAAGGGTGGAGCAGGCATCGATGACTGTCTCCAGGTTTTCCTCCATGTGCTCCACCTCTCGACTGAAGGCGCAGCAGATGGTGATTTCATCATCCAGGGTCAGGTTCCGGCTCTGGTCCCACTGGACCAGAAACAGATGATAGAGCAGCAGTCCGCTGGAGGCGATGAAGGCCGCCCTTGGATAGAGTTGGTCATCGTTGACGGTTTTATGCCAGTGGCGGAAGATCAGATACTCCGTCACGTTGGTGAGGTGCCGCTGCCATTTGGGAACCTGGGCCTCAAACGCACGGCACAGGCTCTGGTACTCCTCTTCGGTCAACTGCTCCAACCGTTGGCGGCACTGCTCCAGCCGTTGGGGCCAGCTGGCCCGCAGAGGCTCTAGGGAGGCAAACAGGCGGCATAGGGATTGCACAAAGGTTCGGCAGGATGCGGAGCTTTGTTGGAGAGAGGTGATTACCATGGGCTCAGTGAGAAGAGAATACTCCAGGGTGTCGATGATACTCTGTAATGCGTGAGCCATGGATAGCACGTCCTGGATGCGTTCCCAGATCGAGCACTGCTCTTGTTCCATCCGGGTCAGCGCTTTCTGACGGTGGATATCCAGGCCCTCCAAAAGCTGGGGCGGGATATCGGGGAAAGGCAAATCTGGTTGGTCATCATCCTCCTGTATTACTTGGAAGGAGGGGGCATTCAGCACCAGACGGGCGACCTCCGGGCAGGACAGAGCCAGAGAGGCCTCGGTGAGGCTGCCGTACTCCTCCACAAAACGGGGATAGGCTCCACAGTGCTCACACAGGTGGGACTCTCCCCACTCCTTCTGAATGGCGCACAGGCCGTCTTCGGTGAGCATGGCACAAAACCCCCGGTCATCCAAGCGGAAACAGGTGTCGCCGTCCTCATCGGTGGTCAGGCTGGCTTGCAGCTGCTGCGCCAGGGAAGCGGGGGCAGTTTGATAGTCGGCCAAGGTTTTCTGGTCCAGGACAATGTCCCAGTCCCGACAACAGGTGTCCGGACAGGCACCGCCCAGACAGCGGAAGTTGGAATAGTAACTAGGTTGACGATGGATCACGGTGAACCCTCCTTTGGGTGTCAGTATAGCCAAAAGGCTGGGAAAAAGCAAGGACCTGTCACAGGAAGTGTCCTGTGACAGGTCCTTGTAGGTTGTGATGCATCAGTCGTCTCGCTCGGACTCAAATTTCAGCACGGCTCCAGAAGAGGCGTTGATCTCATACTCGTATTCCATCCCGTTGCAGTGGAAGGAGATCTCATAGCAGACCACGCCGTCGTCCCGGTCCAGCTCGTTCTCCAGCCGGGAAACCTGAGAGGCATCCACTCCGGCGTGCTTGCAAGCGGCCTGGAGGGCGGCATCATAGCCGATATAGGACCCGCTGGAGTTGCCTTGGCTTTGGTTTTGATTCTGATTCTGGCTCTGGCTCTGGTTGGTGGAATTGTTGGAACCGGTGCGGTGGGCGTAGTGATCGCAGGTGTCCTGCTCGAACTTTACCACGGCTCCGGTGGTGGCGTTGACCTCATAGTCGTACTCCACGCCGTTGCTGCAAAACTCAATTTCATAGTACATGACCCCGTCGTCCTCGTCCAGTTTTACGGTGAGGGACTGGGCGGCACTCTGATCCACCTTGGCGTGGGACAGAGCGGCGGTGGTGGCGGCGGACTCTCCGATGAAGGAAGTGGTGTTGGTGCCGTTTCCGGTATTGGTGGAGCTGTTGTGCCAGGTGTGGTCGCAGGGCTCCTGCTCGTACTTGACCACGCTGCCGTCGGTGGCGTTGATGTCGTACTCATACTCGGTGCCACCGCTGCAAAAGTCCAGCTCGTATACCATGCCCTTGGGAGACCAACCAAACTCGGTGCTCAGTCCCTGTACGTCGCTGGTGGCGATGCCGGCGTGGTCACAGGCGGATTTCAAAGCGGCATCCTGGCCGATGTAGGCCTGGTCGCTGGTGGAGCCGGTCTGGGACACGCCTGTGGTGGTCAGGTTGCGGGAGGAGGCGATGAGGGAGATTTCGCTCATGGACAGAGGAGCCAGAGACTCGAAGGTGAGGGTGCTGTCCTGGGCGATGACTTCCTGGATGAGGCTGGCCTTTCCGGCAGAGATGTTGTACTCTTTGGCCAGCTGGGCCAGGTTGTCGTCCACGTCTACGGTCTGCGTGAGGATGGCCCCGGACTGGAAAGCACCCGAGATGGTGTTGGTCAGTTCGGTTTCCAGCTGAGTGGCGCGGGCCTGGTCGGTGTTCTCCACCGAGACGAGAATGGCATTTTCCAGCTCATCCAGGTATCCCTTCTGGAGACAGGCGCCGATGATGGCGTTGACGGCAGTCTCCAAGTTGGTGCCCTCCAGCTCCATGCCGCCCATGATTTCCTGGGCGTCGTCGTTGAGGGGGGTGGCTGCGGTAATGGTTTCTTTCTCATTGATGGACAAGGCGATGCTGGGGTTGATGTCCAGGGTCACCACAGAGCCGGCAGCCTTGGCCTGTTGGAATTGGGAGATACCCAACACGCTGCCCACCACGATGGCCAGAGCAGCAGCCACGGACAAAGGAGCCAGCCAGCGGCGTTTCTTGGAGTTGTTTGTCATAGAAATCACAGTTCCTTTCTGTTCCTCGCAGGCGGAAAGGATGGCATCCAACTGATTGGGGGCAGCATGGGTGGCCGCCTGTTGAATTCGCTTGTAAATCTCTTCATGGGTCATCTCAGTCTGCCTCCTTCCATGCGGCGTTTAATTTTTTGATGGAACGATGGTATTTGGAAAGAACTGTGGGCAAGGGCAGGGACAATAGTTGGGCAATCTCCCGGTGTTTCAGCCCGGTGAGGGCGTGGAGGGTGACGAGCTGACGCTCCTGATCGTCCAGCAAGGAGAGCAGGGAATCCAGGGTCAGCAGATCCTCCTGATCCACCATAGGGTTGTGGGAGAGTTGCGCTAAGTGAGAATCCTCCAGGGGGAGGTTTCGCCCCACTTCCCGCAGGCGGGAGGTGGCCAGGTTCCGGGTGATGGTCATCACCCAGGCCATGGGCTTTCCCTGAGAGCGATAACTGGCAGCGTTGCGATAGATCTGAAGAAAGGTGTCTTGCGTAATATCCTCTGCGTTGTCCACGTCTTTCAAGATGGAGAGAGCAAAACCGTATACGGCGGCTCTGGTGGCTTCGTAGAAGCTGGCCAGTGCTTCCTTGTCGCCCAGAGCCATCTGTGCAATGAGACCATCCAGCTGGCGGCTGGTGTACCCGGAGCGCGCGTCGGGCATTGCCATAGCGAATAATATCATGGTTTCACTCCTGTTCATCTATATAACGTGGGAGGGCAGAGGAATATTGCAAGCACCTCAAATATTTTTCTGAATAATTTTTTCCGCCACCTTGATGCCGTCCACGGCGGCGGAGGTGATACCCCCAGCGTATCCGGCCCCTTCGCCGCAGGGGTAGATGCCCTGGACGGAAACGGACTGGTAATCCTCGCCCCGCAGAATGCGCACGGGCGAGGAGGAGCGGGTTTCTACCCCGGTGAGGACTGCTTCAGGAGTGGCAAAGCCTTTCAGCTTCCGGTCAAACACGGGGAGGGCCTGACGCAGGGTGTCCAGCACGTAGTGGGGCAGCACCCCGTCCAGGCTGCCCCACACCACCCCGGGGCGGTACGAGGGAAGGATGGAGGCGGGGCCGTGGGAGGGCTGTCCAGTCAGGAAATCGCCAACGGTCTGAGCGGGAGCCATGGGATTGCCGCCGCCACAGGCCCAGGCGGCCTGTTCCAACTGCTCTTGGAACCGTACCCCGGCCAGGGGATCGTCTCCGGGGAAGTCCTCGGGGCTCACACCCACCAGGAAACCGCCGTTGATGTTTTCTTGATCTCGGGCTCGCAGGGACATGCCGTTGGTGACCACCTGGCCGTCTTGACTGGCGGAGGCCACCACTTGTCCGCCGGGACATACACAGAAGGTGAAAGCAGAGCGGCCGTTGGGCAGGTGACAGGACAGCTTGTAGTCGGCGGCGGGCAGCTTGTCCCAGCTGGGGCCGAATTGGGCCCGGCTCACCGCCTCCTGCTTGTGCTCAATGCGCACGCCGATGGCGAAGTTCTTTCGCTCCATGGCCAGTCCACATTCTTGCAGCATGGCAAAGGTGTCCCGGGCGGAGTGGCCGGGGGCCAGAACCAGAGTGTCGCAGGAAAGTGTGTATGTTTCGCTGTCGTGGGTGATCTCTACCGCGGTGATGGCTCCGTTCTGGATGTGCAGCCCAGTGAGCTGGTGGCCAAAGCGCACCTCAGCGCCCAGAGCAAGCAGCTCCTCTCGCATAGACTTGACCACCAGGCGGAGAATGTCGGTGCCGATGTGAGGCTTGTGAGACCACTGGATGTCCTCGGGGGCTCCGTGCTCCACAAAGGTGCGGAACACGTGGGCAATGCGGGGGTCGTTGATACCAGTGGTGAGCTTGCCGTCGGAGAAAGTGCCGGCGCCACCCTCCCCGAACTGTACGTTGGAGCGGGGGTTCAGTTTCCCGGTGGACCAGTAGGTCTCCACATCCCGGGTGCGTTGCTCCACGTCAGACCCTCGCTCTAAGACAATGGGCTTCAGCCCTGCCCGGGCTAGAGTGAGAGCGGCAAACAGTCCGGCCGGGCCGGTGCCCACCACCACAGGAGGAAGCTGGGATAAGCGGCCCAGGGGAGGCAATACATAGGGCTGATCGTTCCAATGGGAAACCCCTTTGAGATTTCGACGGAGGATGGCCTCCTCGTGGGGCACCTTTACCCGCACGGAGCACACCAGGTGTACATCCTGCTTTTTGCGGGCATCGATGGACTGGCGGGTGAGGACTACCTGGGACAGGTCTTTGGCCGACACCCCCAGGTGCTTGGCCAGTTTTTTATATAAGGTTGTCTGGTCTGCCTCCACGGGCAGACGGAGATTGGTAACATGCAGCATCTTATAACACCTTTGAACCGTTGATGACCAACTGGAATTTGAGGGAGAAGAACTCGGCAGCCTTGCGGCACAGGAGCATACGGGAGAGGAAGATCTCGAAGTAATCCATCACAGCGCAGATCTCCGTATCAATGGTGATGGACAACGTCAGGGTTTTGGCCTGAGTGTCCAGGGTGAGGTCGGATTCTTCCACGGCGTAGTTCACCCGGTCGTGGATGTCGAAGTTGATGGTGTCCTGGTTGCGCACCCGGCTGCGGCGTACATCGCTCTTATCCGCCAGAATGAGAGCAGCAGCTACGGCGTTGACCGGGTAGGCGGTGTGCTCGTCGTGGTTGCCGATGGCGGTGATGACCATTGCCACGTCGGCGGGCTCCATGCCCATCTTGTCCAGAATGCGGAAGGCCATGACGGCACCGCTCTGGGCGTGGTCCACCCGGTTGATGACGTTGCCGATGTCGTGCATGAACCCGGCAATCTTGGCCAGCTCAATGTGGCGCTCATCACACCCCAAATCCTTCAGCAGCTGGGCGGCGGTCATGGCGCACTTGGTGACATGTGCGAAAGAGTGTTCGGTGTAACCTAAGGCCACCAGAGAGGCATCAGCCTGGGTGATGTAGGTGCGGATCTCCGGGTTATTGCGCACCGCTTCAAAATCAATCTTCATTGGAAATCTCCCTTAAATCGTATGGGGTGGTCTGATAGACGTAGTAGTTGAGCCAGTTGGTGTAGAGCAGTTGCCCGGCGGACCGCCAGTTGACGATGGGGGCCTGGGTGGGATCGTCCTGGGGGAAGTAGTGGGCGGGGACGGCAATGTCCAGGCCACGGTCCACGTCCCGGAAGTATTCCCGGGCCAGAGTGTCCTCATCATATTCCGGGTGGGCGAAGATGAAGAAGCGGCGGTTGTCCATACTTTTCACGCCAAATACCCCGGCCTCATCCGAGACGGCCAACAGCTCCAACTCGGGAATGGCCTGAATGTCCTGAAGGCTGACTTCCGTGTACCGGGAGTGAGGCGCATAGAAGCGATCGTCAAAGCCCCGGAAGAGAGGGGACTGCTTGCGTACGATCTCATGTTGGTAGATGCCAAATAGCTTTTGGGACAGGGTGTGCTTCTGAATATGATAATGGTAGTAAAGTCCGGCTTGAGCGCCCCAGCAGATATGGAAGGTAGAGTGGACATGGGTTCGGGTCCACTCCATGATCTGGCACAGCTCTTCCCAGTAGTCCACTTCCTCGAAGTCCAGGTTCTCCACGGGAGCCCCGGTGATGATCATACCGTCATAGCGGTTGTTTCGGATCTGGTCAAAGGTGGTATAAAAGGAGTCCAAGTGGTGGCTGTCCGTATTCTGAGAGACATGACTGCTGGTCTTGAGTAGCTGCACGTTGATCTGTAGGGGGGTGTTCGATAGCTTACGCAGCAGTTGAGTCTCAGTGACGATCTTGGTGGGCATCAAATTAAGAATCAGCAGATTCAGAGGGCGGATATCCTGGTGAAGGGCACGGTGCTCGGTCATCACGAAGATATTCTCACTCTCCAGTACGCTGGTAGCAGGTAAGGAGTCTGGAATACGAATGGGCATAGGGATACCTCTCTTACATTATATAGTAGAATTACGATACCACAGGACAGGGGGAAAATCAAACGATAAAAAACTTGAAAAAGGTGTTGACAAATGAGAGATAAGCTGGTATAGTATCTAAACGTGCCCCGGATGAGACGAAATGCCGACAAACAACTTCGAAAAAAGTTGAAAAAGGTGTTGACAAGCTGAGAACCGCGTGGTACAATAAAAACCCGCTGATGAAGCGGTTTGTACCTTGTAAATTAAACAATGAGAAACACGAAAAGCACCAGAAGGACACGAGTCCTTCATGGAAACTG
>CALWXL010000016.1 GCA_944385485.1 uncultured Oscillospiraceae bacterium
AGCACCGACTCCCCGGTGTGCTGCTCCTTGGCAAGAGACAGGGCTGCTGGAATGCAAATCAGTAGGGGTACCAACTGTACCAGGAGCAGGATAGTATTGGCCCGAAAGTAACTTTTATTATGGCTGAGGCTGAGCAACTTCATGGGGTGATACATGAGAACTACTTCAGTACCGCGGTACTCCAGTACGTTTTCCACAAAATTGTTTAGCATCAGGGCCAGCAGCAGTCCAAAGGCCAGCAGCGCGCCCCACTGGAAGAGAAGCAGCTTGATTTGGGTACGGGTGGCGTTGAGGTACATACGATTCATCCCTCCCCTAAGGTTGTGCAGACGTTGTGCGGGGGTACTGCTCCAGCAGCGTGTGCTTGGCCTCCACCATGGCGTCCATGATGGCCTGGCTTTCTGCAAAAAACTCCTGGTCCGCTACTTCTTTGTAAGGTACGGTCATGTCCAGAGGCTGGCCGGGGGGCGTGTCCACCTGGGTGTCCATGTCGTTGTAGCAAAAGACGGGGTCGATACCAATCCCCTCTTGCAGCAGGAAAACGGGAAGATCTTCAAAGCTGTCCACCAGTTCCACTTGGCCGGAGAGAAAGATCAGATACTCATGTCCTTGCCGGGGGATGTTGACAAAGCGGAGGACGATCTGTTGATACACCTCATCCACAAGGACGCACCATGAGCCGCTGACCACCCAAATTTCATCCCCAGCCTTCAATCCGTCCCCGGCATAGACCTCTTGGATGGCAAAGCGTTGTTTCCCGGCGTAGAAGATGGGGACCAGATCGGAAGTGGGAGTGACCCGGAGGATCATGGGGGAGCGGGATAGTTCTTGCTGCATGTTTTGCACTCCGTGGTCGCAGCTATACTGATTCATAGTTGCCACAGTCAGGTGCTCCATATAGTTGGGATGGGCGGTGACATCGGTGTAGGTCTGCCGTCGCACGGCGCCGAAGATACCAAAGGCCACCACCGCTGCCAAAAAGAACAGAGGTGGAAGAAAGCGAAGTTTCATGGCGGTTCCCTCCTTTGAATTCCCGCAGGGATTTTGGTGCGTCTACCGTATCATGGAAATGCCTGGGGGAAAAGCCCCCGGACACAAGTGCAAGAAAATCCCGTCAAAGTGCGGACGGGAGAGCACCCGGGGCGGTTGACGGCCCAGCAGGGACAATGCTAAGATAAATGAGACCACAAAAGGGGGAGGTATGTCGAGGCTGTGAATGTGCTGATTTGCGACGATGAGCCGGTATTTGTGGAGCAGGTGCGGGAGCATGTGCAGGGGTACCTGGCCCAGCGGGGCATTGTCGCCCACCTGGACACCGCCACCGACCCCCGGCAGGTGATGGAGGGAAAAACAGTGTACACCCTGGCCTTTCTGGACATCCAGATGGAGGGAATGAACGGCATCACCCTGGCCCACGAGCTGAAACGGAGAAACGGCAAGGTGGCCCTGTTCTTTGTCACCGCCTACCGGGAGTACCAGGACGATGCCATGGACCTCCACGCCTTCCGATACTTGGAAAAGCCCTTTGACCCTCAGCGGCTGTATGCGGGGCTGGACAAGGCCATGGAGTACATCGACGGGGCCTATGTGGATGTGTTTGTGTATGCGCAGCAGGCGCAAGTGCAGGTACTAGTGGATGACATTTTGTATGTGACCCGGGAGAACCGCCGAGTGGTGGTGGTGACCCAGACCCAGCGGTATGTCACCGGGGACCGGCTGGACGTGTGGGAGGAGAAGCTGCCCAACCTGTTTTTCTACCCCGTCCACAAGTCCTTTTTGGTCAACCTCCATCATGTGACCAAATACGCCTATTCCGAGCTGTATCTGGTGACCGGAGAGCGCATCCCCATTGCGCCCCGGCGGCAGGCGGCCTTTCACAAATACTGGTTTGACTATTTGAGGAGGCGATAGACATGGTGGAATCCTTTTTGACGTGGAATTTCTCCACCTCTCCGCTGTTGGCTGCGTTGGAGCTGGTGGTTGCCTACCTGTTTTTCTCCCGGGTGGCAAAGCAGCGGCTGCCCAACTGGGGGGTGCTGCTGGTGGGACTGGCGGGAGTTTTGGGGCAGGGACAGTTGGTGGTTACCCTATATGACACCGGGGAGCCGTGGGTCATCAGCTATGCCCTCATCCTGCTGGCTCTGGGGCTGGTGAGCTTTCACATCAAGGTGTGGACGGCGGCCCTGTCCGCCCTGTTTCTCACAGCGGTGCGGATGGGAATGTTCCTTGCCGCCTATGAGGCTTACACCTGGCTGTATCAGAAAAATCCCTATTACAGCTACACCTTGGATGGATGTGCCCAGGAAATGAAGACCGCCGCAGCCTTTGTGGGCTACCTGTTGTGCGCTCTGGTGGTGGCAAACCTCATTGCCTGGGGCAGAAAGCGGCGCACCCTGCCCCTTCCGTTGTTGGCTCTTCCTGGGGTAGTGCTAGTGAGCGTTCCTATTGCGGCGGTATGGTTGGGCCGTGAGTACCTGCAGCGGGAGCAGCGGCAGGCCCTGGCCCTGGGCAGCATCCTGCTGGCCGGGGTGTCTGTGCTGTCGATCCTGGCCTATCAGCTGCTGTGGGAGCAAAAGCGGGAACAGATTTTGGAGCGGCAAAAGGAAGAGCAGCTCCGGATGGAGCAGTCCTATTATGAGATTCTGGAGCGGCAGAATCAGCAGCTGAGAAGCTACGCCCACGACGCAAAAAATCACCTGGAGGCCATCCGAAACCTGAACCAGGACCCCAAGGTGGAGGAATACATCGCCCAGATGGAGCAGCAGCTCCAGGCATACACCCGCCGCTGCCACAGCGGCAACCGGGCCCTGGACGTGATGGTGGACAAGTACGTCACCGCTTGTGAGCTCAAGCACATTGACTTCACCTATGATGTACAGCTGTGCAATCTGGAGGGGGTGGAGGACTATGACCTGGTGGCCATTTTGGGCAACCTCCTGGACAACGCCCTCACCGCCGCCGAGGCCTCCCAAGAGCGGTGGATGGAGCTGGCCACCGCTCAGCGCAACGGCTACCAGGTGGTGGTGGTGGAAAACAGCTGCGACCTGCCCCCGGTGGTGGGAGAGGAGGGGCTGCGCTCCACCAAGGAAGGGGAGGGGTTCCACGGCTTTGGCCTGAAAAGCGTGGCCAAGACGCTGAAGCGATACCAAGGGGACTTCCAGTGGGACTATGATAAGGAGAAGCGTCATTTCAGCATGACGGTGATGATCGGACCGTGGGAAACCGGATCGGAAAGGAAGCGGGCATATGGGACAGGAATTTGACGGGGTGCTGCAATTTCGGGGCACCTGGAGAGGGTACCAGCAGCGGGTGCTGGACCGTTCCGGTCGGTATCTGGCGGACGGGAAAATCCACATCGTGGCCGCTCCCGGGTCAGGGAAAACCACCCTGGGCATTGAACTCATCCGCCGCCTGGGCAAGCCCTGTCTCATCCTGTCCCCCAGCATCACCATCCGCCAACAGTGGCTGGAGCGCATCACAGAGGGGTTTTTGGTGGAGGGCAACGACCCCCACGCCCTGCTGTCCAACGACCTGCGGGAGATGAAGCCCATCACCGCCATCACCTACCAGGCCTTGTACAGCGCCACCAAGCAGCTGCAAGGCCGCTTAGAGGAAGAAATGGAGGGAGATGAGGAGCCTCAGGAGGGGGAAACGGTGGATTTCCACAACTTCCACCTCTTGGAGGCGGTGAAAGCCGCCCAGGTGGGCACCATCTGCCTGGACGAGGCCCACCACCTGAGAAGTGAGTGGTGGAAGGCCCTGGAGAGCTTTGTGAGGGGCATGGACGGGGTGACCATCATCTCCCTCACCGCCACACCGCCCTACGACAGCACCCCCGCCCAGTGGAAGCGGTACACCGACCTGTGCGGGCCCATTGATGAGGAGATTTTCACCCCGGAACTGGTGCGGGAGGGCAGTCTGTGCCCCCACGAGGACTATGTGTACTTCAACTGGCCCACCCAGCAGGAGGTGTCCGCCCTTCAGGCCCACCACCAGCGGGTGGGGCAGCTGCGGGCGTGGCTTATGGCCGATGAGCGGTTGATGCAGGCGGTGGCCTCCCATCCGGGCCTGCAACGGCCGGGGGAGTACAGTGAGGTGTTTTTGGACCATCCCAAGTATTTTTCCGCCCTTTTGATGTACTGTCAGGCCCAGGGCATCCCTTTTTCCCCTGGGTTGAAGGAGCTGCTGGGTGTCCGGGAAGCGCTGCCGCCTTTGAATGACGAGTACCTGGGGGCGCTGCTCCAGGGCATCCTATTTGATGATACCTCATCCTACACCATAGATGCGGAGTATCGGGGCTATCTGGTGGAGGCGCTGAAAACCGCCGGGTGCCTGGGGCGAAAGACCGTCTCCCTCACCCTGAACAAGAGCCTGCAAAAGCAGCTGATGAAAAGCCAGGGCAAACTGCGCAGCATCGGCCACATCACGGCGGGGGAATACGCCGCCCTGGGGGACAAACTGCGGCTGCTGGTGCTGTGCGATTACATCAAACCGGAGATGCTTCCCCTGGTGGGCACCCAGGGGGCTTTACACGGAGAACTGGGGGCGGTGCCCATCTTTGAGCGGCTGCGGCGCATGGCCCTGCCCGGGCTGCGCCTGGGCTGCCTGAGCGGGTCGGTGGTGCTGCTGCCCCTGGACACCCGGGACAAGTTGGAAGCGTGTCTGGGCCCCTGCGACTTGACCCCGTTGGGGGACACCGGCTATGGCCGGCTCCAGGTCAAGGGGAGAGCCACCCATGTGGTGGCGGCAGTGACCCAGCTGTTCCAGCAGGGGGACATCCACGCCCTGGTGGGCACCAAATCCCTGTTGGGAGAGGGGTGGGACGCCCCCTGCGTCAACACCCTTATTCTAGCCACCTATGTGGGCTCCTTCATGCTCAGCAACCAGATGCGGGGGCGCACCATCCGCACCGACCCCACCGACCCGGACAAGACGGGGAACGTCTGGCACCTGGCCTGCGTCTACCAGGAGAAGGACCCACAGACCGGGCAGGTCTATCTGGCCGGGGACTATCCCACCCTGGAACGGCGGTTTGACGCTTTTCTGGGGGTGTCCTGGCGGGAAAACCGCATCGAAAGCGGCATCCAGCGGCTGAACATCCCCCCGGTGGACCGTCCCGGTCAGGTGGATGAGGTCAACGGGGTGATGCTGTGCCGGGCCTCCAACCGGGCGGGCTTGCGGGAACGGTGGATGAGGGCGTTGGATGACATCCACGGTGTGCTGGAGATCCAGGACACCCAGCGGGCCCCCAAGTCCCGGGTGCCGGCGGGGTATGTGTTTTACCAGGCCTTGGGGATGGAGCTATTGGGCGTGTTTCTGGCGGTTTTGGCCGGAATCTATGCAGCCGTGAGGGGCAGCGCCCCGGTGCTGGGTGGGGGGGTGCTGGCCCTGGTGCTGTTCACCGTCTGGAATGGCCCTCGGATGCTGCGCGTTTCCACCCCGGCCAAGCGGATGAAACAGCTGGGCCATGGGGTGGTGGCGGCCCTGGCCCAGCTGGGAGAGTTGGACGACCCTCAACATGCCACCGTTCAAGTGGAGCGGCTGGGGGATGCCTTTGTCCGCACCTGGCTGCAAGGAGGGAGCATGCGGGACAAGACCACCTATGCCGCCTGCATGCAGCAGCTGTGGGGGGTCATCGACAACCCCCGCTACCTGCTGATGCCAGGCCATGGGGGAAGTGGAGAGTGTTATGGGGTCCCGGAGGTGTTCGGACGGCAGAAGGAGCGCGCCGCAGTCCTGGAACAGCAGATGAGAAAGGTGCTGGGCCCCTCCTTCCATCTGGTGTACACCCGCACCCCCCAGGGGCGGCAGATGCTGCTCTGGGCCCGCACCCAGTCCCTCATCAACCGCAATCAAGAGGTTTGGCAGCGGCGTAAGGTGGCCAAGGGTGTGTATGAGTGAGATTCTGGTTGACAACCGCCGAAAAAAGGACTAAACTGACGTGTTGACAGGGGAGCTCCAATCATAGGAGCTGAGAGGCAGGTGTGTCCTGCGACCCTTAACCTGATCTGGGTAATGCCAGCGTAGGGAGCATAGGTGTTTTGTGGTGCCCCGCCGGTATTGCCGGCGGGGCATTTTTTATGAATTTTTATGAATATGGAGGAAGAGCAATGAAAGCAAGTGTTGCCATTCAGAGTCTGCCCCAGGCGGACAACAACCAAGAGCTGGTGCGCATGGTGGATGAGGTCATTGGCTACATCCGTTCCACTGGGCTGAACTACTATGTGGGACCCTTTGAGACCACCATCGAGGGGGAGGATTACGACCAGCTCATGGACGTGGTCAAGGAGTGCCAGCATGTGGCCGTCCGGGCAGGAGCCAAGAAAGTGTCCGCCTACATCAAGGTGGTTTACGAGCCGGAAGGGGAGATTTTGACCATTGACCAGAAGGTTACCAAGCACCATCAGGGCTAAGCTGCCCGGTCTTATGGGGGTGGTGGTGCTGCTGGTGGTGTGGCAGCTGGTGTGTGTGTCTGGTCTGGTGCCCAGCTATATGCTGCCCTCCCCGGTGCAGGTGGTCACCGCCTTTGTCAGCGACGCTCCGGCCCTGGGGGAGCATCTGCTCATCACCTTGCAGGAGGCCGCTTTGGGCCTGTGCATCGGGGTGGCGGTGGGCTTTGTGTTCGCCGTGGCCATGGATGCCTTTGACATCCTCTACAAGATTTTCTACCCCATTTTAGTCATCACCCAGACCATCCCCACGGTGGCCATTGCCCCGTTGCTGGTGCTGTGGTTTGGGTATGAGATGACCCCCAAGGTCATTTTGGTGGTACTGGTCACCTTTTTCCCGGTGGCGGTGGGCCTGCTGGACGGCTTCCGGGGGGTGGACCCCGACGCCGTGGGGCTGCTTCGCTCCATGGGGGCGGGGCGGTGGCAGATTTTCCGCTATCTGAAATGCCCTTGGGCGCTGCCCCAGTTCTTTTCCGGTCTGCGCATTGCCGCCGCCTACTCCATTGTGGGTGCGGTGATCAGTGAGTGGCTGGGTGGCTTTGGCGGCCTGGGGGTATACATGACCCGGGTGAAGAAGGCCTTTGCCTTTGATAAGATGTTCGCTGTGATTTTTTTGATCTCCATTCTGTCCCTGGCCCTCATGGCTCTGGTGGGATGGTTGGAGCGGCGGTGTATGCCATACCGCCGTGTGGATGAGAAAACGAGGAGGAAGAAACCGTGAAAACGTGGAAATATCGCCTGCTGGCCGGGGTGCTGACCCTGGGGCTGGCAGCGTCTCTGGCTGCCTGCGGGCAGAAGACCGGGGACCAGACCCAGGACGGGGACAAGGACCTGGAGAAGATCACCTTTGTGCTGGACTGGACCCCCAACACCAACCATACCGGCGTGTATGTGGCCATGGAAAAGGGCTACTTTGAGGAGGCCGGCCTGGAGGTGGAGGTGGTGCAGCCCCCCGAGGACGGCGCGGAAGTGCTGGTGGCCTCTGGCAAGGCCCAGTTCGGCGTGTCCTTCCAGGACTACATCGCCCCCGGCCTCATTGGAGACGACCCCCTGCCCATCACCGCTGTGGCCGCCATCATCCAGCACAACACCTCTGGGATCATCTCCCGGGCCGGAGAGGGCATGGACACCCCCAAGGGCCTGGAAGGCCACAAGTACGCCACCTGGGATCTGCCCGTGGAGAAGGCCACCATCCAGCAGGTGATGGAGGCTGACGCCGGCGACTTCAGCAAGGTGGAGCTCATCCCCTCCACCGTCACCGACGAGGTGTCCGCCCTCCAGAGCAAGTCCGTGGACGCCATCTGGATCTACTACGGCTGGGCGGGCATCGCCTGCCAGGTGGCGGGTCTGGACACCGACTATTTCGCCTTTGCCGACATCGACCCGGTGTTTGACTTCTACACCCCCGTGATCATCGGCAACAACACCTATCTCACCGAGCACACCGACCAGGCCAAGGCCTTTATGGCTGCCCTTACCAAGGGCTATGAGTATTGCATGGAGCACCCCGAGGAGGCCGCCCAGATTCTCATGGACGCTGCCCCCGAACTGGGCAGCAACGAGGAGCTGGTGGTGGAAAGCCAGAAGTATCTGGCCGGGCAGTACCAGGCGGACGCCGCGCGTTGGGGCGAGTTTGACCCGGACCGCTGGAGCGGCTTCTTCACCTGGCTCAACGACAACCAGCTGCTGGAGGGCACCGTGGACCCCAACGCCGGATTCTCCAACGACTATCTGCCCCAGAAGTAACCGTGGAAAAACTGGAAGTACGAAACGTCAGCCTGGCCTTTGGGGACCACCAGGTGCTGCGCAATGTCTCCCTCCACCTCCATGAGGGGGAACTGGTGTGCCTGCTGGGGGTGAGCGGAGGGGGAAAGACCACCCTGTTCAACGTCATTTCCGGCCTGCTGCGCCCCGATGAGGGCCAGGTGTTCCTGGACGGGGAAGAGGTGACCGGGCAGCCCGGTCACGTCAGCTACATGCTGCAAAAGGATCTGCTGCTACCTTACCGCACCATTCAGGACAATGTGGCCCTGCCCCTGATGCTGCGGGGGATGAGCAAGAAGGAGGCCAGGGCCCAGGCGGTGGCCCTGTTCCCACAGTTTGGTCTGGAGGGCACCGAGAAGAAGTGGCCGGGCCAGCTGTCCGGAGGCATGCGTCAGCGGGCAGCGCTGCTGCGCACCTACCTGTTTTCCCACAATGTGGCGTTGCTGGATGAGCCCTTTTCCGCCCTGGACACCCTGACCAAACGGAGTGTGCACCAGTGGTACCTGAAGGTGATGGACGAGATCCGCCTGTCCACCCTCTTCATCACCCACGACATCGACGAGGCCATTTTGCTCTCCGACCGCATCTATCTGCTCATGGATGGGAGCATCGGGGAGGAGATCGTGGTGCAGGAGCCCCGGCCCCGCCATGTGGATTTCAACCTTACCCAGGAATTTTTGGCCTACAAGCGGCGCATCATGGCCGCCCTCCACGCCCAGGGCTGAGAGAAGTTACAAGTTATACCAGAAAAGTACCCCCGATACCCCGGGGAATTGGCAGGGCTGTGCCTTGACTTGTCCCGGGGTACGGGGGTAAAATATTTCGTATTTGATTCGGACAGGGCCGGGCAATGGGGTTCGGCGCAAGGGCGCAACTTCCTGTCACAAGGAGGAAGTCAGTATGGCCATGAACACAAAATTTATCTTTGTCACCGGGGGCGTGGTGTCCGGTCTGGGCAAGGGCATCACCGCCGCCTCTCTGGGCCGCCTGCTGAAACAGCGGGGGCTGCGGGTGAAGGTGCAGAAGCTGGACCCCTATCTCAACGTGGACCCGGGCACCATGAGCCCCTACCAGCACGGGGAGGTATTCGTCACCGACGACGGGGCGGAGACCGACCTGGATTTGGGCCACTACGAGCGGTTTATTGACGAAAACCTCACCTTTAACTCCTCGGTGTCCTCGGGCAAGGTGTACTGGAACGTATTGAACCGGGAGCGTCGCGGGGACTACCTGGGGGGCACGGTGCAGATCATCCCCCACATCACCAACGAGATCAAGGCCAACATCTACTCCCTGGAGGGGCCCGACACCGATGTGGCCATTGTGGAGATTGGCGGCACCGTGGGCGACATTGAGTCCCAGCCCTTCCTGGAGGCCATCCGGCAGGTGGCCGCTGAGCGGGGTCGGCAGGACGTGATGTTCATTCATGTCTCCCTTATCGTCTCCATCCCCGGCTCCGGTGAGCTGAAAAGTAAGCCCACCCAGCACTCGGCCAAGGAGCTTTTGAGCCTGGGCATTCAGCCCGATGTCATCATGTGCCGCAGCGACGCCCCGGTGCCCCAGGACATTCTGGACAAAATTGCACTCTTTTGTAATATTCCCGTGGAAAACGCCATACCCAACCTCACCGCCGATATCCTCTATGAGGTGCCTCTGATGCTGGAGCGGGAGGGACTGGCCAACGTGGTGGTGCGCCGCCTGGGGCTCATCTGCCATGCCCCCGACCTCACCGAGTGGGCCACCATGGTCCACCGGGCCAAGAACGTGAAAGATACCGTGGAGATTGCCCTGGTGGGCAAGTACGTCTCCCTCCACGACGCCTACCTGTCCGTGGTGGAGGCTCTCACCCACGGCGGCATCGAAAACGATGTGAAGGTGCACATCCGCTGGGTGGACTCGGAGACGGTGACCGAGGACAACACCGCCCAGATTCTGGCCGGGGTGCAGGGCATTCTGGTGCCCGGTGGCTTCGGAGACCGGGGCGTGGAGGGCAAAATCAATGCCATTCGCTACGCCCGGGAGAACCATATCCCCTTCCTGGGCATTTGCCTGGGTATGCAGCTGGCAGTGGTGGAGTTTGCCCGGCATGTGTGCGGCATGACCGATGCCCACTCCTCGGAGTTGAACCCCGCCACCACTCACCCGGTGATTGACCTGATGCCCGACCAGGTGGGGGTCACCGATATGGGCGGCACCATGCGCCTGGGCAGCTATCCCTGCCGCCTGGTGGAGGGCACAAAGGCGGCCGATATCTACGGCACCCTGGACATCCAGGAGCGCCACCGCCACCGCTACGAGTTCAACAACGCCTTCCGGGAGGAGCTGACGAAGGCGGGACTGGTGCTATCCGGCCTGTCCCCTGACGGACGGCTGGTGGAGATGGTGGAGCTGCCGGACCACCCCTGGTTTGTGGCGGGCCAGTTCCACCCCGAGCTGAAGAGCCGACCCAACCGGGCCCATCCCCTGTTCCGGGGCTTTGTGGGGGCGGCCAAGGCGTACCAAAAGTAAAGATACACAAAAGCGGATGCAGCTGTGGAAGTTGCATCCGCTGTTTGCGCTTATCTCAGGTGCGGAACCTGCGCCCCTGGCGAGGGGAGACGCGCTCCGCTGGGCCCAATTTCTCAGCGATGAGAAATTGGGGAAAGAATCGCCAAAGGCGGGGCCTTCCCCCGCCTTGTGGAATCCACCCCGCCGGTACTGGTTGGAGTGTGCAATCTTCTCTTTTTAGCCCTTGGCCCGGTGAGGTCACATAGATGGCTTGTCGTTCTATGGGGTGTATCTACTCCTCTGCTAGAGAATTCTTCTACCGCCAGGGCTTTACCTTGGTGAGCCGCTGTTCCCAGCTACCGGATGCCTGGCTCCCGGCGGCGGGAACGCCGCTTGGCCAGGGTAGGCCCGGGCATGGAAACCGCCAAGTTGTAGGGCCAGCTGCCCAAGGTGGCCTGGTGTGGTGGCAGTGACAGGAGCCACAGCAAGGGTGACGGGCCGAGCGGACACTTGACGTATTTACAGCCTCGTACCCCAGGGGGGTACTTAGGGGGGAACGCCCTAAGCGGGTTTTGGTGACTTTTGCCCGAACAAAAGTCACCCCCAGCGGGGAGCGTCCCCACCAGGCTGGTAAGTCGGAAACAGACAAACGATAGAAGGACAGATTTTCTCCAAAAAAACCTCGAATTTAAGACAAAAAGGGCGCTGTGCATGACGTACAGCGCCCTTTTTGCCGAATTATTTAATTTCCTGCTCCAAATCACGAAACAGTTCACTGTGAAAGAACTCCTCAATGGTGATGCCCAGGCCATCGCACAACTTTTTAATGGTGGAAATGGTGGTGCTGTGGTTGCGGCCACTGACAATGTTATTCACCGTGGATTGGGTGACACCGCTCATGCTGCTGAGCTTATTCACAGAAAGATTTTCTTCCTTGCAGAGTTGTAAAATGCGATCTTTTACCGCTTCCCCTACGTTCACGGGCATCACCTCGCTTCCAGTGAAAATGATACCCATTTTTCCTTGAAAAGATTAACCCTTTTGAGTTAAAATAAACTCAAAAGGGTTGGAGGTGAAGATATGAACACAAGGAGTTGTTTTTTCATCGGGCATCGGGAAGCGGACGAGAAACTACTTCCCGTCTTGAAAGCGGAGGTGCAACGGCACATTGAGGAGTTGGGTGTCACGGTGTTTATCGTGGGGCACTATGGTGGATTTGATCATTTGGCGGTTCAAGCGGTTTGTGCGGCGAAAAAGGAGTATCCAGACATCTGTTTGAGTGTGTTGTTGCCGTACCATCCGGCAGAACGTCCGGTGAAACCGTCCAAAGGGGTGGACGGCACCTACTATCCGCCAGGAATGGAGCGGGTGCCTCGGCGGTTTGCCATCGTCCGGGCCAATCGGTGCATGGTGGACCATGTGGATTTTTTGATTGCCTATGTGTGGCACACAGCCAGCAATGCCCGGGAACTGCTGGAGTATGCGCAAAGACGGCAGAAAAAGGGGCTGCTCCAGATTACCTTGTTGCCCCGGGAGCCAAATCAGCCGTAGGGATTCTCAGATGTAGAGCAGTCCTTGCGTTGCTGGGAGTAGGGGGGCTTGCCCCTCCCGAATCCCCCAGGGCAATGCCAGGGTACCAACGGGCCGGGTAAGCCACGGCCCCTACCACAGCGCAACAAGGAGTGCGGCGGAAAACGGGAGGCCCCACCCTCTCCGTCCCGGCATACGCCGGGCCACCTCTCCCAGAGGGAGAGGCAAGTAGACCGAGCAGAGGCCAGACGTAGGGGCGGATATGATCCGCCCGAATCCAGAGTGAAGGACCCACCAGGGCGGATGATATCCGCCCCTACCATGTTCCAGTGGGAACCAGACAAACGGTAGAAGGGCAACCCTCTCCATCACAACTGTGGATTTCAGACAAAAAAGGACGCTGCACTCTGCATGCAGCGTCCTTTTTCAACTTATTCCACGGGTACCACCCAGCCGTGGGTGTCGGGAATGGTGCCCCACTGGATGCCGGTGAGGGTGTCGTACAGCTTCTGGGTCAGTGCGCCGATGTTGCCGCCGCTGACCTCTGCCTTCTGATCGCCCCAGGCCAGCAGGCCGATGGGGGAGACCACGGCGGCGGTGCCGGTGCCCCAGGCCTCTTCCAGGGTGCCCGCCTTGGCGGCGTCAAACAGCTCCTGGGCGGTGATGAGCCGCTCCTCCACGGGGATGCCCCAGTCCTTCAAAAGCTCCAGGCAGCTCTTACGGGTGATGCCGGGGAGCACGGACCCGGTGAGCTGGGGGGTGATGACGGTGCCATTTACCTTGAACAGCACGTTCATGGCGCCCACTTCCTCAATGTACTTGCGGTGTACGCCGTCCAGCCACAGCACCTGAGAGTAACCTTGGGCCTCGGCCCGCTCTCCGGCCCGGATGGAGGCGGCGTAGTTGCCGCCGCACTTGGTGTAGCCGGTGCCGCCCTTGACAGCACGCACGTCCTCGCTCTCCACGTAGATCTTCACCGGGTTGATGCCCTCGGGGTAGTAGGCACCCACGGGGCAGCAGATGATGGCAAACAGATAGCTGTGGGAGGCGTGGACACCCAGGGAGCAGTCGGTGGCGATGATGAAGGGGCGGATATACAGGGAGGTCCCCAGCTTGTTGGGCACCCAGGCCTCGTCCACCTTCACCAGAGCCTTGACGGCCTGGACAAAGTCCTCCTCGGGAATTTCCGGGATGCACAGACGCTGGCAGGAGGAGTTGAGCCGGCGGGCATTTTCCACCGGGCGGAACAGCTGCACCTTCCCCTCCGGGGTGCGATAGGCCTTCATGCCCTCAAAAATCTCCTGGGCGTAGTGGAACACCATGCAGGAGGGCTCCATGGACAGGGGGCCATAGGGCACCACCCGGGGGTCGTGCCAGCCCTGGCCGGCATCGTAGTTCATCAAAAACATGTGGTCGGTGAACACCTTACCAAATTGCAGGGTGTCGGGGTCGGGCAAAGGCTTGCGCTGCTCGGCCAAGTTCACTTGAATATCCAGCATGACACTCGTCTCCTTTACACAGTAAAGCGGTAAATGCCTTGGGTGAGAAGAGCGCGTCAACCAAGACCCTCGGCTGACGCAGATTTCACCAGGCAAATACCTGAATGATTGGTAAAAGTTATTATAGCAACTGGAGCGTGGATGTGCAATGGCATTTTTTCCGAATCTCACAGGTTGTAGGGAAGCGCTTCCATTTCCATTGCCATTTCTACATCCCTTCCCTTGTTTTTGATGCGGGAATTTGATATAATGATTCATCTGTATGGGATTTTATAATCAGACCGGGGAAGAAGGGAAAAACAGGCCGAAACCCCGGAGGAAAACCTGTGAAGCCACAGCGTTTGGGACAAAAAGGAGTGAATGCAATGAATCAGACATTGTCCCGCTTACTGGCCCCACGGTTTGGGCTGTATTTTTGGATTATGATTGTCTTTGCCGCCATCACCGCCCTGTTGGGCAAGGTGGAGGTGGCTTTGGGACAGGCGGCGGTGGTGCTGGTGCTCTATCTGGTGTACCTGCGCGCCTCCATGCAGCGTCGTCGGGAGGCTGCCCGCTACCTGGATCAGCTGCTGGGCAGCGTGGACGAGGCCACCCGGGACAGCACCCTCAACTGCCCCCTGCCCGTGGTGATGTTTCGCCCTGACACCGAGGAGATTGTGTGGTCCAACGACCGCTTTCTCCACCTGTCCGGGGATCGGGAACGGCTGTTTGACACCAAGCTCACCGAGCTGGTGCCCCAGTTTGACAGCCGTTGGCTGCTGGAGGGCAAGCACGAGTGTCCCTATGAGGTGCCCCTGGGCCGCCGCCGCTACCAGGTGTTTGGCAACGTGGGCCGCACCCAGGAGGAGGGCCGGGAGAGCCTGCTGGCCACCACCTATTGGCTGGACGTCACCGAGGCCAGCAACCTGAAAGAGATCTACCAGGCCACCCGTCCGGTGGTGGCCATCCTGCTGCTGGACAACTACGAGGACACCATCAAGGGACTGCCGGAAAATGTGGCCTCCAACATGATGGCGGACATCAACCAGCGCATTTCCCAATGGATGGGGGATGTGGGGGGCATCTTCTGCCGCCTGGACCGGGACCGCTTCCTCTACATCTTCGAGGAGCAGTATTTGCAGAAGTACAAGGAGGAGAAGTTCTCCATTCTGGATTCCATCCGCCAGGTGCAGACCCCCAGCGGCATCTCGGTGACCCTGTCGTTGGGGCTAGGCGTGGACGGAGAGACCCCGGCGGACTTGTACCGCTTTGCCTCTTTGTCCGTGGAGATGGCCCTGTCCCGAGGGGGCGATCAGGCGGTGGTGAAAAACCGCTTCAACTTTGAGTTCTTCGGCGGACGGGCCAAGGAGACGGAAAAGCGCACCAAGGTCAAAAGCCGGGTCATGGC
The DNA here is from genome assembly GCA_944385485.1 of uncultured Oscillospiraceae bacterium. Lineage (GTDB taxonomy): Bacteria > Bacillota > Clostridia > Oscillospirales > Oscillospiraceae > Enterenecus. The sequence continues at coordinate 15,117 of CALWXL010000016.1, forward strand.
CTCCGCTCTGGGCGAGCTGGTGGCAGACGCCTCCTGCGTGTTCGTCATGGGCCACGCCGCCGCCGACATGGATGCGGTGGGCGCCGCTGTGGGCGTGTGTGCCATAGCCCGGAAGAAGGGCGTGCCCTATTACATCGTCCGGGAGAGCAACCCCACCCCCGCTGACCAGCTGTACCGCCGTCTGGAGTGGATGGATGAATACAAGGACCGCTTTGTGGACAGCCAGCAGGCCCTTTTGAAGGCGGACTCCCGGTCCCTGCTGGTGGTGGTGGACACCAACCGCCCCGAGCAGGTGGCCAGCCGGGAGGTACTCCAGTCCTGCAACAAGGTGGCGGTCATCGACCACCACCGCCGGGCCGCCACCTACATCGAGGGGGGCGCCCTCTACTTCCACGAGCCCTACGCCTCCTCCACCTGTGAGCTGGTCAGCGAGCTGCTCAGCTACCTGATGGAACCGGGGGAGCTGCTGCGGGGCGAGGCGGAGGCCATGATGGCGGGCCTGATGCTGGACACCAAGAACTTTACCATGCGCACAGGTGGCCGTACCTTCGAGGCCGCCGCCTTCCTGCGCCGGGCCGGGGGCGACACCGGAGAGGTGAAGAAGATGTTCCAGACCGATCTGGCGGACACGGTGGCCAAGTACGGCATCATTCAAAATGCCAAGATGTACCGCCACGACATCGCCATTGCCCCCGTACACCACACCGTCAACCGGGTCACGGCTGCTCAGGCCGCCGATGAGCTGTTGAATATTGCAGGCATCAACACCTCCTTCGTGCTCTATCCCGATGGGGAGCGGGTGGTGGTGTCCGCACGCAGCATCAACGACACCAACGTGCAGGTGATTCTGGAGGCCCTGGGGGGCGGCGGAAACGCCGGAGCCGCCGGAGCCCAGATCGCCGGACAGACGTTGGAACAGGTGACGGAGTCCCTCATGGCTACTCTGGAGCGGTACTTCAAGACCGACGACCCGGAGGAGATGGGGGAGGAGTAAGCACTCCCTAGCAAGAAACCATATTTTTTAGGAGGAACACATCATGAAAGTGATTTTACAACAGGACGTAAAGGGACACGGCAAGAAGGGACAGATGGTGGACGTTTCCGACGGGTACGCCCGCAACTTCCTGCTGCCCCGCAAGCTGGCCGTGGAGGCCAGCGCTGAGAACATCAACACCATGAAGATGCAGGACAAGGCCCGCCGTGCCAAGGAGGCCGAGGAGCGCCAGGCTGCCATGGATCTGTCCAATCAGCTCAAGGATTGCCCGGTGAAGATCGTGGCCAAGGCCGGCCAGGGCGGCCGTCTCTTCGGCTCGGTCACCAGCAAGGAGATTTCCGAGGGCCTCAAGGAGCAGTACAACATCGACATCAACAAGAGCAAGCTGGTGCTGGCCGAGCCCATCAAGGCCTTTGGCGGCTACGAGGTCAAGTGCAAGCTGGGCTATGAGATCACCGGTACCGTCCGTGTGATGGTTACCGAAGAAGCGTAAGATTACGTCCACAGCATACAACTGGGAGGGATGACAATGGACGAATTCAATGACCTGCGCCTGCCCCACTCGGTGGAGGCGGAACAGGCAGTGCTGGGCTCCATGCTCATCGACGACCGGTGTATTCCCGACGTGGTGGCCCGGCTGGTGCCCGACGACTTCTATCTGCGCCAGAACCGGGAACTGTACCAGGTGCTGTTCACCATGTTCAACCGGTTCGAGACCATCGACCCGGTGACGGTGCTGGACCGGATGAAGCAGGCGGGGGTGTACGACGAGAACACCTCGGTGGGCTACCTGCGCCAGCTTATGGAGATCACCCCCACGGCGGCCAACGTCATGGAGTATGTGAACATCGTCTCGGACAAAGCCCTGCTGAGAAGGGTGGGAGAGACCGCCGGGGAGCTGGAGGAGATGGTGCGCAGCGAAAGCGGCACCGCCCAGCAGATTCTGGAGGCCGCCGAACAGCGCATTTACGCCATCCGCCAGGGTCGCTCCGCTCAGGGCATGGCCCACATCGCCACGGTCATGAGCCAGGTGTGGGAGACCATCAAGGAGCGGCAGGCCGCAGGCACCGAGTTTCCCGGCATCTCCACCGGCCTCATTGACCTGGACCGGAGAATTTCCGGTCTGAACAACTCAGACCTTTTGATTCTCGCCGCCCGCCCCGGTATGGGTAAGACCTCTCTGGCCCTGAACATCGGCCTGGAGGCGGGCAAGCACTCGGGCAAGAGCGTGGCCATCTTCTCCTTGGAAATGAGCCGGGAGCAGCTGGGGTTGCGCCTGATCTCCACCGAGTGCCTCATTGACAACAAAAAACTACTCACCGGCCGCATTGTGGGGGAGGAGGAGTGGTCCCGGCTGGCCATGGCGGTGGCCACCCTCAGCCAGGCGAACATCTACATGGACGACGACTCCTCCCTGTCTGTGGCGGACATGAACGCCAAGTGCCGCCGCATCAAGGATTTGGGCCTGGTCATTGTGGACTACCTCCAGCTGATGACCTCCGCCGGAGGGCCCACCCGGGCCAGCGACAACCGCCAGCAGATCGTCTCCGACATCTCCCGTTCCATGAAGCTCATGGCCAAGGAGCTGAATGTGCCGGTGATCTGCCTGTCCCAGCTGTCCCGTGCCAATGAGAGCCGCTCGGCGGGCCAGCGTCGGCCCATGCTCTCCGACCTGCGTGAGTCCGGCTCCATCGAGCAGGACGCCGACATCGTCATGTTCATCTATCGAGAGAGCTACTACGAGGACGACACGGAAAACCCCAACGTGGCCGAGTGCATCGTGGCCAAAAACCGCCACGGCGAGACGGGAACCGTCATGCTGGAGTGGCGGCCGGAGTTTACCACCTTCCGCAATCTGGCCTACAACTACGACGAAGAGGACTACTGATGGGCTTTTCCTACCATCTCATTGCCCCGGGCGACCGGGTGCTGTGCGCCCTGTCCGGGGGCGCCGACTCCATGTATCTGCTCTGCCGCCTTCTGGAGGGGGCACAGCGGGGCGGCTACCAGGTGGGGGCCGCCCACTACCACCACGGTATTCGCTCGGCCTCCCACCAGGAGGAGGAGTTTGTCCGCACCTGGTGTGACCGCCACCACATCCCCCTCTATGTGGGCCATGGAGACGTACCCGGTGAGGCCACAAGGAGAGGGCAGGGGGTGGAGGAGACCGCCCGGGAACTGCGGTATCAATTTCTCTACGACACCGCCCGGCGGGAGGGGTACACTCTCATTGCCACCGGGCACCACGCCGGAGACAACGCCGAGACGGTGCTCATGCACCTCATCCGGGGCTCCGGCCTCCGGGGCCTTTGCGGCATCCCACCCCGGCGGGGGATGCTCATCCGCCCCATGCTGGAGGTGACCAGGCAGCAGGTGGAGGGCTATCTCTCCGCCCACCACATCCCCCATGTGGAGGACGAGAGCAACGCCGACCCTGCCTACACCCGCAACCGGGTGCGCCATGGGGTGCTGCCCCAGTTCACCCAGCTCAACCCCCAGGCGGTACGCCACATCGCCCAGACTGCTGCCAAGCTGCGGGAGGATGAGGAGCTGCTCTCCGCCCTGGCCCGGGACCTGCCCGGGGTCACGGTGGGGGAAAATCGCCTGGGAGTGGACATTCCCGCCCTGCGGGCTGCCCCCAGACCCCTGGCGGTGCGCAAGCTGGCCCAAGGGCTTGCCGCTTTGCACATCCACCCCTCTCAGGTGTACCTGGATGGGCTGTTTTGGCTCATGGAGGAGGGACAGAGCGGGGATGGGCTGGATTTGCCCGGCCACCGAGCGGTGAGAAGCTGGGATCAGCTGACCATCATCCCCCAAGGGGAGCCGGAGAAGCTGCCCACCATTCCGCTCCACGATGGGGTGACCCGGTGGGGAGCGTGGCGGGTGGAATGCCGCACCGCCCCGTATGCCCAGGGCAACGGGGAAGGGCTGTGGCTCATGAACGGGGACTATGTGCTCCGCCCCAGAGGGGTGGGGGACACTCTGCAATTGCCCAAGCGACCCACCAAGACGGTGAAAAAACTCATGATGGAGAAAAAAATCCCCGCCACCCTCCGCCCGCGCCTGCCGGTACTGGCCCAGGGAGAGCGTGTGGCAGCGGTGGCTGGGCTGGGAACAGACCAGAACTTTTTGCCTCAACCCGGGCAGGCTGCCCGATACATTACCATAACAAAGGAGAACGACGACCATGCATGAACACGTGGAATCCATTCTGTATAGTGAAGAGCAGCTCCGGGAGCGGGTGAAGGAGCTGGGGGCTCAGATCACCGCCGACTACGCCGGGAAGGAGCCGGTCCTGGCCTCGGTACTCCGGGGCTCCTATATCTTTATGGCAGACCTGACCCGGGCCATTGACCTGCCGGTGACGGTGGACTTTATGGCCGTGTCCTCCTACGGCGCCGGCACCAAGAGCTCTGGCCAGGTGGAGATCAAAAAGGACCTGTCCGACTCCATTGAGGGCCGGGACCTGATCATTGTGGAGGACATTCTGGACTCGGGCAACACTCTCTTTTACCTCATGGAGATTCTGAAGGCCCGCAAGCCCGCCTCCATTCGCATCTGTACCCTGATGGATAAGCCCGACCGCCGCACTCAGCCCATTGTGGCCGACTATGTGGGCTTCACCATTCCCGATGCCTTCGTGGTGGGCTATGGTCTGGACTATGATGAAAAGTATCGCAACCTGCCCTATGTGGGCATTCTGAAGCCCTCCGTCTACGGCGGAGAGTGAGCCCCAGCGGGGGAAAAAGGAGCTGTTTTCAATTTTGAATCGTGGCAAACAAATTCGCAGCGCTGTGGTGTATGTGGTGCTGATTCTGCTGCTGGTGTGGAGCTTTACCGCCTTCCGCTCCGCCCAGGAGCAGAACTTCATTCCGTACAGCCAAGTGCGCACCTATTTCCTGGAGGAGCAGGTGACCGCCTTCCAGGTGGAGGACAACCAGACTCTGGTGCTCAAGCTGAAAAGCGGAGAGACCCGGTATCACCGCCTGGCGGATGTAGAGCTGTTCTACAACGACCTGGGGGATGAGATCGAGCAGCAGCAGGCGGATGGAACGTTGAAGGAGTTCAACCTCCAGCCTGCCTATGAGATGCCCCTGTGGCTGCAAATCACCATTCCCATTGTGGGTACCGTGGTGGTGGTCATGGTCATCTGGGGGGTCATGGCCATGCGCCAGCAAAACGCCCAGGGTGGACAGGGGGGCATGAGCCGCTTCGGCAAGGCCCGCACTGTCCAGGGTGACGGCACCGTGAAGGTGACCTTTGCCGACGTGGCCGGAGCTGACGAGGAGAAGGCCGAGCTGCAAGAGCTGGTGGACTTCCTGCGCAACCCCCAAAAATACATCGACCTGGGCGCTCGCATTCCCAAGGGCGTGCTGCTGGTGGGCCCTCCGGGCACCGGTAAGACCCTGCTGGCCAAGGCTGTGGCCGGAGAGGCGGGGGTGAAGTTCCTGTCCATTTCCGGCTCCGACTTTGTGGAGCTGTATGTGGGCGTGGGCGCCTCCCGTGTGAGAGACCTGTTCGACCAGGCAAAGAAAGAGGCCCCCGCCATTGTGTTCATCGACGAGATCGACGCCGTGGGCCGTCAGCGTGGCGCAGGCCTGGGCGGCGGCCACGACGAGCGGGAGCAGACCCTCAACCAGCTGCTGGTGGAGATGGACGGCTTTGCCGCCAACGAGGGGGTCATCGTACTGGCCGCCACCAACCGCCAGGACATTCTGGACCCCGCCCTGCTGCGTCCCGGCCGCTTTGACCGCCAGGTGTATGTGGGCCGTCCCGACATGAAGGGACGGGAGGAGATTTTGAAGGTTCACGCCCGGCGCAAGCCCCTGGGCGAGGACGTGGATTTGAAGGAAGTGGCCCGGGAGACCACCGGATTTACCGGGGCCGACCTGGAAAACCTGATGAACGAGGCCGCTTTGCTGGCCGCCCGGAAGAATCAGCCCTTTCTCACCCTGAAAGACATCCAGGAGTCGGTGATCAAGGTCATTGCTGGCCCCGAGAAGAAGAGCCGGGCTCAGCTGGAGGAGGATCGGCGCATCACCGCCTACCACGAGGCGGGCCACGCCGTGGTCAGTCACGCCTTGGAGACTCAGGACCCGGTGCATCAGATCACCATCGTCCCCCGTGGCCAGGCCGCTGGTATGACCATCAACCGGCCCCAGGAGGACAAGGGCCATGTGAGCCGTCAGCAGCTGTGCGAGACCCTGTGCACCCTGCTGGGTGGCCGGGCGGCCGAGGAGCACGCCCTGGGCTTTGTGTGCACCGGGGCCATCAGCGACTTGCAGCGGGCCTCCGCCATCGCCCGGGACATGGTGACCAAGTACGGCATGAGCCAGAAGCTGGGTCTGGTCACCTTCTCCTCCGAGCACGACGAGGTCTTTTTGGGCCGCTCCATGGCCCAGGCCAAGCCCTACTCGGAAGAGACCGCCGCCCTCATTGACGGCGAGGTGAAGCGCCTGCTGGACGAGGCCTATGCCCAGTGCCAGGAGATTTTGAAGCGGGACAACGACAAGCTGGAACTGGTGGCCCGGTACCTGCTGGCCTTTGAGACCATGGACGCCGACACCTTCCGCCTGGTGTACGACGATCCCCAGGCCCTGGCTCAACAAATCCCCACAGAGGAAGTGGAAAACAATGGATGAACAACTGCGGGACAGCCAGCCCACCCCGGAGACCCCGGACGCCGGGCCGGTGCTGGACCAGATGGACGACCTGGGCTTGACGGAGACCGCGCCCACGCGGGACACCAGAACCTCAGCCTCTTCCCGAACTCAAAAGGACACCTCCCTGGGCTATGAGTTGTATCTGAATGTCCGAACCCTGGTCTTTGTGCTGGCTGCCCTCATTCTGGTGTTCACCTTTGTGGTGCGCATCATTGTGGTCAGCGGCAGTTCCATGGAGAATACCCTGCAAAATGGAGACTCCATGCTGGTGTGGTGCCTGGGCTACGAGCCCAAGCAGGGGGACGTGGTGGTGCTCACCCAGCGGTCCTACCAAAACGATTCCCTGGTCAAGCGGGTCATCGCCACCGAGGGACAGCGGGTGGACATTGACTATGACACGGGCACCGTCTACGTGGACGGTGTGGCCTTGGAAGAGGACTATATCAAGGAGACCATGCGGGTGCCCAACTACGGAGAGGGCCTCAACCACGTCACCGTGCCCGAGGGGTGCATCTTCGTCATGGGGGACAACCGCAACGACTCCGCCGACAGCCGCTATCCCAACATCGGGATCATTGATACCCGCAGCGTCATTGGGCGGGCGGTGATGGTGGTCTTCCCCTTCCCGGATTTCAACCTATTGTGACGGAAGGAGAAGAGCCATGAAGAACAGACGACCTTGCAACGTATTCTGGCTGGTGTGGACTTTACTGCTGGCTGCCGCCGCCGCAGGTGTGCGGATGTGGCAGAAGGCCACCGCCTTTGAAGGATCCTATGGCCTGCCCGTTCGGGGGGCCACCGCCAGCGTGGTGCTGGTGTGCGTGCTGGTAATTGCCGGGGCGGCTCTGGCCATCCTGGCCGCCCGCCAGCCGGTGACCACCCCGCCCCGCAGCCAAATCCGGGGCAGGAGATGGGACATGAGCTTTTTCGCCACCGGGGACGTGGTATTTCTGGCCCTGGTGTGGTTCGGGGCCTTCTGCTCCCTGGCCGCTGTGCCCCTGCTCTTTGGCCAGGGCCGGGAGCTGTGGAAGGCCTATCAGCTGGCGGTGGCCATGAAAACCTGGCAGGGCGGCGACAACGGCGTGCTGGGTATGGTCACCGCAGTGCTGGCCCTGCTGGCCTTTTTGGGCCTGCTGCAAATTGGCCGGGACGGCTTCCGACCCGGACGGCGCGGGAAAGGCGGCTTCTGGGCGGCTCTGCCCGCCTGTGCCGGATGCGGCTGGCTGCTGGGCACCTACCGCAACTGCGCCGCCGACCCGGTGCTGTGGGACTATGTGCCTTTGCTGCTGGCGGTGATCGCCGGAATGCTGATGTACACCGACTGGGCGGGCATGTCCTGTGCCGCTGCCCGGCCCCGGCGCACCCTGTGGCTGGCGGGGATGACGGTGGTGTGTTCCTGGGTGGCTCTGGCCTCCCGGCCGGACACCGGAACCGCCCTGCTGCTCATCTCCCAGTCCGCTTCGGCCCTGGCGGCCCTGTGGCGGCTGCCCATCAACCTGCAACACCCGCCCAAGGTGGGTTCAGAGGATAAACTCATCCCCGCCGTACCTCAGGGGACGGAGATGACCACGGAGAACAAGGAGGAGGATACCCATGAGTGACAATCGCTTTTATATTACAACCCCTATCTACTATCCCAGTGATAAACTGCACATCGGACACACCTACTGCACGGTGGCCACCGACGCCATCGCCCGCTATCAGCGGCTCCGGGGCCGTGAGGTGATGTTCCTCACCGGCACCGACGAGCACGGCCAGAAGATTGAGGACAAGGCCGCCGAGGCCGGCGTGTCCCCCAAGGAGTTCGTGGACAAGATCGTGTGCGGCGACCGGGGCGTGCTGGACCTGTGGAAGCTGATGAACATCTCCAACGACCGCTTCATCCGCACCACCGACGACTACCATGTCTCCGCCATCCAGAAGATTTTTAAGAAGATGTACGAGAACGGGGACATCTACAAGGGCAAGTATGTGGGCAAGTACTGCAAGCCCTGCGAGTCCTTCTGGACCGAGTCCCAGCTGGTGGACGGCAAGTGCCCCGACTGTGGCCGGGAAGTGCAGGACGCCGAGGAGGAGGCCTACTTCTTCCGTCTGTCCAAGTACGCCGACCGCATCCAGGACCTGCTGGAGAACACCGACTTCCTGGAGCCCCGCAGCCGGGTCAACGAGATGGTGAACAACTTCATCAAGCCCGGCCTGGAGGATCTGTGCGTGTCCCGTACCTCCTTCACTTGGGGCGTGCCCGTGGACTTCGACCCCGGCCACGTGGTGTATGTGTGGGTGGACGCTCTGTCCAACTACATCACCGCTCTGGGCTATGACAACGACAAGTACGACGACTTCGACAAGTTCTGGCCCGCCGATGTGCACATCGTGGGCAAGGAGATCGTCCGTTTCCACTCCATCATCTGGCCCGCCATGCTCATGAGCCTGGGACTGCCCCTGCCCAAGAAGGTGTTCGGCCACGGCTGGCTGCTGCTGGACGGCGGCAAGATGTCCAAGTCCAAGGGCAACGTGGTGGACCCCTATATCCTGGC
>CALWXL010000017.1 GCA_944385485.1 uncultured Oscillospiraceae bacterium
AGATCTCGCAACGCGAGGTCGGAGGAGTGTTAAAAATGGCACAGAACCGTAAACTGGGTAAGACCAGCGACCAGCGCCGCGCCATGCTGCGCGCCATGACCACCTACCTGTTGGAGAATGGTCAGATTAAGACCACCTACGCCCGCGCCAAGGAGGTCGCCCCCATTGCCGAGAAGATGATCACCCTGGCTAAGAAGAACAACCTGGCTTCTTACCGTCAGGCTCTGAGCTACATCACCAAGGAAGATGTGGCTAAGAAGCTCTTCGACGAGATCGGCCCCAAGTATGCCGACCGCAATGGCGGCTATACCCGTGTGCTGAAGATGGGTCCCCGTCGCGGCGACGCCGCCGAGATGGCCATCATTCAGCTGGTGTAATTGCTACGAAAAAGACCTCTGCCCATTGGGCAGGGGTCTTTTTTTGATATGCCAGACCTGGAGACCTGGCATTTTACACAATTAGTGTGAAAAAGTATGGCCGGAGTATATACAAACTGTCTGGAGTATGATACACTCACAGTATACGGGGGCGACCCTGGGTGGAAGGTCCCCGGATGAAGATGGGAAAAGGGGGAGAAACCATGAAAAAGAGTAGAATATTCACCACTGTGTTGGCTGCGGGCGTCCTGGCAGGAGTCCTGTGCGGCTGCAACAGCCTCAGCCTGAACCTGGGCAATGAGTCGGACCGGATGAAGAACTACGTCCAGGGCTACCTGGATCTGACCTATAAGGGCCAGTTCAACGACGACTACCTCCAGGAACTGGACCTGACCGAGGAGGAGGCCCAGGAGCGGTATGACCAGGGCATCCAGGTGGAAGTGGAGTTTTTCCAAAACGCCATCGGCATCTTTGACTACCCCACCGAGGAGATCACCCAGAAGCTCACCGAGATGTACAAGGAGATTTACAGCCACAGCGACTACACCGTGGTGTCCTCCAATAAGATGGACAGCGGCAACTATGTGGTGGAGGTCACGGTGCGTCCCATTGACATCATGACCAACTTTACCTCGGACGACTTCCAGGCCATCTTTGAGGAGGTCATGGCGGATATGGGCATCACCACCCAGGAGCAGCTGGAGGCCATGAGCGAAGAGGACTATCAGAAGGCGGATGTCGCCTACGCCGAGAAGGTGCTGTCCCTGGTGGAGAGCCAGATGGCCAACGTGGGCAACGGGGAGGAGGAGTCCTTCACCGTGCAGATTGAGGACGACGGAGACATGTGGACCCCGTCCCAGGATGACTTTGATGCCATCGATTTGGCGATGATCGATTACAGCAACTTTGGCTACTAAGTAGGAACCCAACAGCGGCGGGTGGAGCATTCCACCCGCCGCTGCTACGATTTTATGCAGCACCGTAGCCCACAGGAGGCTCCCTTGTGCAAAGGGAGCTGTCTGCCCTTAGGCAGACTGAGGGATTGACGTTCTGCAAGAGGTTGGTTCCTCTTTGCCGACTCGACAAAGGGAGACGCGCTCCGCTGGGGTGACTTTCTGATGGGCAGAAAGTCACCAAAGACCCACCAAAGGGAGATCCCTTTGGAAACTCCATGTTTTCATTGTTTTTTCCCGGAATGGGGCCTAAGTCGGCCCTGGATCTGGTGGGGCGGGTTGGATGGCTAGGCGCATCTTTGGGCAGTTTTTACTCCGCTGGAAGTTTCTGATCCTTCCACCAGGGCCTCAAATCTGGGGGTAGCGGCCTGGTCCGGCCGCTGTCGGCCGGGGTGCGACACAGGTAGGGGCGAAAACGTTCCACAACCTTACACCTGACTGTGGAAATATTCCTCCAGCACCGCCCACTCGGAGAAAGGCTCCCGCCGTCCGCAGGTCTCAATATACCCCTCGTGGCCCTTGCCCAACAAAGCCACCATATCCCCGGGCTGGGCCAAATCCAGCGCGTGGCGGATGGCCTCTCTCCGGTCATAAATGACCTCCCAGGGGATTTGACGGCCCAAGGCCTGGGTGATTTGGCGGCAGATGTCCTCCACCGGCTCCCACCGGGGATTGTCGGTGGTGACAATGGCGTAATCGGCCAGCTCCGCCGCCACCTGGGCCATGTCCAGCCGCCGCATGGGGGGACGATTGCCTCCGGCTCCAAACACCACGATGATTTGCCCGTGGGGATAGCAGTGCAGGCAGCTTAAAATGGCCCGGAAGCTGGCGGCGTTGTGGGCGTAGTCCACCACCACCCGAATCCCCCGGTCATTGGGGAACACCTGGGCCCGTCCCGGCACGGCAGCACGCACCAGCCCCTGGCGGATGGCCTCCTCCGGCAGTCCCAGCTGACGGCACACCGCCACGGCAGCCAGAGCGTCCTGGACGTGGTGCCGCCCGGGGAGAGGGATGGTATAGGGGGTGTCACAGCCTGCCACCATGAAGCGGCTGCCCAGGGCATTGGGAGCCTCTATGGGGGCCACCGTGACCCCTTGCACGTCACAGGTGGGGGAGAAGCCAAAGGTGGTTACCGGGGCCTCTGGGGGCAGCTGGGCGGCCATCTGGGGCCATGCCATGTCCTCCCCATTGCCCACCCCAAGAGCGCACTGGGCGAAGAAAGCGGCCTTGCAGGCGGTGTATTCGGCGTAGTCGGCGTGCTCCCCGGGGCCGATGTGGTCAGGGGAGAGGTTGAGAAAGACCCCGGCGGCAAAGGTGAGCCCCGCCAGGCGGTGGTGCTTCATGGCCTGAGAGGACACCTCCATCACCACATGGGTACACCCCTGTTGCCCTATGTCGCGGAGCAGGCGGTGGAGGAGCAGCGGCTCCGGGGTGGTGTTGGGGCAGTCTGCCCACTTGTCTTTCCCCACATAGGCTCCCATGGTGCCGATCATGCCCGTGGGGTGGCCAGCGGCCAGGAGAATGTCCCGCACCATGTGGGCGGTGGTGGTTTTGCCCTTGGTTCCGGTGATGCCGATGAGGGATAGTCCTTTGGCGGGGTGGCCGTAAAAGGCGGCAGCCAGGTGGGCCAAGGCAGAGCGGGGCTCCTCCACCACAAAGAGGGGGACGGGGCAGGGCTGAGGCATCGGAGAGACCACGGCGGCGGCCCCCTGGGCCACCGCTTGGTCTATGTACTGCACGCCGTCGGCGTGGGAGCCGGGTATGGCTACGAAGAGAGCGCCGGGGGTGACGGTGCGGGAGTCACAGGTGAGGGCGGTGATGTCCACCTCTTCCCCACAGCTGTGGCCAATGCTGGCCAGAAGTTGGGACAATTTCATGGGTCAACACCTCGAAACAAGAGATTTTGACCCAGTCTATGCGGGGATAAAAAAGGGGGTTCCTTTCATGGGAAAGGAGCCCTTCTTTCGGTGGATTGGTGCAGGCTTGCCAGCCTGGCAGGGACGCTCCCCGCTGGGGGTTCCTTTTGTACGGGCAAAAGGAACCAAAACCCGCTTAGGGCGTTCCCCCCTAAGAACCTCCCTTGGGTTAGAAGCCCTAGACTACCGGAACAATCCCAACCGGCCCTGAGGTAAGTTGATACTCCGTGCCGCTACATTCGCTGCCGCTCACAGTCCCAGCATAGAGAGCATTTGCCCCAGAAGAACAGGGCCGGTCATAGGTGATCGCTGCCAGTCTGCACCCAATGCAGACGCTGTTACTAAAGAAGTACCACGGCGCTACGCGGAAGATGTCAGCGGCAGCGGCGCAAGGAGCAGGGACAATGCCACACACCTCAGCGTCGATGGGGGATGCGCCAGGGCCCTGCAAGGAGACCTCAGGGAGGTACCTAGGGGGGAACGCCCTAGGCGATTCTTTCCCCGATTTCTCATCGGGGAGAAATCGGGCCCAGCGGAGCGTCCCCGGCGGGGGCGCTGGTCTGCGCCTGAGAAATTGGAGAAGAGCAATCCCTCAGTTTGCCCTGTGGGCATCAGGAAGCAATAAAAAAACCGGAGAAGCAGAAGATTTCTGCCTCTCCGGTCGGTTTTTTATCTGTTTTTAAGGGGTGAGAATGGTGCCAGACACCCGCTGGTGCAGCACATCCAGCAGCAGCACATGCTCACAGTGTCCGTCCAAGATGGACACCTCGCCCACGCCACTCTCCAGGGCGTGGAGGCAGCCCTGGACCTTGGGCACCATGCCTCCGGCGATGAGGCCCGTGTCCAGGAGCTCTTTTGCCCGCTGGGCGTCCATGTGGGCCACGGCGGTCTTGGTGTTGTGGCTGTCAATGAGGATGCCCCCCACATCGGTGAGGAACACCAGACGGTGGGCGTGGAGGGCCTCGGCGATGGCCTGGGCGGCGTCATCGGCGTTGCAGTTGTACCCAGCCCCGTCGCCGCCGGCAATGGGGGAGACCACAGGGAGGAAGCCTGCCCCCAGCAGGGTTTCCAGCAGGCGGGTGTCCACCTGGGTGATCTGACCCACCCGGCCCAGAGCGGGATTCTTGCACTGGGCGGTAATGAGATGGCCATCCTTGCCGGACACACCCACCGCCGCCACGTCCAAATCATTGAGGGCGGAGACAATGGACTTGTTCACCTGGGCGGACAGAGCCATCTCCGCCACCCCCAAGGCGGCCTCGTCGGTGACCCGGTAGCCATTTTCAAAGTGAGTGGGGACGTTGAGCCGCTCCAGCAGGGCGGTGATGTTTTTGCCGCCGCCGTGGACCAGCACCACTCGCAGGCCCGCCATTTGCAGGGTGGCCACGTCCTGGAGGATGGAGTCCACCGCCCCGTCGGGGCCCAGGGCGGAGCCGCCGTATTTCACCACCACGGTCTGGCCTGCCATCTCCTTGAGGGCGGGGAGGACGGAGGAGATGGAGCGCACCTTCTCCAGCCCGTCCAGGCCGTGAATCACGTCATATTCTTGCAGGAAGGTCTTGGCGTAATCCACATCCGAGGGGGTGTCGATGTACTCCAGGCCACGCTTCTGCCGGGTCTCTGCCCCCTTGCCGGTGATGAGAATCACCGTAGGCTTGTCGCAGCCCAGAATGGCCTGGCGAATGGCCTCGCCCCGGTTGGGCTGAATCTCATAGGCGCAGCCCTGGGCCTCCACATGGGTGGCGATCTCTTTGCAGATGGACACGGTGTCCTCCTCGCCGGAGTCCTCCTCGGTGAGCACCACCAGGTCGGAATACTTGCCGGACACCTCGCCCAGATCTTTCCGGCGGTCCAGAGCCTTTTTGCCGGGGCAGCCGAACACGGTGACAATGCGCCGCCCGGGGTATTCCTCCAGCACGGACTTGAATAGAGTCTCAAAGCTCATGCGGTTGTGGGCGTAGTCCACAATGGCGGTGATGTGGTCGTTGGCGTTGGTGTACACCTCCATACGGCCGGGCACCCGGGCCTTCATGAGGCCCACATAGATGCACTGCTGGGGGATGCCCAGGGCGTGGCACACGGCAATGGCGGCCAGGGCGTTCTCGGTGTTGAACAGCCCGGGCATGGTCAGCTGGAACTCCCGGGACTGGCCCCCGGCGATGGTGACCCGGAAGATGATGTCGTTGCCCCGCTTGCGGATGTGGGAGCCGTACACGTCGGCCTTGGGATTGGTGCGGGAGAAGGTGACCACCCGGCGGCAGTCCCGGCGGGCGGCCTCTTCCACCCGGTCGGCGTGGTCGCAGTCCAGATTGACGCAGGACACCTCCGCCTGGGCGAAGATTTTCAGCTTGGACTGGAAGTAGTCCTCAAAGTCGGGGTGCTCGATGGGGGAGATGTGGTCGGTGCCGATGTTCAAGAAACAGGCGGCGGCAAACCGGGTGCCCAGGGTGCGGTGGTACTTCAGGGCCTGGGAGGACACCTCCATGGTGAGGTAGCCCAGCCCGGAGGAGAGGGCATTGGCAAAGTGCTTTTGCAGCTCCAGGGGCTCGGGGGTGGTGAGGTGGGACTCGAACTCCTCCACCCCATCGTAGGTGTCAATGGAGGAGATGACCCCGCAGCGCACCTTGCGGCTGGACAGATACTCGTCCAGAATATATTTCAGGTAATAGGTGGTGGAGGACTTGCCCTTGGTGCCGGTGATGCCGATGACGTTCAGCAGACGAGAGGGGTCATTGTAGTACCGCACGGCAAAGGGGGCGATGACCTGGCGCATGTCGGTGACGTGGATGCAGGGCAGGTCCACGTCCGGATAGGGGGTCTCGCTGACGTAGGCAAAGGCGCCCCGATTGGCGGCCTGCTGCAGGTACTCGGGGCGGAAATGGGCGCCCTTACAGAGAAACAGGGTGCCGGGGACGACGTTTTTGGAGTCGTAGGATACCAGCTCCACGGTGCGGGAGCGGTCCAGTCCGGCGGGCAGGGGGGCGGCCAGGAGGTTTTTGGTGGTGAGGAGATGACAGTAGTCCTCCAGGCGGTACATGGTCAAATTCATGGTAGACACCTCGATTTAGAGTTGAAATGTGCAGGTATCAAGGAAGCGAGATGACAATCCCTCAGTCTGCCCTACGGGCAGCCAGCCCCCTTTACACAAGGGGGCCAAAGGGCAGCGCCAGTGGAAAGCCTCCCTTGTGCAAAGGGAGGTGGCACGGCCGCTGAGGCCGTGACGGAGGGATTGACGGTGCCCCGGCTTGTCGTCGCCTTTTTTCGCTCAGATGGTACGCAGCTGGTAGCCGCAGCGGGTGACAGCGGTCTCCGCCAACACCTCCATGGCATCCACATAGAAGGGGGGCAGATTGTGGTAGGTGCGGAACACGGACAGCTCGGTACAGGCCAGAATGGCGCAGTCGCACCCGGCCTTTCGCATGGCCTTGTCAATGGCGGCGAACTTTTCCCGGCTGCCCCGCTCCCCCTGCTTGATCTCATCATAGATGATGGACATCACCAGGGCCTGGGTGTCCGGGTCGGGGGCCACGGCCTCCAGCCCATACTGGGCGCAGGCGGCCTGGTACAGTCCGGACTGGATGGTGCCGTCGGTGGCCAGAATGGCGGGACGGCGGCGGCCCTGAGCGTAGATGGCGGCGGCAGTCTCCCGAATCATGTGGAGAATGGGGGTGTGAATGTCCCCTTGCAGCTTGTCCACAAAGTAGTGGGAGGTGTTGCAGGGGATGGCGATGGCGGTGCAGCCGCAGCTCTCCAGCAGCTTGGCATCCTTCAGAAGCCGCCCATACAACGCCTCGGTGTTTCCCGAGAGGATGGCGGCGGTGCGGTCGGGCATTTTGGTGTCGGACAAAATGAGGGTGGGCAGATGCTCCTGGTCACAGCTGGCCTCGGTGCGGTCCAGCACATACTGGTAGAAGACCTGGGTGGCCTGGGGGCCCATGCCCCCCAAAATGCCCAGCTTTTGTTCAGTCATAGTGTGAAATCTCCCTTAGTTCTGGGGCTTTTTGCAGTACTGGCGGAAGCGGTGGATGTTGCCGATGTGGTTTTTCCACACCCGCAGCACCCGACCCAGGGTGTAGTCGGGGCGGTACTCCATGGAGTGGTGGTCGGCCCCGGCCCGGATGAGGGCCTTCATCTGGGGGTGGTAGTTCTTGGGAATGAACTCATAGGCCAGACACCGGGGAATCATCCGCCACAGGCTCTGATTTTTCACCACGGTGAGGGGCAGGTCCTTGCCCTCGATGAGATCTCCCACCAGGTAGGTGGCGATGTTGTGCCCCGACCCGGTGACGTAGTAGTTGGAACGGCCCTGGCGGCAGTTGATCTCAAAGGCTTTGTACTTGCCGTCCCGCTGGTCGTACTTGATGTCGAAGTTGGAAAAGCCCACATATCCCAGGTCCTCCAGCATGCCCCGGATCTTGTCGCACAGCTCCTGCTGGTGCTCGGTGATGATCACCGCGTGGTTGCCGATGCCGTGGGGGGAGTGCTCCTCCAGGAGCACGTGGCCCAGGCACATGAGCTTCACCTTGCCGTGCTGGTCGGAGTAGTTGGTCAGCACCCGCATATAGGTGTCGTCTCCGGGGATGAACTCCTGGAGAATCATTTTGCCCGGATATCCGGCGGCATACACCTCGTCCAGGGCAGCCAGCAGCTCCTCCCAGGTGTCGCACAGGTACACCTTTTTCAGCTCCCGGTGGCCGGTGGCCCAGTAGGCCACGCCGTCGGCGGGCTTGGCGATGTAGGGGGCGCCGAAGGGGGGCTGGAAGTCGTGGCCCATCTCTTTGGAGTAGACGAAGGTGGTGGGGTGGTTGATGCCGTAGCGGTCGCACAGGGCATAGAACTGTTCTTTATCGGTGAGCTGGTCCAGCATCTCCCCGGAGATGTAGTTGCAGCGGACGTTTTCGGGGAACTTGTCTTTCAGGTGGGCGGCCAGCTTCACATAGCTGTCGCCGCAGCCGATGACCAGCACCGTCTTGGGGTACACCTCCCGGGCCACGTCGGTGACGTTTTTCAAAAAGGCGTCGGCGTCTTCATTTTCCAGACAGGGGCGGTAGTCGATGATGGAGCTGAAGGCGCAGGGGAAGGTGGCGGCGAACTTGCCGAAGGCAATGCTCTTCACGCCGTAGGCCTCGTGGAAGGCCCGGGCCACACTATACACGTTGATATCCCCGCCAAAGAGCAGGGGCTGGAAGGAATGGGTTTCCATGGGAATAGGACTCCTTTATCATATTCTCAAAAATGCAAGCATTTTTTCGAGGGGATGCAGCCCGCTGCATGCAGAATTGGGTCAAAGGACGACCAAATTCCACACTTGCGGGCCGAGAAGTGTATTTTCCCATGCGCATGTCCTGGGAAAATACGTAATTTCAATTTATTTTCCCATCTTCGGATGGGAAAACTCTGCCGAGGGCTTTTATCCTTTGGCTCTCTGCACCAGGAACACACCCTGAATCTGGGACAGCTTGTTGATGACCCCGGTGAGCTCGCTGCGGTCTTTCACCGACAGCTCCAGGAAGATGGTGGCGTAGCCGTCGGGCTGGGCGCGGGCGGAGAGGTTGTTCACCTTCACCTTTTGGGTGGACAGGGCCATGGCCACGTCCAGGGCCAGGCCGTCCCGGTCCTTGGCGGAAATCTCCAGAGAGGTGCGGTAGCTGGTCTGGTCGCCCTCCACCCAGGATACCGCCACCCAGCGGCCCGCCTCCTCCGGCTTGCGGCGCAGGGGGTCGGCGTTGGGGCAGTCCTTGCGGTGGATGGACACGCCATAGCCTCGGGTGATGAAGCCCACCACCGGGTCTCCGGGGACGGGGGTACAGCACTTGGAGAACTTGACGGTGCAGTTGTCCAGCCCCTCTACCAGAATGCCATTGGAGGAGTGGCGGGGCTTTTGGCCCGTGGGGGTGGACACCTTGGCTGCGGCGGGGAAGATGGTCTCCCCCTTATTGAGAGAGGCCTGGAGCACTTTTTGCTCGGCTTTGTGCTGGTCATCCCGGATGATGCGCTGTAATTCTTCTTTGATGCGGGCCACTGCCTTCTGGGCGGACATGCCGCCATAGCCGATGGCGGCGTATACCTCGTCCAGAGAGCCGTAGCGCAGCCGACGCAGCAGGGCGTCGGTGACCTCGGGGGTGGCGGTGATGGAGGCCATGGTCAGGCCCATGTGCTTCAGTTCGGTCTCAAAGGCAGCCCGTCCGGTGGCGATGTTCTCCTCCCGGCGCTCCTTTTTGAACCATTGGCGGATTTTGTTTCGCGCTTCGTTGGACTTACAGATCTTCATCCAGTCCCGGCTGGGGCCCCGGGCGGCCTTGGAGGTGATGATCTCCACGATATCCCCGTTTTTCAGCGGGGTGTCATAGGTGACGATGCGCCCGTTGACCCGGGCTCCCGTCATGGAGTTGCCCACGGCGGAGTGGATGGAGTAGGCAAAGTCGATGGGGGTGGCCCCGGCGGGCAGGCTCTTCACGTCTCCGTTGGGGGTGAACACGAACACCTCGTCGGCGAACATATCCACCTTCAGCGTGCTGACAAATTCCTCGGCGTCGGTGTCCTGCTGGCTTTCCAGCAGCTTGCGCACCCACTCAAATTCCTTTTCGCTGCCCAACTTGTCGTTGGCCAGCCCCTGCTTGTACTTCCAGTGGGCGGCCACGCCGTACTCTGCGGTCTGGTGCATCTCCCAGGTGCGGATCTGCACCTCGAAGGGGATGCCGTCCCGGCCGATGACGGTGGTGTGCAGGGACTGGTAGCCGTTGGGCTTGGGGGTGCCGATGTAGTCCTTGAAGCGGCCCAACACCGGGTTATACATGTCGTGGATGGAACCCAGCACATTATAGCAGCTGGGGATGTCTGGGACAATGACGCGGAAGGCATATAAATCAAAAATTTCTTTGAAATTTTTGTTCTGTGTGTACATCTTCCGGTACAGGGAGTAGATGTGTTTGACCCGGCCGTACACCTTGCACTGGATGCCGTCGGCGGCCAGGCGCTGCTCCAGCTGCTGCTGGATGTTGGAGAAGAATTGGGCGTTGCGGGTGGTGATGTTCTCCAGCTCCTGCTCCACCTCCTGGTAGCCGATGGGATCCAGGAAGCGCAGAGAGATGTCCTCCAGCTCCCACTTGATGCGCTGCATGCCCAAACGGTGGGCGATGGGGGCGTAGATCTCCATGGTCTCCAGGGCCTTCTCCCGCTGCTTTTTCTCCGACTGGTACTGGAGGGTGCGCATGTTGTGCAGCCGATCGCAGAGCTTGATGAGGATGACCCGCACGTCCTGGGCCATGGCCATGAACATCTTGCGCAGGTTCTCCATCTGCTCTTCCTCTTTGGAGGTATACTGCATCCGGGTCAGCTTGGTGACCCCTTCCACCAGGTCCGCCACCGTGGAGCCAAAGAGCTTGGCAATCTCGTCGTGGGAGGCGTCGGTGTCCTCGATGCAGTCGTGGAGCAGGGCGGCCAGAATGGAATCCAGATCCAGATCCAGCTCATTGACAATCTCCGCCACCGCCAGGGGGTGGATGATGTAAGGCTCCCCGCTTTTGCGTAGCTGGGTGCCGTGGTGGTCGTTGGCATAGTCAAAGGCAGTCCGCAGCCGCATCACGTCGGCGTTGGGGTTGCGCTGGAGCACATGCTGTTCCAGGGTCTGATAGCGTGTCTCAATGGATTGCATGGCAATACCTCCTTGGATGTCCCCAGGGGGACAAGACTATGGGCAGGGGGAATACCCACGTAAACTCTCTCTTCTGGGTAGTTTGCTCAGGAATTGGTCAGATCATGCCGAAGTTGTCGGATGAGCTGGGCCTGCTCCAAATCCACCTTTTCCTGGGGGTGGCACAGCCGCACCGTGGCCTGGCGCTGATCCACCGCCACCTGGATGAGCCCCCGCTCATCCATCACGTGCAGGCACACCAGCGTCTTGCCGTAGGAGCAATACCCGGGGGCGCTGCGGGTGGCCTGGCGCACCAGTTGGTCCACGGGGGCCTGAGCGGGCCCGGTGGCGCACAGCTGCTGCAAATACCGCCACAGCTGGGCGAAATCCCGCCGCTGGGGAAGCATCAGAGATGCCTCCCAGGGGGAGAGGGCCTCACCCGCCCGCAGGCGGTGGAAGAGGGACTGCTCCAGCTGGGAGCGGGTGGGAGCGGGGCGCAGGTCGCACAGCTGCAGCTGTACGGTGCGATTGCCCCGGAAGTGGTTGATTTGCAGGGAAAAGACAATATCCAGCCGCTGGCCGTTTTCAATGGCACAGCTGGCGGAGTTGACGGAGAAGAAAATGGCGTCCATCACCACTCCGTCCCGGCGCAGCTTCAGCTTCAGGTGCCGTCCGCCCCCCACGTCCGTGTGGGAGAGCACGCACACCGAGCGCAGCAGAAACACCGGCTTGGGGTTGCCGGACCCGAAGGGCTCCAGCAGGGACAGGGATTCCACGTCCTGGGTGGACAGCAGGGAGCAGTGAGGAATCTCACAGTCCACCTCCAGGGTGGACTCCATGGGCTGATGTCCCGCATAGTCCGCCACCAACTGAGCCAGGGCGGCGCGGAAGGCGGGAATGTTGTCCCGGCGGATGGAGAACCCGGCGGCCAGTTCGTGGCCGCCATACCCCTCCAGCAGAGGAGCGCACTGTTCCAGGGCGGCAAACAGGTTGAAGCCGCCAAAGGAGCGGCAGGAGCCTTTGCCCTTATCCCCGTCCAGACTGATCATAAAGGCGGGGCAGGCGTATTTTTCCGCCAGCCGGGAGGCCACAATGCCGATGACACCCTGGTGCCAGCCCTCCCCCGCCAGCACAATCACCGGGGCGGAGAGGGTGGGGGTGTGGCAAAGCAGCTGGTCGCAGTGCTGAAAGATTTCCAATTCAATGGCCTGACGCAGGCGGTTGAGCTGGCACAGCTCTTGAGCCAGCTGGTGCCCCCGCTGGGGGTCTGAGGTGAGCAGCAGCTCCAGAGCCACCCCCGCCTGTTCCATGCGCCCGGCGGCGTTGATGCGGGGGGCCAGACCGTAACTCACCGTGACGGTGGAGGGCACCTCCCCCAGGGGACAGCCGGCCTCCCGCAACAGGGCTTGCAGGCCGGGCCGGGTGGTTTTGGCCAGTCGCTCCAGCCCCAGGTGGACCAGAGCCC
Organism: uncultured Oscillospiraceae bacterium; assembly: GCA_944385485.1. GTDB lineage: Bacteria > Bacillota > Clostridia > Oscillospirales > Oscillospiraceae > Enterenecus. Next base: position 12,345 of record CALWXL010000017.1, read on the forward strand.
GGTTCTCTCCCTGGAGGAGCATCACATCCGCCACCGTGCCGATGGCGGCCAGCTCTCCGTACTGGTCCAGAACCTGGGAACGCTGGGAGGGGGGCGTGAGGGCCAAGGCCAGCTTCAGAGCCACCCCAACCCCCGCCAGATCGGGGAAGGGATAGGGGCAGTCGGGGCGGCGGGGGTCCACCACGGCCAGAGCCTGGGGAAGGGTCTCCTTGCACTGGTGGTGGTCGGTAATGACCACATCCACCCCCAGGGCCCGGGCGTGCTCCACCTCGTGGGTGGCGGTGATGCCGCAGTCCACCGTGACAATGAGGGTTACCCCCTGGGCGTGGAGGGTGTCCACCGCTTGATTGTTCAGACCGTACCCCTCTTCGGTGCGGTCGGGAATGTAACTGACTACCTGCCCACCCTGAGAGCGGAGAAACTGGGTGAGCAGACAGGTGGAGGTGATGCCGTCCACGTCATAGTCTCCGTAAACGGCGATGTTCTCTCCTTCCCGCAGGGCCAGAGAGATGCGCTCCACGGCCTTGTCCATGTCCTGGAGGAGAAAGGGGTCGTGGAGCAGATTGGGGCCGTGGGCCAGAAAGGCCGAGGCCTGTTGGGTGGTATCCACCCCCCGGGCGCAGAGGACGGCGGCGCAGAGGGGGGGTAACCCTGCCCGCTCCAGCTCCGTGCGCACCCCCGGCTTGCCGGGTGGACGGAGATTCCACCGATCATATTTCATAGGGTTCATTCCTTAAGAAAAATTATCTTCAATTATACCAAACTTATGGAAGTTTTTCAACCGCTCCCCCGGGAGAACCGGGACGACAATTTGAAAAAATGGAACAAATGTTTGACATTTACACGATGCCGTGGTAAAATGGGAAAAAAGGATGAAAAACCCGGGAAAGGAGCTGGGCGGTATGAGCAAACTCAGCCAAAAGCAGCAGGAGATCTACGACTACATCTTGGCCTTTGCCCAGGACAATGGGTACCCCCCCTCGGTGCGGGAGATCGCCCAGCATGTGGGGCTGAAATCCCCCTCCACCGTCCACTTCCACCTCAAGGGCCTGCGGGAGGCGGGGCTCATCAGCCAGGCGGAGGGAAAGACCCGGGCCATCACCATCACCGATGGCAGCCACAACCGCCGGGACCAGGTGCCTTTGGTGGGCTCGGTGGCGGCCGGCAGCCCCATTTTGGCCGAGGAGTGCATTGAGGAATACCTGACCTTTGACACCGGGGGCCGGGTGGGGGAGCACTTTGCCCTGCGGGTGCGAGGCGAGTCCATGATCGAGGCGGGCATTCTCCCCGGCGACCTGGTGGTGGTGCACCAGCAGCGGGACGTCAATCCCGGGGACATTGTGGTGGCTCTGTTTGAGGACGAGGCCACGGTGAAGACCTTCCGACGGGAAAACGGCCATGTGTGGCTGTACCCGGAGAACTCCAGCGGGGAGTACCAGCCCATTGACGGGGAAGGGTGCTCCATCCTGGGCCGGGTGGTGGCAGTGGTGCGGCGTTACTAAAAAAGCCTCCCTTGTGTAAAGGGAGGTGGCACGGCGTAGCCGTGACGGAGGGATTGTCATGCAGTTCAAGCATAACAAAGAGTTGGTGCCAAACGCACGAGAGCTGCGCAAAAATATGACCCCAGAGGAGCGGCACCTGTGGTACGACTATTTACGTGCGCATCCAGCCAGATTTTCCAGGCAAAAGGTGCTGGGGCGCTATATTGCAGACTTTTACAGTGCGAAGGCCAAGTTGGTGATTGAGTTGGACGGCTCTCAGCACTATGAGAGTGAGCAACAGGAAAAGGACAGGGAGCGGACGCAGTTTCTGGAGCAATACGGCCTTCGGGTGATACGAATCCCAAACAATGAGGTTAAGAGCAATTTTGAAGGGGTTTGTGTGTATTTGGAGGCTGCCATTGGACAATCCCTCAGTCAGCCTGACGGCTGACAGCTCCCTTTGCACAAGGGAGCCTAAGGGCAATACCAGGCCAAAAGCCTCCCTTGAGTCCCGGAAGGTGGCATGGTGAAGTTATGACGGAGGGATTGACGCGCCTTCCCCAAAGCCCCGGAAAAGGGGCTTTCTTTTTTTGCCCCTGCGTGATATGATACCTGTAATCTGGCACATTAAAGTAAGAGGGATAACCATGAGAATTGTTGTAAAAATAGGCACTTCCACCCTGGCACACCCCACGGGCCTGTTGAACATCCGCCACGTGGAAGAGCTGGTGAAGGTGCTGTCTGATCTGAAAAATGCGGGACATGAGACCATTTTGGTCTCCTCCGGCGCCATTGGCATGGGGGTGGGCAAGCTCAACCTGCCGGGTAAGCCCCAGGACATGCCCACCAAGCAGGCCGCTGCCGCCGTGGGCCAGTGTGAGCTGATGTACACCTACGATCGGCTCTTTGCCATGTACAACCACACCGTGGCCCAGATCCTCCTCACCGGGGAGGACATCGACCACCCCGACCGGCGGGAAAACTTCCAGAATACCTTGGAGCGGCTGCTGGAGATGGGAGTGATCCCCGTCATCAACGAAAATGACACCGTGGCCACCGCCGAGATCAAGGTGGGCGACAACGACACCCTGGGGGCCATTGTGGCCTGCAGCGTGGGGGCGGACGTGTTGGTGCTGCTCAGTGACATCCAGGGCCTGTACACCGCAGACCCCCATAAAGACCCCAATGCCCAACTCATCGACCGGGTCGACCATATTTCCCCGGAAATATTGGCTCTGGCGGGCAGCGCAGGCAGCGCCCTGGGCACCGGCGGTATGGCCACCAAGCTGCGGGCGGCTCAGATGGTCATGGAGCAGGGGTGCGACATGATCATTTCCCATGGCGAGCACCCGGAACTGTTGTATGATATGGTAGAGGGAAAACCGGTGGGAACCCGGTTTGTGGGACGACAGCAGTAAAAAGGAGGATCGAACATGTTGGAATATCGGTTTGACACCCAGCTTCTCATGGAGGGCTGCAAGGCCAGTGAGGACGAGGTGGATGCTTACATCCAGGCCCATTTCGCCGGGGATTGCCTGCTGGTGGTGGGCGATGAAGAGGTGATGAAGCTGCATTTCCACACCAACGAGCCCTGGAAGGTGCTGGAATATTGCGCTTCCCAGGGCGAGATCTACGATATTGTCATTGAAAACATGGAACGGCAGGAGAACGGCCTGCCGGGCTGAGAGGAGGAACGAGTATGACCACGCAGGAACTTCTGGTACGGGCCAAAGGGGCCAAAAAACAGGTGGCAAGGGCCACTACCCAGGAGAAAAACCGGGCTTTGCTGTGTATGGCAGACCAGCTGGAGGCCCATGAGGCGGAGATTCTGGCCGCCAACGCCCAGGATGTGGAGCGGGCCCAGGGCGTCATCGCCCCGGTGATGGTGGATCGGCTTCTCCTCACCTCCCAGCGCATCCGGGACATGGCCACCGGCATCCGGGAGGTGGCTCAGCTGCCCGACCCGGTGGGACAGGTGCTGCGCCGGGAAGAGCGGCCCAACGGCCTGGTCATTGAAAAGACCGCCAGCCCCATGGGGGTTATCGCCATCATCTATGAGAGCCGCCCCAACGTCACCTCGGACGCCGCCGCTCTGGCTCTGAAAGCGGGCTCAGCCTGCGTGCTGCGCTGCGGCAAGGAGGCCCACCAGTCCGCCGCCGCCATTGTGGCGGCCCTCCAGGAGGGATTGACCCAGGCGGGGCTGCCCGCCGACAGTGTGGTGCTGGTGGAGGACACCACCCGGGCCTCCGCCACGGAGTTGATGCAGGCCAACGGCCTGGTGGATCTGCTCATTCCCCGAGGGGGCGCCGGGCTCATTCGGGCCTGCGTGGAGCAGGCCACGGTGCCCGTTATTGAGACGGGTACGGGCATCTGCCATGTGTACGTGGACCAGGATGCAGACCTGGACATGGCCCTGAACATCCTGGAAAACGCCAAGTGCTCCCGGCCCTCCGTGTGCAACGCCTGTGAGGTGTGCCTGGTGTACGCCTCTGTGGCCGAGAAGTTCCTGCCCATGGTCTATGAGAGACTGGTGAAAGGGCGGAAGGAGAACCCGGTGCAGCTGCGGCTGGATGCGCGGGCCGCGGCCATCATCCCCGGTCAGGCTGCCGGGGAGCGGGACTTTGACACGGAGTTTTTGGATTACATCCTGGCCGTGGGAGTGGTGGACAGCCTCAGCGAGGCCATTGACCACATCAACGCCCATTCCACTGGCCACAGCGAGGCCATCATCACCGCCGATGCCGACGCCGCCCAGGCCTTTACCAACCAGGTGGACAGCTCCTCGGTGTACTGGAACGCCTCCACCCGCTTTACCGACGGGGGCCAGTTCGGCCTGGGCTGCGAGATGGGCATCTCCACCCAGCGGCTCCACGCCCGGGGACCCATGGGGTTGGAGGAGCTGTGTACGTACAAGTACATTGTCCGGGGGACGGGGCAAATCCGGTAAGGAATTTGCCATACCAGAAGAAAAACGTTTCTTTTTGAATGCGCTTAGTGTAAGCTTGTTAACTCCTTTGCTCCGCAGGGTGACTTTCTCATTGTGGGGAGAACGTCACCAAAGACCCACCAAAGGGAGATCCCTTTGGAAACCCCAGAATATAATTGTTTTCTACCGGGGTGTGGCCCAAGTCAGCCCTGGGCCTGGTGGGGCGGATTGGATGGCTTGGCACATCTTTGGATAATTTCTACTCCGCTGGTAGTTTTCGCTTCTTCCGCCAGGGCTTCAGGTCTGGGGAAAGCGGCCTCGCCCGGCCGCTGTCGGCCGGGGTGCGCCACAGGTAGGGCCGAAACCAGGAGAACGGCTTACCATCCCAGCAGCGACTGAGCCAAAGAGAACGACTTTCCCTCTTGGTATGGCAAACGCCCTTCGGCCCGGTCTGAGAAGCAACTCCTGACAGCCCAGAAAAGCGGGGTGGATTCCACAAGGAGGGGAAAGGCCCCTCCTTTGGCGATTCTTTCGTCTATTTCTCATCGCTGAGAAATAGACCCCAGCGGAGCGTCCCATAGCTGGCAACTCTGTGCCAGAACAGCGGGAAAAGAGTAAACGCCATCCAACAGACATAAAAGAAACAGGTGGAAGCAGAGTAGATTCTGCTTCCACCTGTTTTTGCTTTTGGATTAGGGGTTCAGTTCCCCAGCTGGTCCACCACACCGGGCAGCTGAGAGGGATCGCCCACGGCCAACAGTACGGTGTTGCCCGCCCGGCGAATGACGCCACCCTCCAGGCGAGGCACGGCAACGGGAGCGTAGTCCTGATAGGTTTTCAGCTGGTTGTCCAGCCGCTTCTCACAGGCGGTTTCAGCGGTCTGTGCGGCCTGCTCATCGGTGAGGATGAGGATGGTCAGCTCGTCGGCGCTCACCGAGGAGTTGGTGGCCAGATAGCTCACCCCGCTCTGGATGGAGTCCCGGTCGATGTCGTAGAGCATGGCCACGGTGTCCAAATCAATTTCCGCCATCTCCCCATTGAACACGCCGGCGTCCAGCAGCACCTGGGCGTCGTCCACGGTGAAGGGGGCCGGCTCTTTTTTCTTGGTGGCGGCGGAACAGCCCACCAGGCTCACCGCCAGAACAGCGGAGAGGAATAACGCCAATCTCTGTCTCATAAATCATGCACTTCCTCAAAAATATGTAGGGGTCATCCCTGCTTCCGGCTCTCGTCAAAGCGCTGGAAGCTCATGGTGTGGCTGGCCAGATAGTCCACCCAACGGCGGTAAGCGCTGGGGGTGAAGTGGACGCCATCGGAGGCCAGATCTGCGGGCAGGGAGCCGTTTTCGTCCCGATAGGCGGCACCGGTGTCCACCAGAGCCACCTTGTATTTGGTGGCCAGCTCCACGATCACCTGGTTGAAGGCGGCCACGTTTTCGTTGTTGATGGAGTCGATGAGGTCATTTTTCTTGGCGCTCTCCTCGTTGACCGGGGGGAGAGTCTGGAGATAAATGACGGCGTTGGGCTGGATCTCAATGACCCGCTCCAACAGTTTGGACAGCCCCGAGCGGTAGCTCTCCAGGGGATAGCCCAACTCGTTGATGCCCATCATGATGTACACGCTTTGATACTTTTTCAGAGCCAAAGCCTCCAAAATGGTGTAATCTTTCCCGTCGATGGACACCACTTTGTGGTTTTCGTCGTCTACCCGGAAGACATTCATGCCCCGGGAGAAGAAAAAGTCACCGTATTGCAGGCCGCTGTAGGCCTTCAGACCCTCGGTGCGGGAGTCGCCCAGGAAGGCGGCGGTTTCAAACCAGCTGTCTTCCACGGGGGTGGACTCTTCCACATAGGTTCCAAACTTGTAGGAGGTGATGGGGCCCTGAGAGGGGGCAGGGGTGGGGGTAGGCTCCGAAGTGGGGGAGGCGGTCACCGCTGCAGGGCGGGTGGTGGTGGTGGGATTGGCTGAGGGAGAGGCAGAGGGAGTCTGGGCGGTGGACCCGCAGCCAGAGAGCACACTCATCAGACAAACAGCCGCTAATATATGAAAAATTCCACGAGGTTTTTGACGCATAATACACAATCTCCTTGTATTCCGCTGGCTTCATCCTATGATATCACGGGGGTATGGGGGGGTCAACTACAAAGCGGTAACAAAGTATTAGGAGATTGTTAAGTTTGGCAAAAATGCGACAGAGACGCCGGATCTCAGGCTCCCAAAATGTGGATGATTTCGTCGTAAGAGGAGGCGGTAAAGGTGGGGCGGGCCGGGCCGGTGAGGGGAGCCTGGTCCGGGTTAAACCAGATGGTGTCGATACCAGCCCGGTTGCCCCCTAAAATGTCGCTGCCCAGGCCGTCTCCCACCATCACCACGGTGGAGCGGTCGGTGATGGAAAGGGCATCACAGACTTTGTCGAAGAACTGGGGCATGGGCTTTTGCACCCCCAGCTCCATGGAGATGAACAGGTGGGGAATGAGGGTGTTGAGGTGGGTGCCCTCATAGCGGCCCCGCTGGGCGTTTGGCATGCCGTTGGTGGCGATGGCCAGGGTCAGGCCCATGGCGTTGAGCTTCTGGCAGAACTCCCAGGCCCCGGGGAGCAGATAGGCACCACGGCCCACGGTGTTGACAAACTCCTGGTTCCAGGCCCGGGGGTCGTGGTGGCCGCCCCGCACCCGCATGAAGGCGGCAAAACGCTCCACCCCCAAAAAGTCCTGGTCGATCTCGCCCCGGGCGAAGGCGTCCCACAAGGCGGTGTTGATCTTCTCATACAGGGCCTCTTCCTCAGGGCCAAAGGGGTAGCTCCGGCGGGTAAAGACTTCTTGCAGGGCCTCCCGCTCCGAGCGGCGAAAATCCAGCAGGGTCATATCGGCGTCCAGCAGGACGGTGTGGTAACGGCTCATGGATGGGGTTTCTCCTTTCGGGTATAGTACATGCGCACTGCCGTGGACACCAGCAGGGTGCCCAGAGCGATACAGCCGGAAATGCCAAAGGTGCGGATCATGGTCTCCAAAAACAGCTGGGACTCGCCCCGGATGCCATAGTCCACCGCCTGGTATACGGTAAAGCCGGGCACCAGGGGGAAGTAGGACACCACCAGGTAGGAGATGGAGGGGCACTTGCGCAGCCGGGCCATGATCTCAGCGTAGATGGCCACCCCCACCGAGGCGGCCAGGTTGGAGATGAAGACGTTGCCCGTCAGGTACATCACAGGCAGGTATACCGCCCAGCCCAGCGCTCCGCCCAGACAGCACAGAATGGACCCGGTGCCCCGGACATTATATAGCAGACAAAAGCCCAAACACCCCATAAAGGCGAAAAAGCAGTACTCCAGAGGGGTGTAGACTGCCACGGCCGTGAGGGGGGAGGAGCCGGGGAAGAGGGTCTGACACAGGGCGATGGCCGCACCGGTGCCCAGGGCGATGGCCCCGGCGGTGAGCACCGCCCGGGTGAAGGTGGACAGGCCGGAGACGATGTCTCCGGTGAGCAGGTTGCTCATGAAGTTGGTGAACACCAGGCCGGGCACCAGCACCATGATGGAGCCGACTACGGCGGTGCCGGGGTTGATGGGCAGGCCCAGGCCTAAGGCCACATAGACCACCAGAGCCAACACAAAGCCGCTGACCATGGTGTTGATGAAGAAGTTGGAGCGGGTGCGGCTCAGAGCCAGCATACACATGCCGCACAGCAGGCCGGAGGCGCCCGCCACCAGGGACTCCAGCCAGCCGCCGGAGAAAAACAGGGAGAAGAAGATGGAGCCCACCAAGTACCCCACCAGCTGCCAGTGGGCGGGGTAGCGGCGGATAGAGGCACCGGTCTGCCGCACCTCCAGCAGCACCTCCTGGGGGTCCTGGGGGGGATTGGCGCAGATGAGCCGGGACAGGGCGTTGAAGCGCTCAATGCCCTCAATGTCGGTGCCGGACACCGTGGCCTGGCGCATCCGGGTGTGAACCTTTCCATCGGGGTCGGTGGCGGAGACGATGAGGCAGTTGGGGATGGCAAACACCTCGCAGCTGACGTGATAGGCCCGGGCCAGGCGGTGCAGGGTGTCCTCCACCCGGTAGATCTCCGCCCCCGAGTGCAGCAGCCCCAGCCCCAACTCACACCAGCTTTCCACCAGCAATTCGTAGTTCATTCCCATCTCTCCTTCCCAGTCCGTTCAGCCCAATGAGTATACCATAGGATGTGCCAAATGCAAATGATTTTCCCCCAAAAATTCAGCGGCTGCAACCACGGTTGCAGCCGCCGGAAACAAGGACACTTCTTTACAAAGATTACTCAATGGTGAGGGTGTCCAGCATGGCCAGCTGGAGCGCCTGATAGAGGTCGGCATCTGCGGCGTCCATCACATAAGACTGCTCCACCAGCAAGGTGCTGTGCTCGGCCAGCTCCAACACCCAGAACTGGCGGAAAATGCCGTCCTGGGGGCTGACCACCAGGGTGTGGGCGGTGTAACCTTGGCTGCCCACGGAGACCTGCTGCCCCAGATCGGGGATCTTTTCCTGGAGGATGAGGCCCTGGCGCACGGTGGCGGCGTCCATACCGTTGATGCGGCTGACAGACAGGTAGTTGTTGGGCTCGGCCATATAGGCATCCCCGTCCTCCCAGCCCTGTCGGGTGAAGGTGGCGGGGTCATAGACCATGGAATAGCCCTGGACGCTGTAATGGCGCAGCCCTGCGGCGGTGTGGGTGACCCCATGGAGCTGATAGGACAGGGGGGTCTCCACATCGGGCTGGTAGGCGGGCACGTCCCGGGACACGTCGGGGGTGTTGATGGCGGGGTCTATTTCAGGGGATTCGGTGTAGGTATCCACCAGGGTCTGGCTGGAGGAGAGCGAGGGCTGAGGGGTGGGGGTGGTAGGGGAGGCCGTGCAGGCGCACAGCAACAGACCCATGGCCAGGCATAGGCAGCTGATATACCGTCGAGACATACAAACACCCCCTTTTGTTGGATGATATCATTATATCCGGCGAAATCCCCCCTTACAACAACAGTGCGGTTAAGAAAAGTTACAATTTGTTTACTCCAGACCGGGTTTTCACCCGTTGACAGGGGGCGGGACTGCGGCTAAAATAGAGAAAATAACCAAATCCCACACAGAAAGTCGGGGGGGCCAGACATGGAAGAACTTAAGAAAATCTATGGGGAGTATGTGCAGCGCTCCGGGCAGCCGCAATACCAGAGAAAGCCCTTTCAAGGTGCCTACGGACTGTTTGGAGGGGCGCAGCCCGATTCCTTCCACCAGCGGTTTGTCCAGGATGTGGAACAGGCTCTGGCCCAGGTGGGAGAGGAGCACCAGCTGGAGGCGGTGAAGTACATCTTTCAGCAGCCTCTGCGGCACAAGAAGGACCCGGCCATGTACGGAATGTTCCGGGCGGTGCACGGGGTGACCCTGCCCTACCTCAAGGCCCTGAGCATGGAACAGGCCCGGGATTTGCAGTGGTGGTATGAAAACGCCTATCCCCGCCAGGAACGGATGCCGTGCCAGGAGCGGGTGGTAGCGGCGCTGGAGAGAATGAGAAGACAACATGGAAAGCGCTGAGAAGCCGTTGGTCTGCCATGTGGAGCAGGTGCTGACGGCATTGAAACAAGTGAGATGAAACATGGGTTGTGGCGGACAGCTGCAACCCATTTTTCCGGGCTTTTCCCCAATCAACCAATGGTTGAGGGAATATTCCCCCTTTGGTTGAGAGAAAATGGCCCCAATCAACGGATGAGCCCTTCCTTTCCGGGCCGCTGGCGGGTAAGGTAAGGGTAGAAACCGAAAGGAGCGATGGACATGGAAGAAACGTTGGGAAAGAGAATTGCCACCCTGCGCCGGGATAAGGGGCTGAAACAGGACGAGCTGGCCCAGCAGCTGGGGGTCACGCCCCAGGCCGTGAGCAAGTGGGAGAACGATCAGACCTGCCCGGATATCACCCTGCTGCCCCAGTTGGCCCAGATCCTGGGGGTGAGCGTGGACGAGCTGCTCTCGGGCAAGGCGGCCCAGGTGGAGCCAGCCGTGAAAGTGCTGCCCGTAGAGCAGCGCAAGGACCTGAAGGATATGGTGCTGCGCATTGTGGTGGACTCTGCCGAAGGGGACAAGGTGCGGGTGAACCTGCCCCTGAGTCTGGTGGAGGCTGCCATGGACATGGGAGTGGATATGTCCCAGATTACGGGAAACGACGCTCTAAAGGGCATCGACCTGGGCAAGATTTTGAATCTGGTGCGCTGCGGGTCCGTGGGCAACCTGGTGGAAGTGGAGTCCGCTGAGGGGGACATCGTGCGGATTTTCGTGGAGTGAGTCCATGCGCATTGTGGTCAAAGACAAGGACTTTCACCTCAACCTCCCCATTCCCACTCGCCTGGTGGTCAATGGCCTCACCGCGGGGATTTTGTGCCGGGTGTTGGAGAAACAGGGGGTGACCGTCACCCGGGCCCAGCTGATGGTGTTTGTCAAAGAGCTGCACCGCTTCCGCCGCCGCCACCCCAGGTGGACCCTGGTGGAGGTGGAGGGCCATGAGGGCGAACAGGTGAAAATTACGCTGTAAAAGAGGAGGAGGGCTCCGGCGAAAGCCGGAGTCCTCCTCCTCTTATAGGGTCACGGTGAATGCCACCCCGGTTTGGGTGGCCTGAACGGTGCAGTTGCCTCCGTGGAGCTGCATGATGTGCCGGACAATGGCCAGACCCAGCCCGGTGCCCTCCCCAGGGGCGGCGTCGGGGCGGCGGTAGAAGGGCTCGAAGAGCTGTTCCAGCTCCTGGGGGGGAATGGGGGGACAGTCGTTGGAAATCACCAGAGAGGTGTGGCTTTGAGTGGCGGACACCTCCACCCCGATCTTGCCCCCGGCGGGGGTGTATTTCACGGCGTTGGTGAGCAGGTTTTCCACCACCTGGGCCATGCGGCCCCGGTCGGCCAGGACAGGGGCGGGGTCCTCCAGAGCGGTGGACAGCCGCAGCCCCTTGGCCTCCAGGGCGGGGGCGAGCTTTTCCAGGGTGGAGCGGGTGAGATCGGACAGAGAGAAGGTCTCCCGGCGCAGCTTCACCCGCCCCGCCTCCAGCCGGGACAGGTCTAAAAGCTCCAACACCATGTCGTTCATCCGCTCCGCCTCGCTGCAAATGGTGGCCAGGTACTTCTCCCGCTTGTCCTCGGCGATGTGCTCTTGCAGC
>CALWXL010000018.1 GCA_944385485.1 uncultured Oscillospiraceae bacterium
ACCACAGGTCTGCGGCGGGGCGAGCTGTGCGGCCTGCAATGGTCAGACTTCGACGAAGCATCCGGACACTTGAAGGTGCGCCGCACCATCCACCCCAGAAAAGGCGGCGGCGTAGAGGTGGGGGACACCAAGACCTATGCGGGAACCAGGACCATCCTCCTCCCCTCCAGCACAGCCCAGATGCTGCGGGAGCGAAAGGAGTCCGCCCTATCCCAGTGGATCTTTCCCGATCCCCTCCGGCCAGAACAACCTGTCTCTCCCTCCAAAGCCTATCGAAGATTGAAAGAGCTGCTCCAGGAGGCGGGATTGCCGGACATTCGCTTCCATGACCTCCGCCACACCTTCGCAACTCATGCCCTGTCCAGCGGCGTGGATGCAAAAACCTTGTCCGGGATTCTGGGCCACACCAAGGCCAGCTTCACCCTGGACACCTACACCCATGTGACGGGGGATATGCAGCGCAACGCCGCCGACATCGTGGGCGGCTTTCTGACAGAACTACTGGGAGAGGAGATGGAGCCATGGCAAAGAAACGAAAACGTGGAGATGGCAGTCTCCACCTGAGAAAGGACGGCCGATGGGAAGGGCGATATGTCATCGGCTACGACGACAACGGACGCCCCAAAACCAAAAACGTTCTAGCCAAAACCAAGGCAGAATGTGCAGCCAAACTGAAAGCCCTAAAAAAAGATATCCAGGGGGCAGCCCCCAAGTCGCCTAAGGTAGACATGACCTTTGGGGCATGGTTGGATCACTGGTATCAGCAGTACTGCAAACCAGGCATCAAACCCAAAACCCAGACCGACTATGAAAACCGCATCTATCAGCACATCATCCCGGAGTTGGGGCACATCCCTCTCTCCCAACTGACCCAAGGGGATCTCCAGCAGTTCTATCAACGACTGAAACAAAACGGACGGCTGGCTCAAAGGGAGCTGTACGGCCCTGGCCTATCCGACCGGATGGTGAAAAGCTGCCATGTCACCTGCCGAATGGCCCTGGACAAGGCCCTGGCTGAGGGCCTGATCCAGAAAAATCCCGCCGCTGCCTGCAAGGTGCCCACCACCCGCCCCAGGGAAATGCAGGTGCTCACCGGAGAGGAAATCCAACGCCTGCTGATTCAGGCAAAAGAGGATGGGTGCTATGAGCTCTTACTGCTGGAGCTGTCCACCGGCCTGCGCCGTGGGGAGATCCTGGCCCTCCAATGGGACGACCTGGATGTGCAGACGGGTGAATTAAAGGTAGAGCGGCAGGTACAGCGCATCCACAAAAAGCTGGTGGTGTCCCAGCCCAAAACCAAAGCCTCCAGCCGAAGTCTGGTTCTCCCCCGCCCCATCCTCCACGTCCTGCTCCGGTATCGGGAGGGCAGCAGCTCCCGCTGGATGTTCCCCTCCCCCAAAAAGAAGGACTCCCCCTTGGATCCAGCTGCAGTACGAAAGAAGCTGTCCAAGGTACTGGAACGGGCAGGATGCAAACACGTCCGCTTTCACGACCTCCGCCATACCTTCGCCACCAACGCCCTGGAGCATGGCATGGACATCAAGACCTTATCCGCCATCATCGGCCATGTGTCCAGCGCCACGACACTGAACGTCTACGCCCATGTCAGCGATGAAATGCGCCAGAGAGCCGCTGACCGCATCGACCGGGGCATTGCCGGGGTGGAGCCACCTCCCAACGCAAGACCCCGCAGGCAAGCCGCAGCCGCCCCCTTCCAGGCGGTGAAGGGCAAATACCGCAAGCCGGGAACCGGCTGTGTGAGCCAGATCAACGACTACCTCTGGGAGGGACGGTACTCCCCCAAGGTCAACGGCAAGCGCATGGCCCGGAACATCTACGCTCCCACAGAGGCGGAGTGTGAGGAGAAGCTGGCAATACTGATCGCTGAAATGAAACAGGAACTGGCAGCGCTCAAAGCCAGGCGTCCGGCAGTCTAAAAGAAGAAGGCAGTCCCTCCGGAAGTGTGCCTTCCGGAGGGCAGCTTTTACTCTGTCTGTGACTAAACTGTGGTCAAAACGAATATGTGGTCAAGGCTCACCCTGTGAACACCTCGAAAAAGTAAAGAAAAACCGCCGTTTTCTCTCGAAAACAGCGGTTTTATGGTGGACGATACAGGACTCGAACCTGTGACCCCCTGCACGTCAAGCAGGTGCTCATACCAGCTGAGCTAATCGTCCATTTGTCTCACGGACGAATGCTATTATACATAATCCTCCCCTTCTTGTCAACACTTTTTTTTCATGATATAATTTTTTATCTTTTCTTCGAGGTGATGGTATGAAATACGCCCTGATCACCGGGGCCTCCGGCGGCATCGGCTCCGCCACAGCCCGGGCTTTTGCCCAAGCCGGATACAGTGTGGCCATCCACGCCCACCGCAACCGTGACAAGCTCCACGCCCTGGCCCAGGAGCTCTCCGCCCTCTCGGTCCCCGTGGTGGAGGTGGTGGCCGACCTGTCCGACCCACAACAGGCCAAAGCCATGGTTGACAATGTGTTAGAAAATTTTTGTCAACTTGACATTTTGATTTGTTGCTCTGGCCTGTCCCACGTGGGGCTTGTCAGTGATATTGACCAAGAACAGTGGCGCCAACTCTTTGGGGTCAATGTGGACGGAATGCACTACTGCTGCCAGGCGGTACTCCCCCACATGATCCACCGAAAAGAGGGGTGTATCATCACCCTTTCCTCCATGTGGGGGCAAGTTGGAGCCTCCTGCGAGGTGGCTTATTCCGCCACAAAAGGTGCCGTGATCGCCTATACCAAGGCTTTGGCCCAGGAAGTTGGGCCCTCAAACATTCGGGTCAACTGCATTGCCCCCGGAGTCATCGCCACCGAGATGAACGCCCACTTATCCCCCGAAGATATGGCCGCTCTGGCGGAGGAAACCCCCCTGGGACGCATCGGAACCCCCGAAGAATGTGCCGCCTGCGCCCTGTTTTTGGCCTCGGATGGAGCCTCTTTCGTCACCGGGCAGGTGCTGGCCCCCAATGGCGGAATGGTGATCTAAGGCAAGTGTCCGTCAGTATGCAACACAATGACCGTCCCACGTGGACGGTCATTGTTCATTTTTAAGGTTGACAATCCCGTGACCCAGGTCTATAATTGTCAACAATCTTACCGATAGGCTTGCAACGTATTAAATCGGTAAACTGGGAGGTTGTTTCTATGAAAAAGAAATCTGTTTTGGCTGCTGCCATGGCCGGCGCCATGTGCATGGGTCTTTTGGCCGGCTGCGGCGGCAAGGGCGGCGACACTGCCGACGGCAATACCTTTAAAATTGGTACCATTGGCCCCCTCACCGGCGACAACGCCATTTACGGCAATGCCGTAGCCAACGGCGCACAGATCGCCGTGGACGAGATCAACGCTCTGGGCGGCGACATCCAGCTGTCCCTGAAGGCGGAGGACGATGTGGCCGCTGCCGACACCGCCGTCAACGCCTACAACACCTTGAAGGACTGGGGCATGCAGGTTCTGGTGGGTCCCACTACCTCCGGCTCCTCCATCGCCGTGGCCTCTGAGGCCAACGCCGACCGCATGTTCATGCTCACCCCCTCCGGCTCCTCTGCCGACATTACCGAGGGCAAGGACAACGTGTTCCAGGTCTGCTTCACCGACCCCAACCAGGGCACTGCTGCTGCTGACTACATCTCCACCAACATGCCGGACAGCAAGATTGCCATCATCTATCAAAACGACATCGACTACTCTCAGGGCATCCGCAACACCTTCGCCGCTGAGGCTGAGGAGAAGGGCCTAGAGATTGTCTCTGAGGGCACCTTCACCGCCGACACCGCCACCGACTTCTCCGTGCAGCTCACCGCTGCCCAGGCCGCAGGCGCTGACTTGCTGTTCCTGCCCATCTACTATCAGGAGGCTTCCGTCATCCTCAACCAGGCCAAGACCATGGGCTTTGCTCCCACCGTCTTTGGTGTGGACGGCATGGACGGCATCCTCACCCTCCCCGGCTTTGACACCTCTCTGGCCGAGGGCGTGATGCTGCTGACCCCCTTCTCCGCTGACGCCGAGGATGAGAAGACCCAGAACTTTGTCTCTGAGTACCAGGATCGCTTCGGTGAGATTCCCAACCAGTTCGCTGCGGATGCCTACGACGCCGTGTACATCGTCTATGAAGGCCTGAAGGCCGCTGGCTGCACTGCCGATATGTCCTACGAGGACATCTGCGAGGCTCTGGTTGGCCAGATCACCACCATGAGCTTTGACGGCCTGACCGGCGCTGACATGACTTGGGAGGCCACCGGCGAGGTGTCCAAGGCTCCCATGGCCGTGGTCATCAAGGACGGCGCCTACGTGCTCCCCTAACCTTGCCATTTTCGGAACATGAATTCCAGCCTGCCAGGAGAATTGCTCTCCTGGCAGGCCCCCGCTTTTTCTGTGGGAGGGGCAAGAGGCGTTGCCTCTGCCACGGAACAAGCGAGAAAGAGATTTGAGAAAAGAGAAATGAGGTGCCATTGCTTATGACAGAATTCCTCAACTACCTCATCAGCGGCATCAGCTTGGGCAGCGTCTATGCCATCATCGCCCTGGGTTACACCATGGTGTATGGCATCGCCAAGATGCTGAACTTCGCCCACGGCGATGTCATCATGGTGGGAGGTTATGTGTCCTTTTGTGCTGTGTTCTACCTGGATCTTCCCGGCTGGCTGGCCACCATTTTGGCCATCATCGTATGTACGGTGCTAGGCGTGGTCATTGAGGGCCTGGCCTACAAGCCCCTGCGTCAGGCCGGAACTCTGGCCGTGCTGATCACCGCCATCGGTGTCAGCTACTTTCTGCAAAACGCCGCTCAGCTCATCTGGGGCACCAGCACCAAATCCTATGCCTCGGTGATGCCCGGCAACCTGTCCCTGGGCGGCGTCACCATCCCCTACATCTCCATCCTCACCATTGCCGCCTGTCTCATTATTATGGTGGTACTCACCCAGTTCATCAACCGCAGCAAACTGGGCAAGGCCATGCGGGCTTGCTCGGAGGACAAAGGAGCCGCTCAGCTCATGGGCATCCACGTCAACCGCACCATCTCCATGACCTTTGCCATCGGCTCCGCTCTGGCGGCCATCGCCGGCGTGCTGCTGTGCTCCTCTTACACCACGTTGAACCCCACCACCGGCTCCATGCCCGGTATCAAGGCCTTCACCGCCGCCGTGTTCGGCGGCATCGGCTCCATCCCCGGAGCCTTCCTGGGCGGCATCCTGCTGGGGGTCATCGAGTCCATGGCCAAGGCCTACCTGTCCTCCGCCCTGGCCAACTCCATCGTCTTTGCGGTGCTGATCATCGTGCTGCTGGTACGGCCCGCCGGACTGCTGGGCAAATATGTGCCCGAGAAAGTGTGAGGTGGGAGAGATGAAAAACTTGCTGAAAAAGAAGACCACCCGCACCGACTTTCTCACCTACCTGGGTGTCATCGTCGTCTTTGTCATTATGTTCGCCTTACAACAGGGCGACATGCTGAAAAACTCCACTCAAGGTATGCTGGTACCCGTGTGCTGCTTTGTGGTCATGGCCGTGTCCCTGAACCTCACCGTGGGTATCCTGGGTGAGCTGTCCCTGGGCCATGCAGGCTTCATGAGCGTGGGCGCCTTCTCCGGCATCATCGCCGCCATGAGCCTGGAGCAGACCATTCCCTCCGATCTGGCCCGTCTGATCATCGCCATTGTGGTGGGCGCCATCTGCGCCGCCATCGCCGGGTTTATCGTGGGCGTGCCGGTGCTCCGCCTCCAGGGCGACTATCTGGCCATCGTCACCCTGGCCTTTGGTGAGATCATCAAGGAACTCATCAACTGCCTCATTGTGGGCTACGACGAAAACGGCCTGCACGTGATGTTCAACCTCTCTGGCAAGCTGAGCGTGGAAAACCTGAACATGACGGAAAACGGCGTGGCCATCATCAAAGGCGCTCAGGGCGCCGTGGGCGTGGACAAATTGGCCACCTTCCCCATGGGCTTTGTGCTGGTGATGCTGTGTCTGGTCATCGTGCTCAACCTGGTGCGCAGCCGCACCGGACGGGCCATTCTCTCCATCCGGGACAACCGCATCGCCGCCGAGAGCGTGGGCATCAACGTCACCAAATACCGCCTGATGGCCTTTGTCATCTCCGCCGCTATGGCCGGTTCTGCCGGAGCCCTCTTCGGCCTGAACTATTCCACCCTCTCCTCCACCCGCTTTGACTTCAACACCTCCATTCTGGTGCTGGTGTATGTGGTGCTGGGCGGTCTGGGCAACATCTGGGGCTCTATCATCGCCGCTGTGGTGCTGTATGTGCTGCCCGAGGCCCTGCGTGAATTCAACGACTACCGTATGTTGGCTTACGCCGTGGTCCTCATCCTGGTGATGCTGGCCACCAACAACGAGCGCTTCAAGGCGGCTCCGAGCCGTGTGATTCCCAAGAGAAGAAAGGGGGCCGCCGTCAATGGCTAAGAAGGTATTTGAAAAAGGTAAAATGGTCCCCGTCCCCAGCCACTCCATCATCCCCGAACGCGACCTCTATAAGTCCCCCATTCTGGAGTGCAGCCACTTGGGCATCGACTTTGGCGGTCTGGCGGCCGTGAAGGACTTCAACATCACCGTGGGCCGCACTGAGATCGCCGGACTCATCGGCCCTAACGGCGCCGGTAAAACCACCGTGTTCAACCTGCTCACCAAGGTATACCACCCCACCCGGGGCACCATCCTGGTGGACGGCATGGACACCGCCGGAAAGACTCCCGCCCAGGTCAACCGCATGGGCATCGCCCGTACCTTCCAGAACATCCGTCTGTTCAACAACCTGTCCGTGGAGGACAACGTGAAGATTGGCCTCCACAACCAGACCCGATACAATGCCCTGTCCGGCATCCTCCGCCTGCCCAACTACTGGAAGCAGGAGAAAATGGCCCACGAGAGCGCCATGGAGCTGCTGTCCATCTTCGACATGCAGGATCTGGCGGGTCATAAGGCCGGTTCCCTGCCCTACGGTGCCCAGCGGCGGCTGGAGATCGTCCGGGCCTTGGCCACCAACCCCTCCCTGCTGCTGCTGGACGAACCGGCGGCGGGCATGAACCCCTCTGAGACGGTGGAGCTGATGGAAAACATCGTGAAAATCCGTGACACCTTCCACATTGCCATCATGCTCATTGAGCACGACATGAACCTGGTTATGGGTATCTGCGAGGGCATCTGCGTGCTCAACTTCGGCCAGATCATCGCCAAGGGCACCGCCGAGGAGATTCAGAACAACCCGGTGGTCATCGAGGCCTATCTGGGCAAACAGAAGGAGGGCTAAGACCATGCTGAAGGTCAACGACATCAACGTGTATTACGGCGCCATTCACGCCATCAAAGACATCTCCTTTGAGGTACATCCCGGCGAGGTGGTCACCCTCATCGGCGCCAACGGCGCCGGCAAAACCACCACCTTGCAGACCATTTCCGGCCTGCTCCACTCCCGCACCGGTTCCATTGAGTTCATGGGAGAGAACATCATGGGCCAGCCTGCCCACAAGCTGGTGGGCAAGGGTCTGGCTCAGGTGCCGGAAGGACGCCGGGTATTCCTCCAGATGAGCGTGGAGGAGAACCTGGAAATGGGGGCCTACACCCAACCCAAGTCCACAGTGGCCGCCGGTATTGAGCGGGCCTATGAGCTGTTCCCCCGCCTGAGTGAACGCCGCCGCCAGGTGGCGGGCACCCTGTCCGGCGGCGAGCAGCAGATGCTGGCCATGGGGCGTGCCCTCATGTCCAACCCCAAGCTGCTGATGCTGGACGAGCCCTCCATGGGCCTGGCCCCCATTCTGGTGGAGCAGATCTTCGACATCATCCGCAACCTCCACAAGGCGGGCACCACCATTTTGCTGGTGGAGCAAAACGCCCAGATGGCTCTGTCGGTAGCCGACCGGGGCTATGTGCTGGAGACAGGTAAAATCGTCTCCACCGGCACCGGCGCTCAGCTGCTCAACGACGAGTCAGTGAAGAAGGCTTACCTGGGCGGCTGACCTCATACGTTTCAAAAATCCCGGGCACAGAGAGGGTCTCTGTGCCCGGGATTTTTTTGCCTTTTCCCATTTTGCCCAGAAACCCACCCTGATTTTGTATACGCTCCCAAATCTTTTGTGCATTTTGCTATGTCCGACCTTCAAACCCTGTCAAAAAAGCCAACTTGACTTTCCCAATTTTTGTAGCTACAATCAAGGTGATAAAACGTTTTAGCAACGCATTCCGACGGAACGAATTTGAGAAAATAAGTAAGGAGATGATGGCATGAGTAAAGTCGTGACCTTCGGCAGTCTGAACATGGATTTGACCATTGAGTGTCTGCGCCTGCCTCAAGCCGGAGAGACGGTGGACGGCTCCGACCTGATTTTGAATCCAGGCGGCAAGGGAGGCAACCAGGCGGTGGCGGCGGCTCGGGCCGGCGCACAGTCCCAAATGATCGCCTGTGTGGGTGACGACGTCTTTGGGCGGGAGCTTCTGGATGCTCTGAAGGCCTACGGCGTGGATG
This sequence comes from uncultured Oscillospiraceae bacterium, assembly GCA_944385485.1. Lineage (GTDB taxonomy): Bacteria > Bacillota > Clostridia > Oscillospirales > Oscillospiraceae > Enterenecus. The sequence continues at coordinate 8,497 of CALWXL010000018.1, forward strand.
TCACTCATGTGCAGACCCGGGAAAACACCCCCTCGGGTATGGCATTCATCACCCGGTATCACAACGACAACCGCATCATTCTCCACGCAGGTGCCAACCATGCGCTGATTGGCCCAGAGGTGTGCAGCGTTCTGGAGGAAATCGCCTGTCCCGGCGACTTGTTCGTCACGCAGTTTGAGTGCGACCTGGAGGCCACCTTTGCCGCTGTGGAGCGAGCCCACCACATGGGCCTGTACACCATCGTCAACCCCGCCCCTGCCAAAGAGCTGCCCGACCATGTATACCGCTGCATTGACCTGCTGATGCTCAACGAGACGGAAGCCCAATTTCTCACCGGAATCCCCGCCGAGGGTGCAGAAAATCTGCACCGGGCCCTGGATTGGTTCCGGACTCGGGGCGTCCGCAACGTCATCATCACACTGGGGGACGCTGGCAGCATCGTCTGCTGCGACGGACAGGAGTTTTTGGTCCCAGCCAGACGGGTGACTGTGGTGGACACCACCGCCGCCGGAGACACCTACATTGGAGCTCTGGCCGCCAGCCTGTCCCAGGGCAAGAGCATGGAGGAGAGCACCCGATTTGCCACCGCCGCCGCAGCCCTGGCCATCGGCCACTGCGGCGCCCAGCAGTCCATCCCAGATCAGAACACCATTGAACAATTTTTGAAGGAGGAGTCGCTATGCTGACCCAACGCCCCATCATCATTGACACCGACCCCGGCATTGACGACGCTCTGGCCATTGCCATCGCCCTGTTTGATGCCCGTCTGGATGTCAAGCTCATCACCACGGTGGCCGGCAACGTGTCCTTGGAAAAAGTGACCTACAACACCCTGCGTCTGCTTCACTTCTTCGGCAAGGATGTTCCGGTGGCCAAAGGCGCCTACAAGCCCCTGATCGGACCCCTGGTGGACGCCTCCGACATCCACGGCCCCAGCGGCATGGAGGGCTTTGACTTCCCTGAGCCCAAGCAGAAGCTGCTGCTGGAGGAGCACGCCATCAACGCCATGCGCCGAGTCATTCTGGAAAGCCCTGAGCCCATGACCCTGGTGCCCATCGGCCCTCTAACCAACATCGCTCTGCTGCTCTCCGTCTACCCCGAGGTGAAGGAGAACATCCGGGAGATCGTTATGATGGGCGGCTCGGTGACCCGCGGCAACAAGGGTGTCATGTCCGAGTTCAACATTGCCACCGACCCCGAGGCCGCCAAGGTGGTCTTTGACAGCGGAGTGCCCATCGCCGTGGCCACTCTGGATGTGGGTCTGAAGGCGCTGGTTATGCCCGAGGACACCGCTCAGCTGCCCGCTCTGGGCAAGGTGGGACAGATGGCCCACTGTCTGTTCCAGAAGTATCGGGGCGGCTCCTTCCGCACCGGACTGAAGATGTATGACAGCTGCGCCATGGCCTATCTGCTGTGCCCGGAGCTGTTCCAGATCGCCGAAACCTTTGTGGATGTGGAGCTGGCCGGGTCTTTGACCAAGGGCTGCACCGTGGTGGACCTGAAGGGATATCTCCACCAGCCCGCCAATGCTAAGGTCTGTGTGGACATCGACGGCGAGGCCTTCCGCAAGTGGTTTTTGAAGTCTGTGGGTCAGTGCGTGTAACCTTCCCCAGGTGAAAACAGAGAAGAAAGGATTGATATCACTATGCTAATGTATGTCGCTGCAATCCTGGCCGTTGCCATTGTCATCTTCATGCTCATCAAGAAGATGGACATCAAGATTTCCCTCTTCCTCATCGGTATCGTGCTTATGTTTGTGGCCATGGCCACCGGCCATGAGATCTCTGCCAGCGGATTTGAAACCACCGGAATTTTCTGGTTGGACCCTCTGGCCGCCATCATATCGCAGTTTAAATCCACCATCTCCGCCGCCGGCTTTATCATCCTGATTCTGGGCGGATATTCCTCCTACATGAGCCATATCAAGGCTAACAACGTCACCGTCAGCCTGCTCACCCGCCCCATCACCAAGATCAAATCGGTGTACATCCTGGTTCCCCTGGTGTTCCTGCTGGGCAACGTGCTCTCTCTGGTCATTCCCAGCGCTTCCAACCTGGCCATCATCCTGCTGGCCACCCTCTACCCCATCATGGTGAAGGCTGGCATGAGCCCCCTCACCGCTGGCGCCATCATCGCCACCACCGCCACCGTTATGCCCACCCCGCTGGGCAGCGATAACGTGGCCATCGCCGCGGAGCTGGCCAATACCGCCGAGTTTGCCGGCATCACCGCCAGCGACTACGTGTTCCGCTATCACGCCATCGTCTCCATCCCCACCCTGCTGGTCATGGCTGCCGCTCACTACTTCTGGCAGCGGTTCCAGGACAAGCGCCTGAAGGGGAACACCTCCACCCAGGCTCAGACCGCCCAGGTGGAAGAAGTGGAAGGCGGTCTGCTCTTCCGCATCGTCTATGGCATTCTGCCTCTGCTCCCCATCCTGCTGCTGATCGTGGTGTTCATCCTCCAGTCTGTGGCCAACGTCACCATCAATCTCAGCGTGGAAGTGGCTGTGCTCTTCTCCCTGGTCATCGCCGTGATCTGTGAGCTTATCCGCTCCCGCAACGCCCGGGCCACCCTGGAGTCCACCGAGGCCTTCTTCAAGGGCATGGGCAACGCCATTCCCATCGTGGCCCTGCTGGTGGCCTCCACCACCTTCGTCAACGGTCTGAACTCCATCGGCATCATTTCCACCCTGCAAGACGCCATGACCGGTGTACAGGGCAGCGGCATGGGCTTCGTGCTGCCTCTGATCCTGGTGGCTCTCACCGCCCTCATCGTGCTGCTCAGCGGCAGTGGTACCGCCCTGTTCTTCGCCATGGTGCCTCTGATGGTTCCTCTGGCCGCTGCCGCCGGCATCAGCGTTCTGGCCGTCTCCGTCCCCATGGGTCTGGCTGGCAACCTGCTGCGTGCCGTCTCCCCCGTGTCTGCTGTGGTGATGATCGTCTCCGGCTCCATCCAGAAGACTCCTCTGGAAGTGGTCAAGCGCACCAGCGTACCCATGCTGGTGGGTGTGGTGTTCATGTTCGTGCTGTCCATGGTCATCTTCCTCTAATCCTCTCCCTCTCATAAGCAAGCCCCTTCTCTTCCAGGAAAAGTACTGGAAGAGAAGGGGCTTTTATGATATCATGGGTGAAATCGGATCGAGCAAGGAGGGAATCGCCTGTGAAAAAGACAACTCTAAAGGATATTGCCCAGGAAGCCGGCGTGTCTGTGGGCGCAGTCTCCCTCATTCTCAACAACCGTCCCTGCCGAATTTCGGAGGAAAACAAGCAAAAAGTGCGGGAGATTGCCGCTCGCCGCAACTATGTGGCCAACCAAGTGGCCCGAGCTCTGGTGACCCAGCGCAGTCACACCCTGGGATTGATCTTGCCCGACATCGGGGACCATTTCTTCTCCGCTCTGGCACAGAGACTGGAAAAAAAGTGCCGGGAATTGGGCTATTACCTGATGTTTGCCAACAGCGACGACTGCCTGGACACCGAGCTCCAGCTCATCTCCAGCTTTGGCGCCCGGGGGGTGGATGGGTTGTTTGTCATCCAGAGCAACCAGTCCTACGCCCATCCCCACACCTTTCAACAGGCCCTGTCCCAGCTTTCCGTGCCATACATCATGGTGGACCGTTCTCTGGACCACCCTCCCTGCGACGTGGTGCGCTACGACAACATTCTGGGCGGTCAACTGGCCACCCAACATCTGCTTCAAGCCGGGCACCGGGACATCGCCTGCATCTACATGGATGACGGGCTGGGCAACGGCGCCCACCGTCTCCAGGGATTCCGCTCCGCCATGGAACAGGCGGGCCTCACCGTCCCCCCCGACCGCATGATTCCCGGCAACAACCGCCCGGACAGCGGTGAGCGGGCCGCATATGCCATCTTGGACAGCCGGGCCACCGCCGTGTTTGTGTGCAACGGCATGATGGCCTTGGGCCTGCTGCGGGCTCTGCACCAGTTGGGTGTCTGCGTGCCTGAGGACCTGTCTGTGGTCAGCTACGACAACGTGCTGCAAGAGTATCTCATGGATGTACAGCTGACCACCGTGGTGCAGGACCTGGATGCCATGGCACAGCAGGCCGCCACCCTCATGGCCCGGCGCATCGACGGAGAACTGGAGGACTATGTCCAGCTCTCCCTCTCCCCCACCCTGCAATGCCGGGACAGCGTCCGTCCACCCCTCTAACCATTCAGCCCCCCACAGCTTCCTCTGGGAAGCCGTGGGGGGCGTTTCTCTTATCCCAAGACAATGGCGTTGATGGCTTCTTTCAGATCGACCACCGTGGATCGCTCCACCAGGCACATGGATTCCCCATCCACCTGGGCCAGGCAATAGGTGCCGTCCTGGCGGTAGAGGGTGACCTCCACCGTGGGGAAGTTCTCATTCTTCTGGTAGATGAGCAGACGGATCTCCTCCTCCCCCTGGGGCTCCTGGCTGGTAAAGCTGCTGGCCGTCAGGGCGGTGATGCCTGAGGTGAAGGTGGTAGAGTCGTCCACCGTCTCTCCGCCATAGCTCCAGGTGGTGCTGTCCTCCCCCTGGGTGGCGGTGAGGGTATAGGTGGCCCCGTCCATGGTGACATCCACCTGATAGACCTGGGTCATATCCCCGTAAAACACTTCCTGATGGCGCAGGTCATCATAAGAGGCCGCCAGAATGGAGTCGTAGTCCGACCCGGTGATCTCATAGATGATAGAGGAATCCCCCACCCGTGCATAGGCGGACACCTCCTCGCCCTCTGCTGCATCCTGGGCCTGCTCCTTCTGGTCCTGGCTGCGGCCCACGGTGAGGGTTGCGGTTTCCTGCGACGAATTGCCGTCGTCATCCTCCTGGGTATAGGTCACCGTCACCGTCAGGTCGGGGTTGTCCAGGCCGTACTGGGCCAATTCGTCCTCCGTCACCTTGTAATTGACGTAGTTGGTCAGGCTCAAAAAGCGCAGGGTGTTGAGATACCCCTCGGTGCGGGTAGTGCTCAGGGGCAGGTCCCCGTCCCGGAGGAAGTACACGTCATCCTCGGAATAGGTGTGGGTGCTGTCCTCCTGATGGTAAATCTCATAGCTCTGGGTCCCGCTGAACTGGATGGAGGTGACATCCTCCATGCCGGGCATCTCATCGTTTCGGATGAGGTCGGAGAGCTGGGCGTCGTACTCCTCCAGGGGGTCATGGTCCACCAGATACACCTTGCCGTCCCCGATGGAGAGATAAGGGTATCCAATGGCGTAGTGGTCCCGGTCCTGCTCCACCACAATGCCGTCCACCGGCTCCACGCCGTACTCCTCCAGCAGGGTATAGAGGTTGGTGAGGTCTTCCTCTTTGGAGGGTCCGGCCATCACCAACAGCTTGCCGCCGTTCTGGGTGTACTCGGCCAGCATATCCCGCTCCTCCACGGAGATATCCGTGGTGGGGGCATAGATCACCAGGCAGTCGGCGTCCTCCGGGATGTCATCCACGGTGAGCAGGGAGAGGGTATCCTTCTCCATGTTCTCCTTTTCGATCTGCTCGGTGAAGCCAGAGGGCAGCTCACCCTCCCCGTGTCCCTCCAGGAAATACAGCTTGGGCAGTTCCTCGTTGACCACATAGTCAATGGCGGAGGTGATGGCTCCCTCCCCGTCGAAGGAGGTGTCATAGGAGTAGGTGTAGACATCCATTTCGCTGACATAGATGTCCTCATAGGGCACGTAGCGGAACCGATCGCCACACTCCACAATGAGGCTGTTGTTGGACACCGTCTCGTTGGTGTACTGCTGGGTGAAGGTGGGGTACACGTCCGGGTTTTTCTTCACCACTTGGATGTGGTCGGACAAGCTCTCGTATTTGCCCAACAGGTTTTCGATGACGTCGTCCTCCTCCCCCGACTGCACCACCCAGTAGATGGTCACGTCCTCTTCCAGGGCGTTGACCACCACCTTGGTGTTGCTGGTGATGGAGTAGAGCTTGGTGGCGCTCATGTCATAAGCACATCCACCACCTGGCGCAGCGCCACGGTGTCTCCGGTGACGGTGAGATGCTCCTCTCCCCGTCCCTCCAGTTCCAGCCCCTGCTCAAAGAACACCGCCTCATAGCCCAGCACCTCCTCGGTCACCAGCTCCCAGAAATCCAGGGTGGTGTGGATGCTCTGGACCTGCTGGTGGTCGCCCTTGGCCAGCTCCAGCATCTGCTCCAACAGGGTGCGCATATGCCGGGCCATGGCCAGCACGTTTCCGGACAACCGTTCCCGTGCCTGGTCGTCCACCCCCTGCTGCTGGAGCAGCTCGGCATTGGTGGTGATGACGGTGAGGGGGGGCCGCTCATGGGAGGCATCGGCCACAAACTGCTTTTGCTCCCGCCATGCCTGCTCCACCGGACGCACCGCCCAACGGGCCAGCAGGACGCTCAGCCCCAGGAAGGTGAGAAAGCTCACCACTCCTACAAAGATACAGGTGTGGACCAGGTTTTCCAGGGTGGCCTGCTCGCTGGTCATGTCCGCAAACACCAGGGTCTGGTTTCCCGGGGTCATTACCCGGCAGTAGCGCAGATTGTACTCCTCCAGCACCTGTCCAGCACCGCCTGGGTCACCTGCTGCAAAAACTGCTGGTTGGACAGGTCATAGTAGCCGCCCCCGGTGGCGATGATCTCCCGGTCCTGCCCCAGCTGCAAGGTGAAATAGGGCAGACGCACCTGGTGGGCCTGCTCGGCGGGACTGCCCTGCCCTGCCCTGCCGGATTGTCGGCAATGGAGCGCATCATGGCAATGCTCTTGTTCTCCAAATCCACCCAAGTGAAGGAATAGAGCAGTGAGAAAATGACGCACAGCATCAGGGTGACGATGGTCATATTGATGAGGACAAACTTCCAACGCAGCCGCTTAATCATTCTCGCTCACCTCCAGATGGTACCCCAGCTTTCGTGCCGCCAGAATCTGCACATTGGAACCGATGCTGCGCAGCTTTTTCCGCAAAACCCCACATACACCTCCACATGGTTTTCCACCGCCTCCGAGTCATACCCCCACACCCGGGCCAGAATGACCTCTTTGGACAGGTTTTTCTCCCCGGACTGGAAGAGATAGCGCATAATGTCAAACTCCTTAGCAGACAGACGGATTTGCCTGTCCCCACACACCAGCGTGGAGGAAGCCAGGTCCAGGGCGGTGTTGCCGAAGGTCAGCTCGTCCACCTCGGCCCCCTAGCGGCGGAGCAGGGCGTTGATGCAGGCCAACAGCTCCCGGGTGTCAAAGGGTTTGGTGAGGTAGTAGTCCGCTCCGGCGTTGAGCCCTTGGATGCGGTCCTCCAGTTGGGATTTGGCGGTGAGCATCAAAATGGGGGTGCCACAGTGGCGGGCTCTCACCTCACGGGCCACCTGATAGCCGTCCAGCTTGGGCATCATCACGTCCAAAATCAGCAAATCGTAGATGCCCAGCAGCGCATAATCCGCTCCGGCCTCCCCATCATGCACCGCTTCCACCTGAAACCCCTTTTGCTCCAGCAGCTCCTGGAGGGACGAGGCCAGCAGCACATCATCTTCCACAATTAAAATCTTCATGGTGTATTCCCACCGTTTCAGCATAGATTTCTTCTCTAGTATACTACGCCTTATTTCTGAAAGGGAGCTGAAAACCCCGATGTTCACAAATCCTTTACACCCAAAGCAGGGCATTTTCAGGGTTTCTTCAGCTTAGGATGCTATCCTTCCCTCACAATCATCCTCAGGCCGCGCACAGCACTGATGCCGCGGAAATTCCCACGGATGCGCCCACAGGGCTGTGGACCGTTGCCGTGACCTGGGAATGTTTCCTCCATAGATACGCACTGACGCACAGTCCAAAGAGGCGGACTGTGCGTCAGACAATTCTATGGGTTTGTCAGCGGCTCATCACAAAGAGATTGGACTCGGTGGAGAAGTTGGAGGCAGAGAAGAGCACCAGCACCTGGTCGATGTCATGTTCCTCCACGTATTCCTTGACCGAAGTCAGGTTGTAGCGCACGTCGAACAGGTGCACTTCCTGGTAGCTCTGGGCCAGGAAGGGAGCCAGGGAGTCAGAATAGGAGTCCCGCAGCACCAGCAGCTTTCCTCCCTCTGCCTGGGGATTTTCCACCACAGCCAGGGGCTTGTTCCCTCCCAGATACATGGCGTACTTGTCCTTTTTCTCCAAAAAGCTCTTGTCATACAGCACCCCAGGTTCCGGCTCTCCCTTGGGGTAGGCCGTCACGGTGATGCCCTCTTCGCTGACCCAGGTATACATCTGGTCCGGTTTCACCCATCCCGCTCCGCTGGAGGAGTAGGTGGTGCCGTAGAAGGCATCGCTGACCATGGTGGGCTCCCCGTCGGGGGTCACCGTATCCACGCCCATGGCCTGAGTCAGGGCCTGGTAGCCCTGGAAGGCGCCGAAGAGGCTCCAGTGGTGATCGGTGCGGTAGAACACGTCGTCTCCGGTCAGCTTCCCACGCAGGTCGATGTAGGTCACATCCTCCCCGGTGAGCTCCATGGCATCCTGGATGGTGGAACCATCGTCCACCAGGGGGGCACGGTCGGGCAGGCGGTCAGCCCACACATAGCTCTTGTCGGGAATGAGGGCGAAGTACACGGGTACATCCACGTTGGCCCCCAGCTGGTTGACATAGCTGACCCGCTTGGACAAGTCCTCCTGGGAGGGTTTGGTGTACTGGGCAAAGAGGGTTTGGCCGTCGGTACCCAGGTACACCCCATTGTTCTCCTGCTTGCCCACCAGACGCTCGCACCAGGCTTTCATCTGAATCCACTCATCCCGCAGCGGGAATTGGTCGATGACGTACTGCTCGAAGTCCTTCATAAACTCCCCCGACTTCAGAGTGGAGAGGGTGGGAGCCTCAAACTTGGCCAGATAGCGGTTTTCCTGCTCCGAGAAGTCCCGGTCAGGGGAAATCAGCAGGGCCGCGCCAAAACCAAAGATGAACACGCAGAAGAGAGCGGTAATCAACCATGCATACTTTTTACTCACAGCGGTTCACCTCCTTAGAATCGGAAATAGAGGAAGGGGTTATAGGTGCCGTCCACCAGGTAGGCGGTGGCCACCACCAGGGCCAGACACACCAGCACGGGAAGCGCCACCTTCCACACCTTGGCCGGCAGTTTCCGCCACAGCTTGGCAGCCAAGGGGGTGGCAGCCAGGCAAGCGATGACCAGCATGGGCAGGTAGTTGAAGAGGTAGTACAGCGTCGAGGTGTTCACCAGCCCCGCCCCCATGCCAAACATGGCCTTGAGATAGAGCCCCATGGCAGAGAAGTCCTCCACGGCAAAGATGGCCCAGCCCACCACAACCACCACCACGCCATAGAGGTGGGAGAGAGCCGCAGGGGCCTTCTTCAGGTATTTGCCCAGCCACAGCTTTTCCAGCATAATAAAGCAGAAATAGTACAGACCCCAGATGAGAAAGTTCCAGCTGGCGCCGTGCCAGATGCCCGTGGCCGCCCACACCACCAGGGTGTTGAAGATCAGGCGAGCTTTCCCCACCCGGCTTCCCCCCAGGGGGATATAGAGATAATCCCGGAACCAGTTGCCCAGGGAGATGTGCCACCGCCGCCAGAATTCGGTGGCGGACTTGGAGATATAGGGGTAGTTGAAGTTCTCCATGAACTCAAAGCCCAGCATCCGGCCCAGGCCGATGGCCATATCCGAATAGCCGGAGAAGTCAAAATACAGCTGGAGGGAGAAGGCCACAATGCCCAGCCAGGCCCCCAGGGTGGTCAGCTCCGCCCCCGGCGTGGCCAGATACACATCCCACAGCTTGCCCAGGTTGTTGGCCAGCAGCACCTTTTTAGCCAGACCCACGCAAAACCGCTGCACGCCCAGGGCAAACCGCTCCACCGTGTGGTCCCGGTGCTCCAGCTGGGCATCCAGGTCCTTATACTGAAGGATGGGGCCGGCAATGAGCTGGGGAAACAGGGTGACGAAGGTACCGAAGGTGATGATGTTCTTCTGCACCCGGGAGTCCCCCCGGTATACGTCGATGGTATAGCTCATGGTCTGGAAGGTGTAGAAGGAGATGCCGATGGGCAGCCCCAGCCCAAACTGGGGCATGATGTCCAGGCCCAATCCCGCCAGCGACTTGGCCAGGAAGTCCCAGTACTTGAAAAAGCCCAGCAGCGCCAGGTTGAACACCACCGACAGGGCCACGGCGATCTTGGCCCCCCGCTGGTTTTCCCTGCGTTTACACCAGGTCACCACCAGGCCAAAGGCATAGTTGGAAGCGATGGAAATGAGCATGATGATGATATACACCGGCTCGCCCCAGCCGTAAAAGATCAGGTTGACCACCATCAGCACCAGATTCCGCCACTTCAGCGGGGAAATATAGTACAGAAGGAGCACTGTGGGCAAATATAAAAAGAGAAAATATGGGGTAGAGAATACCACGGCAGTCACCTCAGTTGACAAATTGCTCTTATTAAAGTAACACGGAGTGTTGCCAAATGCAACACCCCGTGTGGGCCTGGCAAAAATTCAGCCGATTGCTCAAATTGTGATGGCTCAACCGGGCCATTCACCAGAAATTTTTTAGGCAAACAGGGCGTTGTAAGCCTCCACGATGGCGTCCTTGTCGGTGCTCACCACCAGGGCCACATAGTTGCCATTCTCTACGATCTCAGCGTTGTTCTGCCAGATCTCAATGGTCTCGGGGTAGAAAGTACCGCCGTTGAGCATATTGTCGATGCGAGCCTGGAAAATCTCCTTGACCTTGGCAACGTCATCGGCACTCTTGGTCTGCACCAGCACCATCTCGCTGTTGTTGATGCTCATCATGGACACGTAGGGCAGGCACTGCTCCAGCTCCATCTCGCTCAGGCCGACATAGTTCATGTCCAGAATCTGCTTACCCATGTCCTCGTTGGTGTCCAGCAGGGGGGGCATCACCTGGTCGGTGACGTACTTCTCGCCAAAGGCAGCCAGATCCACAGGCTTGGGCGTGGGAGTGGCAGTGGGCTGGGCGGCGGTGTTGCCGCAGGCCACCATGGACACAGCCAGGACAGCAGCCATGGCCAAAGTCACGATCTTCTTCAACATTTCGCAATTCTCCTTATGTGTTTGGTTTGACAGTCAGGGCCTGTTGTGCCCCGCTGTATGGGTAGACGCTGGGGCGGGGAAAAAGTTCCCGCTCGTTGAAAAAAATTTTAACTTCCATTTTCAGTAAGTAGCTTGCATAATACAAAATCTCAATTTTTGTTAGAATTTATAAATTCATAAAATTTACATTGTTAATTTTTCCACTATTTTGGTCGAAATTCATAGTTTTTTCTCACGTCGGGAAAAATGTTATTATTTTTGCCTTTATGCCCATTTTTTCTCTTGTAATTTGGAGCAAAAGCGAATATAATGTCCATGGTTGAAGGAGGAGATTATGGTCAATATTGTTTTGGTCGAACCTGAAATCCCACAGAATTGTGGGAATATCGCTCGCACTTGTGCCGCCACCCGCTGCCATTTGCATCTGATCGAACCTTTGGGGTTCGATATCAGCGAAAAAGCGGTGCGCCGGGCGGGTCTGGATTACTGGCCCATGGTGGAGCTGACGGTGTACAAAGACTTGGATGACTTTTTCTCCCAACATCCCCAGCCCGAGTTGTGGCTGGCCACCACCAAAGCACCCCGGGATTACTCGGATGTGTCCTTTTCCGACGGCTGTTGGCTGTTTTTCGGAAAAGAGACCGCCGGACTGCCCCAGTGGCTGCGGGAACAATACCGGGACCGCTGCATCCGCATCCCCATGCGGGAGGATGCCCGGAGCCTGAACCTGTCCAATTCGGTGGCCATACTTACCTACGAGGCCTTGAAACAGCAAGGCTTTCCCGGCTTGTCCGGGGAAGGCTCGATGGCCAAGGCCGAGTAAGCCCGCCCCCGGCGGGCCGCCGCTGATGCGGCGGAGCAGGACGGAATTCACTTCCGGCCTGCGCATATGAAATCCTCGGGGGTCCCCACAAAACCTGTTTTGTGGGGGTGGCCTTGAAGCAGCAAGGTTTTCCCGGACTTTCCGGTAAGGGCTGCATGGCTGAGGATGCCTGATTTGTTCGCAATGGGTTTTGCGAAACGCAGGGTGGTTCCACCCTGCACCCCAATTATATATACCATAAGGTAATATATTTATTTCCCTGTTACTTTGAAAGGAGCCTGAACATGAACTACAACAAAAAGACTGTCAAGGATCTGGATGTAAAGGGCAAAAAGGTGCTGTGCCGCTGCGACTTCAACGTCCCCCAGGACAAGGCCACCGGTGCCATCACTGACGACAAGCGTATCGTGGCTGCTCTGCCCACTCTGAAGTACCTGCTGGAGCAGGGCGCTGCTGTCATCGCTTGCTCTCACCTGGGCAAGCCCAAGGGTGAGCGCAAGGAGTCCCTGACTCTGGCTCCCGTTGCCAAGCGTCTGAGCGAGCTGCTGGGCTGCGAGGTCATCTTCGCCAACGACACCATCGGCGAGGACGCCAAGGCCAAGGCCGCTGCTCTCCAGCCCGGCCAGATCATGCTGCTGGAGAACCTGCGCTTCGACATCCGCGAGGAGAAGAACGATCCTGAGTTCGCTAAGGCTCTGGCTGATATGGCCGAGGTCTATGTGTCCGATGCCTTCGGCACCGTGCACCGCGCTCACGCCTCCACCGCTGGCGTGGCCGCTTACCTGCCCGCCGTGTCCGGCTTCCTGATCGAGAAGGAGCTGGAGATCATGGGCGGCGCTCTGGCCAACCCCAAGCGTCCTCTGGTTGCCATTCTGGGCGGCGCCAAGGTCTCTTCCAAGATCGGCGTCATCAACAACCTGCTGGACATCGCTGACACCATCATCATCGGCGGCGGCATGGCCTACACCTTCATCAAGGCTATGGGCGGCACCGTGGGCACCTCCCTGCTGGAGGAGGACCGTCTGGACTACTGCAAGGAGATGATGGCCAAGGCCAAGGAGAAGGGCGTGAAGTTCCTGCTGCCCGTGGACACTCTGTGCGCTGCTGAGTTCTCCGCTGACGCCACTCCCGAGCTGGTTGAGACCATGGCTATCCCTGCCGACCGCATGGGCATGGACATCGGCCCCAAGACCATCGAGCTGTTTGCTGACGCCGTGAAGGACGCCGGCACCGTGATCTGGAACGGCCCCATGGGCGTGTTCGAGTTCCCCGCTTTTGCTGAGGGCACCCGCGCTCTGGCCAAGGCTCTGGCCGAGACCAACGCCATCACCATCGTGGGCGGCGGTGACTCCGCTGCTGCCGTGGCTCAGCTGGGCTTCGCCGACAAGATGACCCACATCTCCACTGGCGGCGGCGCTTCCCTGGAGTTCCTGGAAGGCAAGGAGCTGCCCGGCGTGGCTTGCCTGCTGGATAAGTAAAATCCAACTGCGCCGCCGCGCGAGCGTAAGCGAGCCGCACCACAGGTGCGTCCAAGCGTTTGCGAAGCAAACCTTGCCGCAGGGCGAATTCACTTCGCCCGAGGATTGAAATCATCCCGGGTTCCCGGCGAAGCCTGCTTCGCCGGGGGCGCCTCCCTGGAGTTCCTGGAAGGCAAGGAGCTGCCCGGCGTGGCTTGCCTGCTGGATAAGTAATTAAAGAAGCGTTGAGGATAGACGCATAGGGCCGCTAAACCCAAAGCGGATGGGCAAAGCCCAGGGGTGGCACATCTGCCTCCCCGGGTTTGCCCGGAGTCGGCGGGCTTAGAGGCCCGGCCATGCGTCCAATCCGAGCGTGACAATATGCCCCACCCCTATACAGAAAGGACGACATTCTTATGAATCTGAAATATCGTAAGACCATCATCGCTGGCAACTGGAAGATGAACAAGACCCTGTCCGAGACCCGTGCTTACGCCGAGGCCATCAAGCCCCAGCTGGGCAAGCACAAGTGGTGCGAAGTGGTTCTGTGTGTTCCCGCTGTGAACATTCCCGGCGCTGTGAAGCTGTTCAAGGACACCCGTCTGGCCATCGGCGGTGAGAACTGCCACTACGAGGCCTCCGGTGCCTTCACCGGCGAGGTCACCGTGGAGATGCTCAAGGAAGTGGGCGCCAAGTACGTCATCATCGGCCACTCCGAGCGCCGTCAGTACTA
>CALWXL010000019.1 GCA_944385485.1 uncultured Oscillospiraceae bacterium
CGCATCATCGCCGGCATCCGCCAGGCGGGGAGCGTCAACCCGGTGCTGGTGCTGGACGAGCTGGACAAGGTGGGCAGCGACCACCGGGGCGATCCCAGCGCCGCTCTGCTGGAGGTGCTGGACGTACACCAGAACGCCACCTTCCGGGACCACTACCTGGAAATGCCCTTCGACCTGTCCGAGGTGTTGTTCATCGCCACCGCCAACACCACCGACACCATTCCCCGGCCTCTGCTGGACCGTATGGAGATCATTGAGATTGGCAGCTATACCGACGAGGAGAAGGTGCAGATTGCCAAGCGCCACCTGTGGCCCAAGGAGCTGAAAGCCCACGGTCTCACCCGCAGCCAGGTGAAGCTCAACGACCAGGCTCTGCGCCAGATTATCTCCGGATACACCCGGGAGTCGGGGGTGCGCCGCCTGGAGCGGCTGCTGGATCAGCTGTGCCGCAAGTCCGCCATGAAGCTGGTGCGGGAGGAAGCCAAGACCGTTCCCATCACCCCCGAGAACTTGCAGGACTTCCTGGGCGTGCGCCGCTACGCCCCCGACAAGACGGTGGGCCAGCCCCAGGTGGGTGTGGTCAACGGCCTGGCCTGGACCTCCGTGGGCGGCGAAATCCTGGAGGTGGAGGTCAACGTGGTGGATGGTACCGGAAAGGTGGAACTCACCGGTAACCTGGGCGACGTGATGAAGGAGTCCGCCCGGGCCGCCCTGTCCTACATCCGCAGCCGGGCTTCCCAGCTGGGCCTGTCCGGGACCTTCTATAAGGACAAGGACATCCACGTCCACTTCCCCGAGGGCGCGGTACCCAAGGATGGCCCCTCGGCGGGCATTGCCATCACCACCGCCATGGTGTCCGCCCTCACGGGAGTGGCGGTGCGCCCTGACGTGGCCATGACCGGAGAGGTGACCCTGCGGGGCCGTGTACTGGCCATTGGTGGACTGAAGGAGAAGACCATGGCTGCGTTGCGCAACGGCATGAGCACCGTGATTTTGCCCCAGGACAACGTGAAAGATTTGGAGGAGATCGACCCCCTGGTACGGGAGAGCTTGAAGTTCCTCCCGGTGACCAGTGCCGACCAGGTGCTGGCCTACGCCCTGATGGGGGAGTGCAGCACTCCCAAGACCTGTGACGCCGTCATCACCCCCGAGCCGGGGAAGACCTCCGGGGCGGCGGTGAATCTGTGCCAGTGAGGTGAGGCATATGAAAGTAAATTTGAATCAGGCGGAGTTTGTCCGCTCGGCGGCCAAGCCCGCCGACTTTCCCCGGGACACCCTGCCCCAGGTGGTGTTTGCCGGACGGTCCAACGTGGGTAAGTCGTCGGTGATCAACCGCCTGCTCAACCGCAAGAACTTCGCCCGGGTGGGCTCCGCCCCCGGTAAGACCACCCACATCAACTATTTTCTCGTCGACAAGCAGCTCTACCTGGTGGACCTGCCCGGCTACGGCTACGCCAAGGTGTCCATGGCCGAGCGGGCCCGGTGGGCCAAGCTCATTGAGGGCTGGTTTGCCGACACCTCCCTGATGACCCTGGGCATTCTCATTGTGGACTCCCGCCACAAGCCCACAGCGGACGACAAGGTGATGAGCGACTTCTTCCTCACCACCGACAAGCCCTATGTGGTGGTGGCTAACAAGCTGGACAAGCTGAAAAAGAGCGAGATTGCCTCCAACCTCCAGCGGGTGCGGGACACCCTGGAACTGCCCGACGAGGTGCCCGTCATTCCCTTCTCTGCTGAGAAGGGGGACGGCAAGCAGGAGCTGTTGGAGCTGATCTTCAACCATATGGAGGGCTGAGAGATGAAGTATGTGCGGTTCCAAGGCGATCATGGCCCCCGGTGGGGCGTGGTGGAGGGGGAGCAGGTGAAAACCCTCACCCAGGCCCCCTGTGAGGGTGTGGAGTACGACGGGGGCAGTATCCCTCTATCTGACTGTACTCTGCTGGCCCCTTGCACCCCCACCAAGGTGGTGTGCATCGGCAAAAACTACGCCGAGCACGCCCGGGAGATGGGGGCGGAGCCCCCGGGATTTCCCGTCCTGTTCATGAAGGGGCTCAACGCCCTCAACCACCCGGAGGGGGAGATCACGCCCCCCGACTTTGTCCAGCGCCTGGACTATGAGGGAGAGCTGGGTGTGGTGATCCGCCGCCGGGCTACCAAAATTGCCGCTGCGGATTGGCAGGACTACGTGCTGGGCTACACCTGCCTCAATGACGTCACCGCCCGGGACGTGCAAAAGCACGACGGGCAGTGGACCCGGGGCAAGTCCATGGACGGCTTCTGTCCCGTGGGCCCCTGGGTGGTGGACGGAGTGGACCCCTCCGCCCTGGACGTGACCACCCGCCTCAACGGCAAGGTGGTGCAGCAGGGAAACACCCGGGACTTTATCACCCCCATCCCCCAGCTGCTGGAGTTTGTCACCGCCTCCATGACCCTGGAGCCCGGTGACGTGGTGGCCACCGGCACACCGGCCGGCATCGGCCCCATGCAGGCGGGCGATGTGGTGGAGGTGGAGATCTCCCACATCGGAGTGCTGCGCAACCATATCAAATAAGACACGGCGGTGTTGCCAAGGAACGCTGGGCAACACCGCCGTTTTGTCAATTTCAGATAAAAAGATTGGAAAAATTCCACTCCCACTTGCATTGCATTGGAAAAAGGGGTATACTAACTTTGTGAGCTTATACATATTTGGGAGGTGGAATCGTGTATCAGATTGGTGATAAGGTGGTACATCCTATGCACGGGGCGGGAGTCATTGACTCCATTGTCCGCAAAAAGGTAGCGGGAAAAGTCCAGGACTACTATTTGCTCAAGCTGTCTGCTGGAAGCATGATGGTCATGATTCCCACAGAGCACAGCGATGAGATTGGCGTCCGCCCCGTGGTGTCTGGCCAGGAGGCCACCCACATTCTGACGGCAATGGAAGACATCCAAGTGGAAATGACCCCAAATTGGAACCGTCGGTATCGGGAAAATATGCTGCGCATCAAAAGTGGGGATTTGCTGGAAGTGGCCAAGGTGGTCAAGAGCCTGATGATGCGGGAGACCCAGAAGGGACTGTCCACCGGGGAGCGGAAAATGCTCCACTCGGCCAAGCAAATCCTGATTTCCGAGCTGGTGTTGGCCCAGAGTATGCCCTATGAGGCTGTGGAAGAGCGGGTCAACAAGGTATTGCATCACTAATCAAAAAGGAGCCTGTGGGCTCCTTTTTTGTAGCGGAGGGTATGATATGTCATTGTTTGGACGAAAACGAAAGGACCCGGAGGCCACCTGTGCCATGGTGGTGGTGGCCGCCGGGTCATCCCAGCGCATGGGACAGGATAAAATGCTTCTGGAATTGGATGGACGGCCGGTGCTGGCCCACACGCTGCTGGCCCTGGAGAGCAGCGACCGGGTGGACGAGGTTGTGGTGGTCACCCGGGAGGACCTGGTGGGCACCATTGGCAGCCTGTGCCGGGAATTGGGCCTTCAGAAGGTGAAAACCGTGGTGCGGGGCGGAGCCACCCGGGTGGAGTCGGCGCATCTGGGCACCCTGGAGGTGTCCGAGAACGCCAAGCTCATCGGCATCCACGACGGGGCCCGGCCCTTTGTCTCCACGGCGGTGATGGAGCGGGTGGTGGACAAAGCCCACCAGACTGGGGCGGCAGCGCCCGCCATTCCGGTGCAGGACACCATCAAGGTGGCCCATGGGGGTGTGGTGGACCACACCCCGGACCGGGCAACTCTGTTTGCCGTGCAGACGCCCCAGGTGTTTGACGCAGACCTCATCCGAGGCGCGCTGACCAAGGCCTTGCAGGACAACGCCACTCTCACCGACGACTGTTCGGCGGTGGAGCGGCTGGGTATGTCGGTGTCCCTGGTGGAGGGGGACCGGAGCAACATCAAATTGACCACTCCGGCGGATCTGGCGGTGGCTCGAGTGATTTTGGAGGGAAGGAACCAATGATGCGAGTGGGACACGGATATGATGTACATCGCCTGGTAGCCGGGCGCAAGCTGATTCTGGGTGGCGTGGAAATCCCCTGGGAGCTGGGCCTGTTGGGCCACTCCGACGCCGACGTGCTGGTGCATGCGGTGATGGATGCCCTGCTGGGTGCCGCTGGTCTGTGGGACATCGGCCACGCCTTCCCGGACAATGACCCCGCCTATGAGGGCATAGACAGCATGGTGCTGCTGGCCCGTGTGCGGGAGATGCTCAGCGAGAAGGGGTATACCGTGGGCAATGTGGATGCCACCATCCTGGCCCAGCGGCCCAAGCTGGCCGGCCACATCCCCCAGATGCGGCGCAACATCGCCCAGGTCCTGGGGGTGGAAGAGGACTGCGTCAACGTCAAAGCCACCACCGAAGAGGGGCTGGGCTTCACCGGAACCAGAGAGGGCATGGCGGCCCACGCGGTGGCTCTGCTCAACCGCTGACACTTGCGGACGCTCTTGTGCATAGGATGTGCAAGAGCGTCCGTATCTTTTTTATGGGAGCGGACCCAAACCCAGCGGGAAGGGAAATGATACCCTATGGTATATTACTTGATTGTATGCCGCTCCCTGACCTATGCCCAGCGTGGGGGGCGGCTGTTGGAGCGGGCAGGGATTTCTGCCTACCTGGTGCGAGCGCCGCGCCTGATTTCCAAAGCAGGGTGCGCCTATTGTATAAAGATATCCCAGCGGTGGTTGGAGCAGGCCATGGATCTGCTGCGGGGGGAGCATCTCAACCCCCGGGGCGTGTATCGCCAGCTGGAGAGTGGCGAGTATGAGGAGGTGGAAGTATGATTTACCTGGACAGTGCTGCCACCACCATGGAAAAGCCCCCAGCGGTGGCCCAAGCCACCGCCTGGGCCATGACCCATATGGCCAGCCCCGGCCGGGGTGGGCACCGGGCGGGGATGCGGGCCGCCGACACCCTCTTTGAGCTGCGGGACACCGCCGCCCAGCTCTTTGACGTGCCCAGTCCTGAACGGGTGGTGCTCACCTACAACGCCACCCATGCCCTGAACATGGCCATCCACGCCCTGGTGCGCCCGGGGGACACGGTACTCATCTCCGGCTATGAGCACAACGCCGTCACCCGGCCCCTGTGCGCCCGGAAGGATATCACCATCCGGGTGGCCCAGGCCCCGGTGTTTGACCATGCGGGGATGGTGGAGGTCTTTGCCCGGGAACTGGAGCGGGGGGTGGATGTGGTCATCTGTACCCACGTCTCCAACGTCTTTGGCTTCATCCTGCCCATCGAGGAGCTATCTCAGATGTGCCGGGAGCGTGGGGTGCCTCTGCTGGTGGATGCCTCTCAATCGGCGGGGTGTCTGCCTGTGAGCCTGTCCGGATGGGGGGCGGCCTACGTGGCCATGCCGGGGCACAAGGGGCTGTATGGACCTCAAGGCACCGGGCTGCTGTTGTGCGGGGAAGAACTGCCCACTCCGCTGCTCTACGGGGGTACGGGCAGCGAGTCCAAAAACCAGGCTATGCCCCAGGTGCTCCCCGACCGCCTGGAGGCGGGGACCCAGAACGTGGCAGGGGCGGCGGGGCTGCTGGCCGGCCTGCGCTTTGTCCGCCGCAAGGGGGTGTCCCGCATCGGGGCCTATGAGCACTGCCTGTGCAGCCGTATGATGGACGCCTTGGAGGACATCGAGGGAGTGCGGGTCTTCCGGGGGAATGAGGCCCAGAGCGGGGTGTGCTCCATCACGGTGGAGGGGATGGACTGCGAAGAGGTGGGGGCGTGGCTGGCCCAACACGGCGTCGGGGTGCGGGCAGGGCTCCACTGTGCGCCCCTGGCCCATCAGACCGCCGGTACCCTGGACACCGGGACGGTGCGGCTGAGCTTTTCGGTGTTCAACACTACCCAGCAGGTGCGCACGGTGGCGGGGCTGATCCGGCATATGGTGCGCTGCCACTGAGCCCCATCCTCTCCCTTGCGGGAACCGCTTTTGTGTGCTAAAATGTCACAAGAGAATTTCCCAGGAAAGAGAGGTGCATGGGGCATGTATCAGCCCTTGGCAGACCGCATCCGTCCCCAGACCTTGGAGCACGTGGTGGGACAGCGGCACATTTTAGGAGAGAACGGCCTGCTGCGCCGCATTGTGGACAGCGGCAATATCCCCAACATGGTCTTTTACGGCCCCTCGGGAACGGGGAAAACCACGGTGGCGGACATCATCGCCAAACGGTCCGGGCGCACCCTGCGGCGGCTCAATGCCACCACCGCCTCTCTGGCGGATGTGCGAGAGGTGATGGACCAGGTGGGTACGCTGTTGGCCCCCAACGGGGTACTGCTCTACCTGGATGAGATCCAGTACTTCAACAAAAAGCAGCAGCAGACTTTGCTGGAGTATATGGAGACGGGGAAAATTACCCTCATCGCCTCCACCACGGAGAACCCCTATTTCACCATTTTCAACGCCATCCTGTCCCGATCCACCGTCTTTGAATTCAAGGCCCTCACGCCAGAAGATTTGCTTCCGGCGGTGGAGCGGGCGGTGAAGCTCATGGATGAGGAGCTGGGAGGCGAGAGCCACTTTGAAGACGGCGTGAAGGAGTACCTGGCCCAAGCCAGCGGGGGAGATGTGCGCAAGGCCCTCAACGGGGTGGAGGTGCTCATGAACGCTGCCGCCACGCCCAACGGGGTGCGCACCATCACCATGGCGGATGCCAAGCTGGTGGCCCAACGCTCCTCCATGCGCTATGACCGGGACGGGGACCAGCATTACGATATTCTATCCGCCCTGCAAAAGTCCATCCGGGGCTCCGACCCCGACGCGGCGGTGCACTACCTGGCCCGGCTGCTGGAGGCGGGAGATTTGCTGTCCGCCTGTCGGCGGCTGATGGTGATTGCCTGTGAGGATGTGGGGCTGGCCTATCCCCAGGTCATTCCCATTGTGAAAGCTTGCGTGGATGCCGCCACCATGCTGGGGCTGCCCGAGGCCCGGCTGGCCCTGGCGGATGCCGCCATTCTCATGGCCACTGCCCCCAAGTCCAACTCGGGCCACGATGCCATCAACGCCGCTATGGCGGATGTGCGGGCGGGGAAGACCGGGGACTTTCCCCGGCACCTGCAAAACGTCCACGCCGACGGCACCGGCTTTGAGCGGGAGCAGGGCTATCTCTATCCCCATGACTTCCCCAACCACTGGGTGCAGCAGCAGTATTTGCCCGACGCTCTGTTGGGGCGGGTATACTACGAATACGGCCCCAACAAAACCGAGCAGGCTGCCAAGGCCTATTGGGACAAAATCAAACACCAATGAGAGGAGGGGCATTCCATGCCCATGGATATCCACGTCGGCGACGTGCTGGAGATGAAAAAGCAGCACCCCTGCGGCTGTAAGGACTGGCAGGTGCTGCGGGTGGGAATGGATTTCAAGCTGCGCTGCCTGGGCTGCCAGCGTGAGATGATGATTCCCCGGGCCAAGGCGGAAAAGGCCATCAAGCGGGTGAAGCGAGAGGAGGAGGGACAGGCATGAAAGCGTTTTGGAGCCGCCGCATTGTGGATGCAGTACCCTATGTACCGGGGGAGCAGCCCAAAGGGCGCACCTTTGTCAAGCTTAACACCAACGAGTGCCCCTATCCCCCCTCGCCCAAGGCATTAGAGGCCATCACCCAGGCGGCGGGGGAGACCCTGCGCCTCTACCCAGACCCGGAGTGTCTGGAACTGCGCCGTGCCATTGCCCAGCGGGAGGGGCTCAGCCCCAACCAGGTCTTTTGCGGAAACGGCTCGGACGAGGTGCTGGCCTTTGCCTTCCAGGCCTTTTTTGACCCAGACAAAGAGATCGTCTTTCCCCAGATTACATACAGCTTCTATCCCGTCTACACCAACTACTTTGGACTCACCTGCCGCCAGGTGCCCATGAACCCGGACTTCTCCACGCCCGTGGAGGAGCTGATGGGGAAAAACGGCGGTGTGGTGCTGTGCAACCCCAATGCACCCACCGGCATTGGGGTGTCCCGGGACGTGGTGGAGAAGCTTTTGCAGGCCAATCCGGACGTGGTGGTCATCGTGGATGAGGCCTATGTGGACTTCGGCGGGGAGAGCTCAGTGAGGCTCATTGACCGCTACCCCAATCTGCTGGTGATCCAGACCGCCTCCAAGTCCCGGGCCCTGGCTGGGCTGCGGGTAGGCTGGGCCATGGGCAACGAGAACCTGATTCAGGGTCTGTGCTGCGTCCGGGACTCCATCAACTCCTACCCCGTGGATCGGCTGGCCCAGGCAGGGGCAAAGGCGGCCATCCAGGATGAGGCCTACTTTGCTCAGACGTGCCAGAAGGTGATGGCCACCCGGGCCCGCACCGCCCAGCGACTCAACGAGATGGGCTACACCGTGCTTCCCTCTCAGGCCAACTTCCTCTTTGCCTCCCATCCGGACAAGTCCGCCAAGGCCTTGCTGGACGGGCTGCGGGAGCGTGGGGTGCTGGTGCGGTGGTGGTCCAACCCCGCCATTTCCAACTGGCTGCGTATTTCCATTGGCACCGATGAGGAGATGGAGACCCTGCTTTCCGCCCTGCAAGAACTGTAAAAATGAGAAAACACCCGTGAGGTGGGGAGAGATCCCCGGCCTTGCGGGTGTTTTTGCATCCAAACATCCTTTGACCTTTTTTGAAGGAGTGGGGGACTATAATGGGAGAGCGTCAGAGAACGGGGGGATGCCGATGACTGTGGTGTATGTGGACTTGTTGTGGCTGCTCAATTTCATTGCCAATCACCTGTTGCTGTTGGGAGCGGGGCGACTGGCTGGGGCGGGGCTGCGCCGGTGGCGGATTGCTCTGGGGGCGGCTGTGGGCGCGCTGTACGCCGTGGCGATCTTCCTGCCTGGTATGGGGTGGCTGTCCTTGCTGCCCTGTAAGGTGGCGGTGGCAGTGGTGATGGTGCTGTGCGCTTACGGGGGAGAGGTGCGGCTGTGGCGGGTGCTGGGGCTGTTTTTCGCCGCCTCTGCGGGCCTGGCTGGGGCCGTGCTGGGGTTCGAGTGGCTGGGGAATACCTCCCTGACCTTACAATCCGGGGTGTTGTACACGCAGATGGACCTGAGACTGTTGCTGGTGGTCTTTCTGGCGTGTTATTTTGTGTTTTCGCTGCTGCTGCGTCGGCTGGGGGCCCACACTGGCTCAGAACTGGTACATATGGAATTGACCTTCCCGCAACGGGTGGTGTCCATGACCGCCCTCCACGACACCGGGCTGACCCTTTCAGACCCGGTGACTAACCGCCCGGTGGTGGTGGCATATTGGCGGGATTTTGCCTGGCTGCTCCCCCCAGGGGCGGATGTGGCCCATCCGGTGGCCTGCGCCCGGCTGTGCCACGACCAGGGCATTGGCGGGGTGCGTCTGGTGCCCTATCGGGCCGTAGGCGTGGATGGGGGGATGCTGCTGGCCTATCCCACCCAAGGGGTGCGGGTGGATGGACGAGATATGGGCAAACTGCTGCTGGCCCTGTCTCCCACCCCCGTCAACGACGGGGGTGCCTATCAAGGACTGTTCGGAGGTATGTGAAGATGAGAGGGTTATGGTACGTCAAGCTGTGTGGCTTTCTGGCACGGTTGGGAATTCACCTGCCGGGGACCATCTTTTACATCGGGGGCAGCGATACCCTGCCGCCCCCTTTGACCAAGGAAGAGGAGCGGGAGATCCTGGAGCGATGGGCAGCCCAGGGCCCCAGCGAGGCTATTCGCTCCACCCTCATTGAGCACAATCTCCGCTTGGTGGTGTACATTGCCCGTCGCTTTGAAAACAGTGGGGTGGGCATTGAGGACCTCATCTCCATCGGTACCATCGGCCTCATCAAAGCGGTGGAGACCTACAACCCGGGGAAAAATATCAAGCTGGCCACCTACGCCTCCCGATGCATTGAAAATGAAATCCTCATGTATCTGCGGAAAAATGCCAACCGCAAGGGGGAAGTGTCCCTGGAGGAGCCCCTGAACACCGACTGGGACGGCAACGAGCTGCTCCTTTCTGACGTGCTGGGCACGGACAGCGATGTCATCGAAAAGCCCATGGAGGAGGATGTGGAGCGGGATTTGCTCTTTCAGGCGGTGAGCAAGCTAAACCCTCGGGAACGCTCCATCATCACCATGCGCTTTGGCCTGGATGGAAAGACCGAGCGCACCCAGAAGGAGGTGGCGGAATGGCTGGGCATCTCCCAGTCCTACATATCTCGGCTGGAAAAGCGCATCATCGGTCGGTTGAAGCAGGAAATTCTCAAATTGATGTAACAAAAGCCGTGGGAAACTCCCACGGCTTTTGTCAGAACTCTTTGCGGATTTGTTTGAGAGCGTGCTTTTCCAGCCGGGACACCTGGGCCTGGGAGATCCCAATCTCGGCAGACACCTCCATCTGGGTTTTACCCTGGAAAAACCGGAGCTCCAAGATCTCCTGCTCTCGCTGTCCCAGTTTGGAAATGGCGTCGCTGAGGGCGATGTGGTCCAGCCACGCCTCGTCGGTGTTTTTGCCGTCCCGCACCTGGTCCATGACACACACGGCGTCCCCAGAGTCCGAATACACCGGTTCAAAGAGGGAAATGGGGTCCATCACCGCATCCATGGCGGTGACAATGTCCTCCCGGCGCAGATCCAGAATCTTGGCCAGCTCGTCCAGACTGGGCTCCCGTTGGTGCTCGTTTTGAAAGGCCTCCCGGGCCTGCAGTACTTTGTAGGCGGTGTCCCGCAGGGAGCGGGAGACCCGGATGGTGCTGTTGTCCCGGAGAAAGCGGCGGATTTCCCCGATGATCATGGGAACCCCATAGGTGGAAAACTTGACGTCCAAGTCCACATTGAAGTTGTCGATGGCCTTGATCAGGCCGATGCATCCCACCTGGAACAGGTCATCCATATGTTCGCCCCGACCGGAAAACTTCTGGATCACCGAAAGTACCAGACGCAAGTTACCCGCAATCAGCTCCTCCCGGGCTTTCTCGTCCCCCTGGCGGGCCCGCTTTAACAGGGCAATGCTCTCTTCACTTTTCAGCACCTTGAGTTTCGACGTGTTCACGCCGCATAAGTCCACCTTACCTTGCACAAAAGCCACCTCATTTGGAAGATACTGTATGTAAGTATCTCCAAGCAGGTGGCTTTCATGCAGTTGGGGTAGGGTGGATATTTTTTATCGTTCGAGGGGGTTCGATGGAAAGCTGCACGTCACAGGTCGAGAAACTCTCTTATTTTTGGAAAACTGGGGTTCCTCCCAGATAGGTGGCAGCCACGCCAATGGAAGACAGCTGATGGACGGGAGTCTGGAAGGGGTTTGCCTCCAGCACCACAAAGTCGGCCAGCATGCCCGGCTTCAGCTCGCCCTTGAGCCGCTCTTCAAAGCTGGCCTGTGCGCCCCATTTGGTGTAGCTGTCCAGGGCCTCCTGTACGGTAAAGGCCTGCTCAGGCAGGTAAGGGCCGGCACTGCCGTCCAGGGTGGTGCGGGTGACGGCACACTGAATGCCAGCCATGACCCGGGGCAGCTCCACCGGGCAGTCGCTGCCGTTGGAGACACACAGGCCCTTGTCCATGAGAGTTTTCCAGCTGTAACTGGTCTCTGCCAGCTCCTGGCCTACCCGCTGGGTGACAATGTGGTTGTCATAGTCCAGGAAAATACTCTGAGCGTAGATGTGCAGACCCATCTTTGCCATAGCTTCTAGCTGATCCTTCCGACTGATCTGACAGTGTACCACACCGTGCCGGTGGTCGGCTCTGGGGTGCTGGCTCAGTGCACGGCGGTAGGCGTGGAGGACCATGTCCAGGCAGGCATCCCCGATGGCGTGGACGGCCACCTGCATCCCGTGGGTGTGGGCGTAGTCCACCAGAGCGTCCAGCTCCTCCTGGGTAAATACCGCCAGACCTTGGGTGGAGGGATCGTCCGCATAGGGTCTGCTGAGGTAGGCGGTGCGGGCACCCAGTGCGCCGTCTCCCAACAGCTTCAATGGTCCAATCTTGAACAGGGAGGACCCCACACCCGTATGGTTGCCCTGCTCCACAAAGGCCTGCAACTCAGGGACGGTGGTAAAGTTGCACTGTTCATATACCCGCACCGTCAGTTTCCCACTGGTCTCCAGCTCCTGATAAGCCTCATTGACCACATGCCAGGGAATTTGACGGAAGAGACAGTAGTCGTCGGTTTGGACGCTGGTGATGCCCTGGGCGTTGAGCGCCTGACAAGCCGAGCGGATCAGCTCTTTGAGCTGTGCCTTGTCCGGCACAGGAATGACATCATAGACCATGTCCATGGCGTTGTCAAAAAACAGGCCGTTGGGAATGCCCTGTGCATCCAATCCAATTTGACCGCAGTATCATACTGTGTATTTATGCATGTGTCAATGATTATTTTTCCACGAGACAAATACAGGATTCGTTTGCCTCAGCAGAAGCCGTCTCCCCAAAGCAGATACGGCGGATGGGAGGAACCACTCGCTTCTGGATGGGACCCATGACCACTCCCACAAAGACGGCGCTGACCACCGTGCCCAGAAACACCAGGCTGGTGGGATAACCCTGGATACCCAAATTGGTTTGAATGCGGCTCATGAGGAGCAGGGAGAGGGCCAGGGCAATGAGCACGGTGGTGGTGTCCACCACAATTTTCACCTGACGGAAGGTTTTGCGGGGAATCTTCTCCGTGATGGCCAGCGTCATCCCCTCCATGGGCATATTGATCAAATTGGTGGCCACATAGGCGGACACCCCTGCGGCAATGAAAAACAGGCTGATGACCATCGTGGCCAGACGCCCGAAGATGGTAGGCAGGCAGAAGCCTTGAAAAAGGAAGGCGGTGAAGTCCACAAAAAGCCCAAAAATGGTGGAGAAAATCAGTTGGGTCAGGTTGATCCAGCGAAAATCCCGGCGCTGAATGAGAATCTGAGCCAGGATAAACAGAGAAAACACGACGATCACACAGGTGCCCATTTCCAGGTTGGTGATGGCGCTGAGCACGGCGGGGATGGAGTTGACCGGTGACATGCCCAAGTTGGAGTTGGAGGCGAAGGTCACACCAATGGCCATGACAAACAGGCCCAGCACATAAAACAACACACGGTAGCAGAAACGTTTGACATCCATAGAATATAAGGCTCCTTCTTTTGTGATATGGAATCAGGCCATCAAGAAAACATTGGGAAACCGTTCGGTTTCCCAATGTTTTCGTCGAATACCTGTATTCTTATGATACGATTATAATCCTGGCAGAGACTGGAGGTCAATGTATAATTTACATCTTGCAAGAAATAAAATGTGGAATGAGATGGCAGAATTTTGTATGATCTGCTCAAAAACGGCCTGTCATCAACGTGACAGGCCGTTTTCAGATGGGGCAGATGTTACTTCAGGAAAACCAGCTCGTAGCTGCGGCTGCCGATACCGATCTTTTCGGCGTGCTCCAGGCAAGTCTTGTACTCGGAGTCCGGAGTGCTGTTTT
Source organism: uncultured Oscillospiraceae bacterium (assembly GCA_944385485.1). Classification (GTDB taxonomy): domain Bacteria; phylum Bacillota; class Clostridia; order Oscillospirales; family Oscillospiraceae; genus Enterenecus. The sequence continues at coordinate 13,377 of CALWXL010000019.1, forward strand.
CAAAGTGATCGTGGTGGTCGCAGAAATCCGGCTTGGCCATGTTGTCGCTGAGCTGGCTGTTGGGCAGGGGATCGCAGGCCAGGCAGGCGTCCACACAGGCCTGGTCCAGGGCCAGGGGATCAAAGGAGGCAAACATGCCGATGTTGGGGAGGATGGGGGCGTCGTTCTCGGCGTGGCAGTCACAGTTGGGGCTGACGTCCACAATGAGAGAGATGTGGAAGTTGGGACGGCCGTCCACCACTGCTTTGGCATACTCCGCCATGCGGCAATTCAGGTCCTTCACAGCGGCCCAACTGGAGAAGTCGATGGCGTCAAAGTTGCAGGCACCGATGCACCGGCCACAGCCCACGCAGTTCTCGGTGACAATGTGCATCTTCCGGGTGGTCTCGTCAAAGGCCAGACCCTGGTTGGCGCACTCCTTCATGCAAGACTTGCAGCCCACGCACTTGTCCTGGTGTACGGAGGGCTGGCCGTTGTGGTGCTGCTCCTTCTTACCGGCCCGGGAGCCACAGCCCATGCCGATGTTCTTGATGGCGCCGCCAAAGCCCGCCATCTCATGGCCCTTGAAGTGGTTCAGAGAGATGAACACGTCAGCGTCCATAATGGCTCGGCCGATCTTGGCGTTCTGGACATACTCTCCGTTGACGGGGACCTCCACATCGTCGGTGCCCTTCAGACCGTCGCCAATGAGGATGGGACAGCCCACAGTCATGGGGGTGAAGCCGTTTTCCCAGGCGCAGTACAGGTGCTCCAGGGCGTTTTTCCGGCTGCCCACATAGAGGGTGTTGCAGTCGGTGAGGAAGGGCTTGCCACCCAGATCCTTCACCACATCAGCCACAGCTTTGGCGTAGTTGGGGCGGAGGAAGCCCAGGTTGCCCAGCTCGCCGAAGTGCATCTTGATGGCCACGAACTTGTTATCCATGTCGATCTCGCCAATGCCTGCGGCCCGGATGAGCCGCTTGAGCTTGGTGGGAAGGCCCTCGCCCAGCTTGGTGCGGAAATCGGTGTAGTAAACGTTTGCTTTTTCCATACCTCATTGCTCCTTGTCTCGAAATAGGGTGAAAGTCATGTAAGAACAGTATAGCGGAGCCAGGAGAATTTGGCAAGAATCATCCGGGAAGGCTTTGAAAAGTTAGGCCTGCCAAACTGCTTTGAGGATGGCGCCAATTTTGGGCGGAGTGCCGTAGAGGAGCACGCCCACTCGGTAGATCTTGGCGGACAGCACCCCGATACCCACCACAGACACCGCCAGAATACCGATGGACAGGACAATCTGATAGACAGGGACGGTGCTCATAGCGATGCGGGCAAACATGGCGATGGGGGAGGTGAAGGGGACGAACGAGCACACCATCATGGCGATGTTGTCCACCGCACCGCTGCCCATGCTGAACATGACCACGCAGAAGGCAATGACAAAGAGCATGGACAGAGGCATGATGGAGGTGTTGATATCCTCCAGCTTGGTGGCAGTGGAGCCGATGGCGCCGTAGAGGAAGGCATAGAGAAGGAAGCCCAGAACGAAGAACACCAGCAGATATACCAGCAGGGACAGGGGCATGTCAAACAGGGAGGTCATCACGGAGTTTCCGCCCCAGGCGTCCAGATTGAGCTGGTAGAAGAGAAGGGCGGAGCCGAAGATGACCGCCAGCTGGACAAACCCGGCGATGCAGGAGGCCAGCACCTTGCCGAACATCATGTTTACCGGGGTAGCGCTGGTGATGAGCAGTTCCATGGCTCGGGAGCTCTTTTCAGTGGCCACGTGGGAGGCTACCATCTGGCCGTAGAGCATGATGACCATGTACAGGGCCAACGTCATAATGTAGGTGTACCAGTAATTTTGGGCCTGGTCCACCCCCAGAAGTTCCTCTTTGGCGTCAATCTGAAGGGAGAGGATCTCCCCGGCCTGGTCCGGGCTCAGTCCCTGTTGGGTCATGGCCTCCACCTGGGCCAGGCTCACCAGGACCTGATTGGCCACCTGGGTGGTCTGGTCGTAGAGGGAACGATTGTACACGTAATAGGTGTAGGAAGTCAGGGAGTCAAAGACCAGGGCACAATCGGCCTCCTGGTTGGACACCTGCTCCTTGATTTTAGCGAGGTCGTCTTGCGTCCAAGTCACCGTCTGGTCAGGGAAGGCAGAGGCCAGTGCCTGGGCAATGGTCTCTCCCATCTCTTGAGAGGGGGCGGAGACCAAAATCACCGACTGCTCGGTGGGTTCGTCGGAGGAATCTCCGCCCATGGAGCCGAAGACATCAATCAGGTTGGGCAGGAACATCACCACGGCCAGAACAGCCACAATGAACAGGGTGGAGCCCACAAACACCTTGTTTTTAAAGTAGTTTTTCAGCTCAAAGCTGAGAATAGTACGAAATTGTCTCATGATCTCTTCTCCCTTCACACGTGGTCCCCGGCGTATTCCACGAAGATGTCGTTGAGGGACGGCTCGTAGACCTGCACCCGGTCAATGTCGTAGCGGGCCACCAGTTGCCCCATCATCTCCTGTTTCTGTCTGGGGCTGTCCAGGCGGAGAAGCACCTCGCCGGGCTGCACCAGCTGGCAGCGATTGCCCAGTTGGGAGAGAATCTCCCGGTATTGGGGGCTGAACACGGTGAGACGGTCCCGGGGATAGCTGCGCTTGATTTGCTCCAGATTGCCGGAGATGGCGATTTTGCCCTGATTGAGGATGGCGATTTCCTGGCAGAACTCCTCGATATAGTTCATCTGGTGGGAGGAGAAGAGGACGATTTTCCCCTTTTGAATCTGCTCCTTCACCACATCTTTGAGCAGAGCGGCATTTACCGGGTCCAGGCCGGAGAAGGGCTCATCCAGTACGATGATATCGGGGTCATGGGCCAGGGCGGTGATGAGTTGGATTTTCTGCTGGTTGCCTTTGGACAGGGTGTCCAGCCGCTTGGTTTCGTACTCCTCCATGCCCAGCCGTTCCAGCCAGTGGCGCACCGAGGCCAACGCCTTGGCACGCTTCATCCCCTTGAGCTGGGCGAAGTATACCAGCTGTTGCCCGATGGGCTTTTTGGGGTACAGCCCTCGCTCCTCGGGGAGGTAGCCCAAAGACACCTTGCGGTAGTCGATGGGCTTCCCATCCAGGAGAACTTCTCCGCTGTTTTGAGGGAAGACGTCCATGAGAATGCGGATGGTGGTGGTCTTACCGGCGCCGTTTCGGCCCAGCAGGCCGAAGGCCTGGCCTCCCTCAGCGGTGAGGGAGATGCCCTGGAGCACCTGCTTGGCTCCAAAGCTCTTTTCGATGTTGCGTAGTTCCAATTTCATTATTGCTTACCTCAACTTCTCTTTTTATCCATTTGTAGGGATGTGTAGTTGTACACAAACTGCTGTACCAGCCAGAGACCGCCCACCAACAGACTATACGAAGGGGCGACCAGGTCAATGACGGATAGAATGGATAGTATTGCCATGATGCCGGGGAAAATCAGACCCATTACCTTGAAGGCCTGGTAGCTGCATTGGGCGGTCTGCTGCCGCTCGGCTTCATCGCAGCTCTCGTACCAGTCCTTTTGAAACTTAAAATCAAAAATATCACCACGCTTTTCGGGAAATAGTTTCTTAGTAGCGGAGATGATGTGGGCTTGAATTGCGGTCATCCAGATGATGTGCCCGATGAGTAGGAACCAGGAGAGGTTGAACCCCCAAGAGGATGCATAGCTCAGAGCCATGGCCAAGAACATGAGCACCGTGGCCAGATTGGCCAGAAACATGGCCCGGCACAAAGTCAGGTTGGCCTGGGGAAATGCCTCGTCGTCCGCCAAAGCCTTGGGGATCAAACGCTTTCCCCGGAAGTAGTACCAAGTGGCCCCTATCAACAGCGAAAATCCGGGGAGATAGCACCAGGGACCTAGGGAAGCCAGCATCAGGTTGAACTGCTCGCCGAGATTGCGGACAGAGAACTCATTGGACACGGCGGCAACGCCCACGATGCCGCCAATGAGGCCGCAGATGATGATGATCACGGCGAAGGTAACATAGATACGAGCGGGTGATTTTTTCTTAGCTTCTTTCATGATGACTCCTCCTCTGTGAGATAAAAGACGTCCTCCACCGGGAGGTGGAACACCTGGGCAATGCGAAGGGCCAGGGTGATGGAGGGGTTGTAGTCCCCTCGCTCAATGAGGCTGATGGTCTGCCGGGAGGCTCCCACCAATGTCCCCAGCTCCTGCTGGTTGATGCCCTGGGCTGCCCGAAACTCCTTGAGTCGATTCTGTAGCGGCATGAGCACCCCTCCTTGACAAGTATTGTTTGCGTTGTGACAACTATCTTTGTCAAACATAAGATAGCATTGACAAGGATTGTTGTCAAGAGAGAAACGTAAAGAAAGGATAAAATTTTTCTCTACCGTCAGAGAGGGGTGGATTTTCCGCCTGGCTTCGGTATAATGGAGGAGAGACAGGAGACGGAGGATTGCTTTGTGGGAAATTTGAGAGAAAAGAAATTGTTTTTGCTGGATATGGATGGGACTATTTATCTGGATCAGACGCTGTTCCCGGATACCCTTCCGTTTTTACATCAGATTCGGGCTCGGGGAGGGCGGTATCTCTTTCTGACCAACAACTCTTCCCGCTCCACCCAGGCCTATGTGGACAAGCTGCGGGGGATGGGGGTGGAGGCAACGGAGGAGGACTTTCTCACCTCCACCACCGCTCTGATCCAGGAGTTGAAGAAGCGGGACCCGTACCACCTGTGCTATGCCTTTGGTACCGAGAGCTTCCGCACCCAACTGCGCCAAGCTGGTATTCCGGTGACGGAGCACCTGGAGGAGGGGGTGGATTGCCTGCTCATCGCCTTTGATACGGAGCTGACCTTTCAAAAGCTGGAGGATGCCTGCATCCTGTTGGGGCGCGGGGTGGATTACCTGGCCACCAATCCGGACTGGGTGTGTCCCACGTGGTATGGCTCAGTGCCTGACTGCGGCAGCGTGTGTGAGATGCTGTTCCGAGCCACCGGGCGCAGGCCTCAGGTGATTGGAAAGCCCCAGCCCGCCATGGCACAGCTGGCCATGGAGTGGGTGGGAGCTACCCCGGAGGAGACAGTGATGGTGGGAGATCGACTGTACACCGACATTGCCAGCGGTGAGGCGGCGGGCATCGATACGGTGTTTGTCCTCTCGGGGGAGGGGACTCGGGCTGATCTGGAAACCAGTCCAGTGCATCCAACCTGGGTGTTGGATGGAATCGGAGACATTTTGAAGGAATGGGAGAGAGGAGTGGACGTATGAAACTGGATTATAAGCGTACCGTGTTGGTGGGTCTGGCCTTTTTGTCCATCTGTGCCTTCTGGCAGATGTATGACAATGTGATGACTTTGATTTTAACGGGGACGTTCCACCTCAATGAGTCCTTGGCGGGAGCTATTATGGCGGCGGACAACATTCTGGCCCTGTTTTTGTTGCCGTTGTTTGGTGCCATTTCCGACCGAACCAAGACGGGACTGGGACGGCGCATGCCGTTCATTCTGGGCGGTACCGCGGCGGCGGTGATTTTGATGAATTTGCTGCCCATGCTGGACAACGGCTATGCGGTCTCTCCGTCGGTGTTTGAGCTGGCCAGCTTTGTCATTGTCCTGGGACTGCTGTTGGTGGCTATGGGCACCTACCGCTCCCCGGCGGTAGCCCTGATGCCCGACGTTACCCCCAAGCCTCTGCGCAGCAAGGGCAATGCCATCATCAATCTGATGGGCGCCGTGGGCGGCGTGTTGTATCTGGCGGTGGCGGCGGTGCTCTATCCCACCTCCAAGACCGAGGGATTGGAGCATGTCAACTATCAGCCGCTGTTCCTGGTGGTCTCTCTCATTATGCTGGTGTCGGTAGTGGTGCTCTTTGTCACCATCCGGGAGCCAAAGCTGGTGGAGGCCAATCAGAAGTTGGAGGGTCAGCACCCGGAGTGGAATTTGGCCCAGGACGATGGAGCGGGCCATGAGGTGCTGCCTGCCCCGGTCAAGCGCAGCTTGGGCTTTTTGCTGGCTTCCATTTCCCTGTGGTTCATTGGGTACAACGGTGTGACCACTTGGTTTACCAAGTATGTGGCCGAGGTGATGGGAGAGGGATTGGGCGGAGCGTCCACCTGTCTGCTGGTGGCTACGGCGGGTGCCATTGTCTCCTACATCCCCATTGGTGTGGTGGCCAGCCGCATCGGCCGAAAAAAGACCATTTTGTGTGGTGTTGTGTTGCTGGCGGCCTGTTTCATGGCGGGCTTTGTGCTCACCACCGTGTATTCGTCCATTCAGCCGGTGATGTATGTGGTCTTTGCCCTGGTGGGCCTTGCCTGGGCGGCCATTAACGTCAACTCGCTGCCCATGGTGGTGGAGATGTGCCGAGGCAGCGACATCGGCAAGTTTACCGGATATTATTATACGTTTTCCATGGCGGCCCAGGTGGTGACCCCCATTGTAGCGGGCACTTTGATGCGTGTCATTGACTACCGGGTGCTGTTTCCCTATGCGGCGGTGTTTGTGGCGCTGTCCTTTGTCACCATGCTGGGGGTCCACCATGGAGACGCAAAAGTTGAGGCTAAAAAGGGCTTGGATGCCTTTGAGGAGATGGATTAACCCATGATAGGATGGATTTTGTTGGGCGTGGTAGCCCTGGTGGTGCTGTTTTGGATGGTTGCGGTGCGATGCCGCCACGGGCACCCTGCCTGGGAGGAGCTGCGCCAATATCGATATGCCCACCGAGGGCTGCACGATAAAAAACACGGGGTGCCGGAAAATTCTCTGCTGGCCTTTCGTCGGGCTGCTGAGCAGGGCTATGGGGCGGAATTGGATGTCCACCTGACGGCAGATGGAAAGCTGGCGGTGATTCACGATGACTCTCTGCTGCGTACGGCAGGGGAGGATGTGAAGGCTTCTTCCCTCACCGCTCAGCAGTTGGGCCAGTACCGGCTGGAGGGTACGGAGGAGAGAATTCCCATGTTGGAGCAGGTGCTTCCCCTCTTTGAAGGAAAGGGGCCCCTGATTGTGGAGCTGAAAGTGGAGGGCAATGCGGATCGGCTGGCGCAGGCTGCCTGTGAGATGTTGGACCGCTATCAGGTGAAATATTGCATCGAGTCCTTTCACCCCAAGGCGCTGATGTGGCTCAAACGCAACCGACCGGAGATTTGCCGGGGACAGCTGAGCCAGAACTTTGTCAAAGAGCGCAGTGGACTGCCTTGGTTGGCTGCATGGGTGATGACCAATGTGTTCACCAACTTGGTGACCTGCCCGGATTTTGTAGCGTACAAATGGAAGGATCGGCACCGCCTGTCTCTGTTCCTGGTTAAGAAACTGTGGCGCGGGCAGGAGGTCAGCTGGACCATCCGGGACCCACAGGCGATGAAACAGGTGGAGCAGGACGGATGTCTGTCGATTTTTGAGCAATTTGTTCCATAAAAACAGGCCTCACGGTTTCATACCGTGAGGCCTGTTTCTTGTGTAAATCCGACGATTTGGTTTTGTCTTGTGATGAGGGCGAATGATGAGCTACACCACTTGCACCATCTGCTCCCAAAGCAGAACAAAGCGATTGTCAATGATTTTGTTGTCATGGTAATGTCCGAACAGCCAGTAGTGAAACTGAGTTTGGGTTCGGATTTCTTCCAAAAAATCGGTCAGGTGATCGTGGGCGAATGTGCCACGGCTCATCGTATCTTCTATGGAGCTTGGGGCACAATGCGTGATGATATAGTCCACGTTGAAATGGACACGCTCCAGATTGCGCATAGCCTCCTCATATTCCGCAGGGCAGGGAAGTTCTTGTTTCCACCAAGATTGATGGTTGACGCGAAAGCGGGCTCCCATGTTCCGGAGAGCCAGATACTGCTCTTTAAAGTCGGGGGCATAGGGACTCAAAATGCCATCTTCGATGTCATGGCTGCTGGCTCCGCCCATGGTGAAGAAGGTGTGTCCCTGCAGGTCAAAAACCTGGCCCCGCATGAGGTGGATGACATGGGGGCGGATGCGCTGGATGGTTCCGCCGTTCCAATGCTCTACAGGATATTTTGCCAGTCGGTCAAAATTCTCATGGTTGCCACTGACAAACAGTGTGGTGAAGGGGAGATGTTCCAGCCAGTCCAGATTTTGCTCTTCTCCTTTGCTCCCGTCCCAAACCCCGCCAAAGTCTCCACATATGATCATGTAATCGTCTTTGGTCATCGCAGCTTGTTCCGGAAAGTTCTGAGATTGAAAACGTTGAAACTGTCCGTGTGTATCACCGGTGGCATAGATCATGCCAGATCACCTACTTTCACAATGATTATATCATGTGGTCGGAGGTAATTGTAGAGGGAAAAGGACACGCCAGAAGGCGTGCCCTTTTTGGTATGATCCAAACAGTATACTAAGGACATAGGGCCCCACAGGGTGGGGCGGCGCTGGTGCGCCGTACAAGTGTTTTCACCAGGGGCGAAAACCTTGGCGATAGGGTACAATACATCTTGCCGCCGCAGTCGGCGCAGTACATCAGGCCGGTCAGGGGATGGGCCTCGCCCCAGCCGTCCGGGTAGC
>CALWXL010000020.1 GCA_944385485.1 uncultured Oscillospiraceae bacterium
ATCATCGCCCCCGGCTACACCGACGAGGCCCTGGCCATTCTCAAGACCAAGAAGAAGGGCAACTACAACGTGGTGCAAATTGATCCCAACTACGAGCCCGCCCCCATTGAGACGCGCCACATCTACGGCATCACCTTCCAGCAGGGCTACAACAACTTCGAGATCAATGAGAGCCTGCTGGACAACATCGTCACCGAGAACAAGGAGCTGCCCGAGGCCGCCCGCCACGACCTGCTCCTGGCCCTGCTGACTCTGAAGTACACCCAGTCCAACTCCGTGTGCTACGTCAAGAACGGCCAGACCATCGGCGTGGGCGCCGGACAGCAGAGCCGTATCCACTGCACCCGTCTGGCTGGCTCCAAGGCGGACAACTGGATGCTGCGCCAGCACCCCAAGGTTCTGGGCCTCCAGTTTGTGGACAACATCCGCCGTCCCAACCGGGACAACGCCATCGACGTGTACATCTCCGACGAGTACGAGGATGTTCTGGCTGAGGGCGTGTGGCAGGAGACCTTCAAGGTCAAGCCCGAGCCCCTCACCGCGGAGGAGAAAAAGGCCTGGATCGCCCAGATGCACGGTGTTTCCGTGGGCTCTGATGCCTTCTTCCCCTTCGGTGACAACGTGGAGCGTGCCCGCAAGTCCGGCGTGGAGTACATCGCCCAGCCCGGCGGCTCCATCCGCGACGACAACGTCATCGACACCTGCAACAAGTACGGAATCGTCATGGCCTTCACCGGCATGCGCCTGTTCCACCACTAAGAGGAGGATTCTTTCATGAAAGTTCTCGTCGTGGGCAGCGGTGGCCGGGAGCACGCCATCTGCTGGAAGCTGTCCCAGTCTCCCAAGGTCACTGAGCTGTTCTGCGCCCCCGGCAATGCTGGCATTGCCCAGCTGGCCACCTGCGTGGATGTGAAAGCCACCGATGTGCCCGGTATGGTGGCTTGGGCCAAGGAAAATCACATGGATTTCGTCATGGTAGCCCCGGACGATCCCCTGGCCATGGGCATGGTGGACGCTCTGGAGGAGGCGGGCATCCCCGCCTTTGGCCCCCGAGCCAACGCCGCCATCATTGAGGCCAGCAAAGCCTTCTCCAAGGAGCTGATGGCCAAATATCACATTCCCACCGCTGCCTATGCCACCTTTACCGAGCTGGACAAGGCTCTGGCTTACATCGAGGAGCAGGGTGCTCCCATCGTGGTCAAGGCCGACGGCCTGGCTCTGGGCAAGGGCGTGGTAGTTGCCGCTACCGTCGAAGAGGCCAAGCAGGCCGCCACCGAAATGATGGCCGACAAGAAGTTTGGCGAGTCCGGCTCCACCGTGGTCATTGAGGAGTGCATGACCGGCCCCGAGGTCACCGTGCTGGCCTTTGCCGACGGCAAGCATGTGGTTCCCATGCCCGCCAGCCAGGACCACAAGCGGGCCTTTGACGGCAACCAGGGCCCCAACACCGGCGGCATGGGTGCCATCTCTCCCCCGCCTCAGTACACTTCTGAGATTGCCAAGCAGTGCATGGAGGAGATTTTCCAGCCCACCATTGACGCCCTTCAGGCCGAGGGTCGTCCCTTCCAGGGTGTCATCTACTTCGGTCTGATGCTCACCCCCAAGGGCCCCCGAGTAGTGGAGTACAACGCCCGCCTTGGCGATCCCGAGTGCCAGGTGGTACTCTCCCTGCTGGACACTGATTTGATGGACATTCTCCAGGCCTGTGTGGATGGAACCCTGGACCAGCTAGACATCCAGTGGAAGAAGGAGGCTGGATGCGTGCTGGTGCTGGCCTCCGGCGGCTATCCCCTGGACTACAAGAAGGGTTATCCCATCACTGGCCTGGACGAAGCCAGCAAGACCTCTGTGGTGTTCCATGCCGGAACCGCCCAGAAGGACGGCCAATTCGTCACCAACGGCGGCCGTGTGCTGGGTGTGACCACCACCGCCCCAACCTTGGAGGAAGCCATTGCCAAGGCCTACCAGGCGGGCAAACACATCTCCTTCACCGACATGCACTTCCGCACCGACATTGGACACGCATTTTAAGGAGTAGACCTATGGTAACCTTAGCCCAACGCATCACCGAACTGCGCACCCAAAAGGGCATGAGCCGCCCGGAGCTATCTCTGGCCCTGGGTTTGCCCAAAAACGCAGTGGAAAAATTCGAGACCGGTCGCCAGACTCCCACCCAGGAACAACAGAAGAAAATGGCCACCTACTTTGGCGTGTCTCTGTTCTACCTGCGGGGTGAGAGTAGCGATCCCACCACCCAGGACAGCTGGATGAATGGCTCTTTCCCAGACGAGCCTGTGGTGGTGAACACCCCCACCCCCCGACACACCGCCCCTGCGCCCCGGCCTCACGGGGGGACAGGCAACATGCTGGACCCAATCTTGAAAAGTGAAGGGTTCCAGCAGGCGGTCCGAGCCGCTGTGGTGGATGTTCTCCGCTCGAAAGTGGGTCAGCAGCTGCTGGAGCAAGCCGTGGCTCGATACATGCGCAGATAACCAGAAAAAGGACCGAATGGCCAAGGCCATTCGGTCCTTTTTTATCCTTTACACAGGCTTTTCTCATACTGCCGATTGCGTAGCCACAGCACAGCATCCACCGAAACCATGGTGACGTTAAGCAGATAGAGAAAAAGCACTACATCATAGTGGTATAGGATTTTATTGGCGATTCCCGCCACATATCCCAGAATCAGTACCAGCAGGAACACGATGCTCTTGCCCTGGGTGGAGCGGGAATTCCAGGAGCGGGCGATGGAGAAGGGCCACGCCGCCCCGAAGCACAACAGCATCAGCGCTTCCAGGATGCTCAACTTCGGTACACTCCCTTGAGGGTGCCCTGTGCCAACACATGCCCTTCCATCTGCCGGAACATCTCATGGAACCAGAATCCGTTGTTCAAATCCAGCATGGTATCCAAGGCATACACATGCAGCTCATAGGTGTGGGGTTCGTTGGGCGGGGCCATACCGCCGTAGCAGGCAGACAACTCCGGACTCTGCTGCCCACCCTGGATGCTCACCCAGCTGTTGAGGCCCTGGACAAAGTCCGTGGCGGCCTGGCTGGCATTCTCCTCCAGGCTGGTACGGGTGATGTTAGCTGCCACCCAATGCACCCAGGAAAAGCCGCCGCACACCGGGCAGGCATCCTTATCCTCTAGAAATAGCGCAAAGCTCTGGGTGCCCTGGGGAGTCTCCAAAATCTCCAGCGGCAGCGAGCAGCTGGGTACGCCATTTGCGTTGTGCTGGGTACCGTGTTTGCCGTATTTATCTGCAATGACACCGTTGACGATGCCGGAACTGATAATTTTCATGGATGTGTCCTCCTTGTTGTTTGGATGGACCCATCATAACAGACCTTGGCCACTTGGTAAATTACCCACTTTTTTGTGGGTGTCCCTTACAGCAGCCCACGCTCCCGCAGAGCCTCCTCCATGCCGTGGCGGAGCATGTAGTCAATGCCCAGTTCCTGCATGATGCGCAGGGCCTCCAGCATCTGCTCTCCCTGAGGATGGGTGAGAAAGTACTCCGTCTTGAGGGGATAGCCCTGAGAGGTACATTTGTCCACAAAGCCATACTCTCGCAGCTCCTTCAAATGCTCCAGGAGCATCTTTTGGGTGATCCCATCAATGTCCCGCTCTAACTGAGCCAGTGAGGTCTTTCCTAGCCGCAGGCGCCAGAGAATGATAGGCTTCCACTTGCCTCGGATCATATCGTGTACCAGCTCCAAAGGGCAGGTATAGGTATCTCTCAGTTTCATCTGCCTCTCCTTTCCAGCCTTACAGCAGAGGGGCAAACACTTGCAGAATTTCCCGCACCAGGCGGTGATAGTAGGGCACGCTCTTGCACTGCTCCAGCGTCACCTCCACGCTCTTTTCCTGGGTGCTCAAAAAGTCGCTGCGGATGTCATGAACGGTGGGAGTTCCGTAGAGCAGCACTCCATTTTCGAAGTGCAGGAACATGCTGCGATAGTCAAGATTCACGGTGCCCACCGTGGCATAGCAGTCATCTACCACAAAGTTCTTACTGTGGATGAATCCTGGCGTATATTCGTAGATCTTCACCCCTGCCTCCAACAGTTCTTCATAGTAGGCCCTGGTCACCTCAAACACCGTCTTTTTATCCGGGATATGGGGGGTGATGATGCGCACATCCACCCCCGATTTGGCTGCCGTGGTCAAAGCCACGGTGATGGAGTAGTCAATGACCAGATAAGGGGTGGTGATATACACGTATCGCTTGGCCCGGTTGATGAGGTTTAGATACACCGACAGCCCCACCGGTTCATTGTCCCAGGGGCAGTCCTGGTAGGGCTGGATATAGCCCACTTCACTCCAAGCCGAAGGTTCCGGACGGTATGCATCAAAGTCCTCGGGGCTGTTTTCGGTAAAGTCCCACATGGACAAAAACGACACCGTCATGGACCACACGGCATCCCCTTCCAGACGAATGGCAGAGTCTTTCCAGTGCCCAAACCGGGATTTGACATTGATATACTCGTCGGCCATGTTGATGCCCCCGGTGAAGGCCACTTGGCCGTCGATGATCATGTATTTGCGGTGATCCCGGTTGTTTTGTCGCAGAGAGACCACCGGGAGGATGCGGTTGAACACCCGACAATGAATGCCCAGCTGCTCCAATCGCTCCGGGTAGTCCGCAGGCAGGGTGAAGATGGAGCCCACATCGTCGTAGATGACCCGCACTTCCACCCCCTGCTGCACCTTCACCTGGAGTACATCCAAAATGGAATTCCAGAGTTTTCCCTCTTCAATGATGAAATACTCAATGAAGATATACCGCTTTGCTCCCCACAGGGCGGAGAGAATGTCACTGTAACAGTTGTCCCCCAGGGGGTAATAGTGACTTTTCGTGTTGCCATACACCGGGCAGTGGGCCACTTGCTCCAGGTAGTTGGCCATGCACGCTGCATCGGAGCCAATCAGCTGGGTCAGTGCCCCGGACTTGTGGCACTCCTCCCCCAGGTTCTGCTGGATCTTCTCCTCCATGATGCGCAGACGCTTCTGGTTGAAGTTGGACAGATGGTTGCCACCCAAGAGCAGATAGGCCAGGGAGCCAAAGGGCATCAGCCCCAACACAATGATAATCCAGCTAATTTTGTACCCAGGGTTGCTGTTACTGGCCACAATCCACACCACCACTAGAATGGACAGGATCAAAAACAGCCAATGCACCCCATTGTAAAAGGGCGTCTCCTGCAGTCTGGACAGGGCAAAGACATAAAAGCCGATTTGAATGACAATGAGGCTGGCCATAATGCCCACCCGGTGAAAGAGCAGGCTTCCAATGTGTGTCAATATCCGATTCATAGCTTCTCCTTTTAGCGTAAGACCACGCTGTCCACGCCCAGCTTCTCCTTGAGCTCCTCCAACAGAGCGGAGTGGTGGATACAGGCGGTCAGCAGCTTTTTCCCGCTGTCCTGCAGGTATACAATGGTCCGTTCCTTTCCCGGGAACATGTTCAGCAATTTTTTCAGCCACTCCAGGGTGTCCCCACCGTCCGGCAGGCGAATCCACAGGGTGTCTCCCCCGGCTTTCTCCTCTTTCTGGGGCGTCTGGGTATCCGGTGCCTCCTGACCCAAAGGCCCAACCCAGTCGGCCATGATCTGGGGCTCTTTCTCATCCCGCTGGGACAGTCGCCCGGTGACGGCCACCGGAAGGCCTGCCTTCAGGTAGTGCCCACACTCTCCCAACACCCGGGAGAACACCATCAGTTCCATGGTCCCAGTGGCATCTTCCAGATTGACATAGGCCATGAGGGTGTTGTTTTTGGTGGTCTTGGTCTTCACCGAGGCCACCACCCCCGCCACCGTCACCTTCTGCCCGTCCGCAAACCGGGGCGGCTGGTCCCCCTCCTCGGAGCAGCCCTGGAGCATGGCGGCGATGGGCACCGCCTTCAGCTTTTGCATCTGGTGGCGGTACTGATCCATGGGATGGCCGGAGAGGTAGAGGCCCGTGACCTCCTTTTCCATGGCCATTAGCTCCGCCGGAGAAAATTCAGGGATATCCGGCAGCTTCATCTCCGGTTCCCGGCTTTCCACGGTGCCAAAGAGGTCAAACTGTCCCTCCAGCTTTTGACGCTGGTCCCGGAGAATGGAGTCCACCACCTGCTCAAACACCTTCAGCAGCTGGCTGCGGCGGTACCCCATGCGGTCAAAGCACCCTGCCCGGATGAAACTCTCCAGCACCCGCTTGTTCAAGTCGTGATGGCTCATGCGGGCGCAGAAATCCGGGAAGGAGGTGAACGGTCCTCCCTGCTCCCGCTGGGACAACACCGCATTGACGAAGCCTCGCCCCACTCCCTTGAGGGCAGCCAACCCAAACCGGATGTTGCCCTCAGACACGGTAAAGCTCAGCCCCGACTCGTTGATATCCGGGGGCAGCAGCGCGATGCCGTTTTCCTTGCACTCGGCAATGTATTCCGCCACTTTGTCCTGGGAGTCCAGCACGGAAGTCAGAAGGGCCGCCATATACTCCCGGGTGTAGTGGTACTTAAACCACGCCGTCTGATAGGCCACAATGGCATAGCTCACCGCATGGGCCTTGTTAAAGGCGTAGTTGGCAAAGGCGTAAATCTCATCGTAGATGGCCTGGGCATCTTCCGCCGGAATACCCCGGGCCACACAGCCCTCAATGTTACGCTGGGGGTCGCCGTGGATGAAAGCTTCCCGCTCCCGCTCAATGTCCTTGACCTTCTTCTTACTCATGGCCCGGCGCACCATGTCTGCCTGGCCCAGAGAGTAGCCCGCCAGGCGGCGGAAAATCTCAATCACCTGCTCCTGGTAGACGATGCAACCGTAGGTGACGGACAAAATAGGCTCCAGAGCGGGATTTCGGTAGGAGATGCACCGAGGATCGTGCTTGCTGGCAATAAATTTCGGAATGGAGTCCATGGGTCCAGGCCGGTACAGAGCAATGATAGCGGTGATATCCTCAATATTCTGGGGTTTGAGGCCCACACACACGCCAGTCATTCCCGTGGATTCCATCTGGAACACGCCAGACGTGCGCCCTTCCGAGAGCATCTGGAACACGCCGGCATCGTCGTCTCGGATATCGCTCATAGAGAACTCCGGGTGATGGGCTTTGACCATCTTCACCGCATCATCCAGAATGGTCAGGTTGCGCAGGCCCAAAAAGTCCATCTTCAAAAGGCCCAGCTCTTCCAAGGTCACCATGGTGTACTGGGTCACCGCCAAATCGTCGTTGGTGGCCAGGGGTACATATTCGTACACAGGGCGGCGGGTGATGACCACACCGGCGGCGTGAGTGGAGGCGTTGCGGGGCATGCCCTCCAGCTTACGAGCCATGTCCACCAGCTGTTTCACCTTTTCGTTGCCGTTGTACAGGTCTGCCAATCCCTTGGACAGTACCAGGGCCTTGTCCAGGGTCATGTCCAGGGCAAAGGGCACCTGCTTGGCGATGGCGTCCACCTCGGCATAGGGCATGTCCATCACCCGGCCCACATCCCGGATGGCCGCCTTGGCCTTCATGGTGCCAAAGGTGACAATCTGGGCCACATGGTCCTCCCCATACTTTCGGGAGACGTAGTCGATGACCTCCTGGCGGCGACGGATGCAGAAGTCGATATCAATATCCGGCATGGTCACACGCTCGGGGTTGAGGAATCGTTCGAAGTAGAGGTTGTACTTCATGGGGTCGATGTCGGTGATATACAGGCAATAGGACACCATGGAGCCAGCCGCCGAACCACGCCCCGGTCCCACAGGAATGCCCTGACTCTTGGCATAGCCAATGAAGTCAGAGACGATGAGGAAGTAGTCCACAAACCCCATACGGCGGATCATGGCCATCTCCATCTCCAGACGCTGCTGGTACTCCTCCCCCGCCTGGGGGTACCGCTGAGCAAAGCCTTTTCGGCACAACCGCTCAAAGTAGGCATCGCCGTCCGTCTCCCCTTCCGGCAGTTTGAACTCCGGCAGGTGGTGGACACCAAACTGGAAGTCCACCTGACACATCTGGGCGATCTTGGCGGTATTTTGGATGGCCTCGGGGCATTGGGGAAACAGCTGGGCCATTTCCTCCTCGCTTTTGATGTAGAACTCCTGGGTCTCAAAGCGCATGCGGTCCGCATCATCCAGCCGTTTGCCCGTCTGGACACACATAAGCACGTCCTGCATCACCGAATCCTCTCGGGTCAGGTAGTGGGCATCGTTGGTGGCCACCAGCGGAATACCCGTCTCCGCATGGAGGCGGAAAATCCCGGCATTGACCTGCTTTTGCTGTGCAATCCCGTGGTCTTGGATCTCCAGGTAATAACTGTCCTCCCCAAAGATGTCCTGCATCTCCAGGGCGTGGGCCAGAGCCCCCTGGTAATCCCCCGCCATGAGCCGCCGAGGGATTTCGCCGCCCAGGCAGGCGGACAGGGCAATGAGCCCATCGCTGTGGGCCCGCAGCAACTCCATATCCACCCGAGGCTTGCCATAAAAGCCCTCCACATAGGCCATGGACACCAGATAGCTGAGGTTCCGGTACCCCGTCTCGTTTTTGCACAAGAGCACCAAGTGGCGGGGAGAGCCGTCCAGCTCTCGGGTGCGGTCAAAGCGGGAGCGGGGGGCCACATACACCTCACAGCCGATGATGGGCTTGATGCCTGCCCCCAGGCAGGCCCGGTAGAAATCCACCGCGCCAAACATCACGCCGTGGTCGGTGATGGCCACCGCCTCCTGCCCCAACTCCTTCACCCGCTCCACCAGCTGCTTGATGCGGCAGGCTCCGTCCAGCAGGGAGTATTCGGTATGTACATGTAGATGGACAAATGCCATGGATGTATCCTCCTGGGTAAAAACGTTTTCTCTCTCAGCTCTCCGCCAACTGGGCCAGCTTGCGCAGGCGGTGATTCAGAGCGGATTTGCTCACCGGCGGGGTGCACAGCTCCGCCAACTGGGCCAGCGTCAGCTCCGGGTGGGCCATACGCAGGTCCACCGCCTCTTTGAGCTTCTCCGGCAGGTCCTCCAGCATTCCCCGCTCCTCCAGGCGATAGATGGCCTCCATCTGCCACCGGGCCGCCTCCACCGTCTTATCCAGGTTGGCGGCGTCGCAGTTGACCCGGCGGTTGACGCTCCCCCGCAAGTCCCGTTCCAGTTTGGCCGTCATGATCTCCATGGCGGAGACTGGGGCTCCAATGGTGGTGAGAAAGTCCTCAATGTGGTCGCTCTGCTTAAAGTATGTCACATGGTTGCCCTTTCTCTGGGTGTCCTTGGGCGTAAACCCCACTTCCTGAAGCAGGGCAATACTTTCACGCCCCACAGCGGCGTGGGAGGTGGCCAGTTCCAGATGATAACTCTTGCCCGGATCGGTCACCGACCCTCCCGCCAAAAAGGCGCCCCGGAAAAAGGCGGTTTGACAGTGCTCTTCCTCCAGATGGGCAAAGTTGATGTGCAGAGACACCGCGCTGTCCCGCTCCAATCCAAAGGTGTCAAACACCGTATGCAGCTTGTCTGGGTCCTCCAGCAGGAAGCTGCCCTTCCCCTCTCCAGCGGGCGGAATCACATCAAATTCCACCCGGAACGCCTTGCGGAAGAGCTGAGGCAGCCGCTGCTTGAACTGGGGGGATTCTGTGATGATGCGCACCTGGCGGGCATGGAAGGTGTTGCCGTAGAGCAGAACTCCATAGGCCTCCGCCTGGGCACAACAGCGGCGGTTGATGGGTTGTCTGCATAGTTCTTGTTTAACCTGGGCAGAGAAGGTCACAGGCATCTGCTCCTTTATCAAAAGATCTGGGTGTGTCCCTGTTGTTGGTACAATTCGATAACTGCCTTTGCCACTTTGTCTCCGGAATGTCTGGCATATCCGATATTCTCGTCCGTCAGAGGACGGCACACAACGTTGGCGCCCAGCAGTTCCATCTCTCTGCGATCCACCACCAGAGGCACAGCGTCCTCCTGTCGGTAGCGGTTGAGCAGCTCCCCGGGGATGGGGGCATTGTTGCACAGGCACAAATCCACCAGTCGCGGGCCTCCATGCTCCAGCAGGGCCTCCAGATGTTCCGAGGCCGTCATGCCCTCGGTCTCTCCGTCCTGGGTCATGATGTTGCACACATAGATTTTAAGCGCCGTACTCTCCTCAATGGCATGGGAAATCCCATCCACCAGCAGATTGGGAATCACACTGGTATACAAGCTTCCCGGCCCTAAGAGAATGATATCTGCGCGGGCAATGGCCTCCAGAGCCGCAGGCAGGGCCGGCGGATGCTCGGGAATGAGCCGCACATGGTGAATGCCGCAATTTTGCTGTTTTTTGAAGGCAAAGATCTTGGATTCCCCGCACACGCGGGTTCCATTTTCAAACACAGCCTCCAGTTGAATGTTCTCGTTGGTCACCGGCAGAATGGTGCCCCGGATGGCCAGAACCTGGCTCATCTGAGCCACAGCCTGATCGAAGGAGGAGGACACTCCGTCCAGCGCCGCCAACAGCAGGTTTCCAAAGGCCTGCCCTGCCAACCGTCCCTCAGGATAGCGATAGGCCAACAGAGAGCGCATGAGGGATTCCTCATCTGCCAGGGCCTCCATACAGTTGCGGATATCTCCCGGAGGAGGCATCCCCAGCTCCTCCCGTAACGTGCCCGAGCCGCCCCCGTCATCCGCCACCGTAACGATGGCAGTGAGGTCGTCGGTACAGTTTTTCAAGCCACGGAGCACCGCAGACAGCCCGTGCCCGCCGCCAATGGCCACAATAGCCGGTCCATGTTTCTTTTCCATATCTCAAGCCCTCGTCATATCCCGGTGGTTTTCCGAGACCCGATAACCCAAACCTTGAATGTGTTCCGCCAGGGCGTGGGTCATGGCCACAGAGCGGTGTTGTCCGCCGGTACAGCCGATGGCCACCACCACCATACTCTTGCCCTCTTCCACAAACTGGGGCAGGAGAAAATCCACCATGTCCTCCAGCTTGGTGAGAAACTCATGGCTCTGGGCAAATTGGAACACATAGTCCCGCACACCATCGTCCAGTCCCGTATGGGGGCGCAAGCTCTCAATGTAGAAGGGATTGGGCAAGAATCGCACGTCAAACACCAAATCCGCCTCCATGGGCAGGCCATACTTGAATCCGAACGAGGTGACACAGACGTTCAATTCACTGTCCTTCCTCCGCCCCGGATACACCAGTTCCAACACTCGATCCCGCAGTTTCCGCGTGGACATGGCGTTGGTCTGCAGCACGATGTCGGCCCGGCTGCGCACCGGTTCCATCAGCTCCCGCTCCTTCTGTACTGCCTTGGCCAATGTGCCCTGGGTCTCCATGAGGGGGTGGCTGCGCCGGGTCTCTTTATACCGTTTGATGATGGTCTGGTCATCGGCATCCACGAACAGGACCTTGTATGGCATTTGCATACGGTCCAAAGCATCCAGAGCTTCAAACAACCCTTCAAAGGGGCTTCCGCCCCGGATATCACACACCACAGCTGCCCTCTGGTGCGTACCATTTCCCATCTGGCACAGCTCTGCAAATTTGGGAATGAGCACCGGAGGCAGATTATCCACACAGAAATAACCGCTGTCCTCCAGGATGGATATCACCGTGGATTTTCCGGCCCCGGACAGGCCGGATACAATGAAAAGTTGCATGATGTTTGCCTCCTTACTTGAGGTATCGTACCTCGGGCTCCAGCTCCACGCCGGTGGCCTGGAACACACGCTGACGGATCTCATCCATCAGGTGCAACACGTCGCTGCAGGTGGCTCCACCAACATTGACCACAAACCCGGCGTGTTTCTCCGACACCATAGCGCCGCCTACCCGCAGGCCCTTGAGCCCGCACTGGTCAATGAGAGCCGCAGCGAAATGGCCTTCCGGCCGTTTGAATGTAGACCCGGCGCTGGGAAAGTCCAGGGGCTGCTTTTCCCGCCGTCTGGCCGCCAAGTCCCGCATCTTTTCCCGGATCTCTTCTTGATTTCCAGGTTTCAGGCCCACCTTTGCCCACAGCACCAGGTGGGTCCCGGCGCTGAAGGCCGAGTGACGGTAGCGGAACTCACACCGCTCTCCCTCCCAGGTTTCCACCGTTCCGTCGGGGCACAACACCCCCACTTGGCGCACCACCTGCACCATCTCTCCACCATAGGCTCCGGCGTTCATGGTCACACCGCCGCCTAAGCTGCCGGGAATCCCGTGGGCAAACTCCAAACCCGTCAAGCCTGCTTCCGCCGCACGAATCGCCAACTGAGAGAGAAGGATACCTGCCTGAGCGGTCATCTCCTCCCCTTGCACGTCACAGGCCCCAAATTGAGGCACTGTTTTTATCACAAAGGCATCCACACCCTTGTCATCCACCAACAGGTTGGAGCCGTTGCCAACTACCACAGTGGGTACCTCCCATGCCCGAGCCAGCTTCACCGCCTCCACCAGCTCTTCAGTCTGAAGGGGGCAGGCCATCAGGGCCGCAGGGCCACCCACCCGAAAGGTGGTGTGGCGGCTCATGGGCTCGTCCAGGCGCAGCTCCAGACCAGGCAACTGCTGTTGCAGCTGTCGGTACAGCTTATGTATCTCATTCATATGCAAACCCTCCGGCTTGTGTTACGCAATTGATATTTGGTCATAAAGACGCGAGTGTATTATACCAGACTTCCAAGAAAAATAAAAGTGCCCTTGCCATGGAAAGTGGGAGGGGCGTTGAGATACAACGCCCCTCCACCTCTTCCCTAGCCTTGGCAGCAGGGGTTGCAGTGTTTGGCCTCTTGGTAGCCCTCTGGAGGGGCAACGGTGTTGGGCGGGAAGAACTCCTCGGTGGGAAACTGCACCTTGCGGAACAGTGCGCAGGGGTCTTCCTCACTGCCACCGGTGCACTCCTTGCTGGGAATGCAGTAGTCATAGGCAGGAATGAGCAGCTGACTGTCCCGCTCCAGGCGGATCATGGAGAACTGCCCCAGAGTCACGTACACCCGCTTTCCTTCACTTCCCATGGACAACTCCCCGGGGAAGCAGGAGGTGATGCAGGGAGGAATATCGCTGGGATCACAACCGCAGCTGCAGCAGCAGCCGTTGTTCTCGCAGCTCTCCACCAGTTTCATGCCGAGAATGATGGGGTCCACAGCCTCCACCAATGCGATCAAATAGGCAGATGTTTCCCCGCCTGGCGAAACACCACCCGCACCTCCCCCTCTCGGTCCACGGTAATCCGTTCCACCAGTTTAGCCATATCCATACGAGTCAATCCCTGCCCCTTTTCATATCCTTGCACCCTTTCCCGCAAAGATCTTGCATCTATTTTGTTCTCCTGCAATTCCTGTAAAGCCTTTAGCCTTGTATCTATTTCTCCACGTTTTTCCAGATACTCCTCCAGGCTTATGGCCTCATTGGCATAGAGTTGGGCATAACGTTTGGCCTTACGGCTCAGTCGCTCTTTCTCGCCCCTCTTTTTCTGTCCCTCCTCCCGATGCTCCAGGACCCTTTTTACCAGTTCCTCCTCCCACCGCTGAGACTGAGACAGGTGCTCTGATACATATTCAACTATGGCCGTAAGGAGCTGATCTTCCTCCACCTTGGTCCGGTTCTCACACTGTCCATGGTCATTGCCGGAACATTTCCAGTAACGGCGGGTGTGGGTATAGGTATAGGTTTTCCGACAAAAGCTTCTGCCGCACTCCTGACAAACGATCAGACCACTGAACATATGGCGGGCGCTGTACCGCCCTTGCACATTGTTTTCATCTGTTCCATAGACTTTGCGGCGCAGATCTCTCTGGGCTTGGGCCTGCCCAAATTGTTCCGGTGTAATGATGGCCCACTGAGGCCGTTGGTGGTGATACTGTTCCTGGGGGGATAGTCTTCTCTGGCGTCCTGTGAGATAGTTTTCCACCTCGTACTTGTGGTTGATATGGTGCCCGCAATAGATTGGATTGGTCAAAATCCGGTGTACCGCTGAGGGCGTCCATTGGCATCCCAGTTTGGTTGCGTATCCCCAGGCATTGAGCTGCCGGGCAATGGTGCGACAGCCCAGCCCTTGCGCCACATACATCTGGTACATCAAACGAACCACGTCCGCCTCCGCCTCATTGATGCGCAAAGTGAAGTTATCCAGGCGGTCATAGCCGTAGATACACTGGGGCACCCGGCCCTTCTGCGCGTTGAGTTTTTTCCCGAATTTCACTCGCTTGCTCAAGTTGGCGCTTTCCTCCTGGGCCAAGGCTCCAAATACCGTGAGCACAAATTCGGATTCTCCCAGACTATCCATGTTGGCGGTGAGAAATCGGGTGTTGACCCCTAGCGCCTTCAGAGCACGAACGCTCTGGAGAAAGTCCACGGTATTTCGGGCGAATCGGGAGATATCCTTGACCACCACCAACTCAAAGCGATGCTCTCCCGCATCGTGAAGTAGAGTCTGGAACTGCTCCCGCTTTTGCAGTCGCGTCCCGGAAATCCCCTCATCCGCATAGATACCCACCAACTCATATCCATTCTTCCGGGCATAGTCTTGAAAAAACTCTTTTTGGTGGGCCAAGCTGTCCAGCTGTTCCTCTTTGGCTGTGGATACCCGGCAATAGGCGGCAATTTTTACAGGCTCTGTCCCCATCTCAGCCGTTCTCCTTCGAGACATTCCAGGCATCCAGCAGCTTATCCATGAGGATTTGTTCCCATAGACCCCCGAGTTCTCCCCTTTCATTGGGGTCTACCATCACAAAATGTACCGCAGATTTCATATTACTTCCCTCCTCCCCACCAGCATATGAACCACGTTGGACCCCATATGCAAAACAAGGGCCGACACAGGAGTTCCTGTGTCGGCCCTTGTCGGGTACTACATATACATACGTAATGGTTACAGTGCTCCGTGAACCAGCTTGCCCCGGAACAGGACGGCCTTCAGGTTCAGATCCTGATCCAGAACCACCACGTTGGCATCCTTGCCCACGTCCAGGCTACCCACCCGGTCGTAGATGCCGATGGACTTGGCAGAGTTGACGGCGGCAGCCATCACAGCATCCTCCAGAGGAATACCGAAGGAGACAGCCGTCTTCATGCAGTTCATCAGATCGGTGACGGAACCAGCCAGGGTGCCGTCGGCCAGCTCAGCACGGTTGCCCTTTACAAACACAGCCTGACCGCCCAAGGTGTACTCACCATCGGGCATACCAGCAGCACGCATGGTGTCGCTGACCAGCACCATCCGATCCCGGCCCATCATGCGGAAGGTGGCCCGGATGACAGCGGGGTGCACGTGCACGCCGTCGCAGATGATCTCCACATAGGCGTCCTTGCTATCGGCAGCGGCGCCAATGACACCGGGGTCACGATGAGCAAAGGGAGGCATGGCATTGTAGAGGTGGGTGACATGGTTGGCACCAGCCTCAAAAGCAGCCATAGCCGTATCATAGTTGGCGGTGGTGTGAGCCAAGCTCACGGACACCTCGTCCTTCACCTCGTGGATGAAGTCCATAGCGCCCTCCAGTTCGGGAGCCAGAGAAACCAGCTTCACCAGGCCCTGGGAGCACTCCTTCAGGTGACGCAGCAGAGCCACATCGGGGTTACGCAGCCAAGCGCCGTTCTGAGCGCCCTTCTTGGCAGCGGCCAGGAAGGGACCTTCCAGATGGATACCCACCAGCTCAGCGCCGGGCACGTTGGCGGCACGGTGCTGGGCAGCGGTGGTACACACCTTCTCCAGCTGCTCGGCAGCCAGAGTCATGCCGGCGGGGCAAATCTGGGTCACGCCACGAGACAGCTCGTAGGCGGCCATATCCGCCAGTCCCTGAGCATCTGCATCGGAGACATCCGCACCCACGCAGCCGTGGAAATGGACATCGGTGAGGCCGGGGATGACATAGCACCCAGACACGTCCACCACGTTGTCCTGACAATTCTCTACGATCTTTCCGCCCTCCAGGCACACGTCCTTGGACACAAATCCGGCCTGGGGATCAAAGACCTGTCCGCCCGTGAGTCTCACAGGCACCCCTCCTTACGCAGAACGGAGAAGGCGGCCTCGTCGCCCACCACAGTCACATTGGGGTGCAGCTGCAGCAGAGAGGCGGGAACACGGGGAGTGATGGGGCCAAAGAAAGCCTTGTGAACGATCTCAGCCTTGTCCTCACCGCTGACCACCACAACCACGCTGCGAGCCTGGGAAATAGCAGCCATGCCCATGGTCAGAGCCTGACGGGGCACGTCGGCCTCAGAGGCAAAGAAACGCTTGTTGGCATCGATGGTGCTCTGAGCCAGCTCCACCACATGAGTGGGGCCCACAAACTCGTCGGCAGGCTCGTTGAAGCCGATGTGGCCGTTGTGGCCCATGCCCAGCAGCTGCAGATCAATGCCGCCCAGCTCACGGATGTGGGCGTCATAGGCAGCGCACTCAGCGTCAGCATCCTCAGCCATGCCGTTGGGGACGCTGGTGTTGGACACGTCGATATCCACATGGTTGAAGAGGTTGTTCTGCATGAAGTAACGATAGCTCTGGTCGTGATCACCGGACAGGCCCTTGTACTCGTCCAGGTTGACGGAACGGACCTGAGCGAAGGACAGATCGCCCTTGTTGTACCACTCGATCAGCTGCTTATAGGTGCCGATGGGAGTGGAACCGGTGGCCAGACCCAGCACGCAGTTGGGCTTGACGATGACTTGTGCAGAGATGAGATTTGCGGCCTGACGGCTCATAGCCGTGTAGTCAGCGCAGGAAATAAATCTCATAATGAAAACCTCCTAAATACAATCCGACTTCTAAGAATGCGAGCGAAATGGCTCTCCTCCATCCCCAGAACGTCTGTTTTTCCCTGTTCCTTCCATGTCTCAAGGACACAATAAGGCGGGTTACTTCTATCATAGCTTTGAATGCTCAAAATAGCAATAGATTTCGCAAACTTTTTTCCATTTTGTTTCTTCTACGCAGACATCCTCCAGTTTCTTCCTTTTTCTTGTGCTCCTACCTGCCTAGTTGATTGCACCTGTCTCCACCACTGCAACCGGCAGGTTGGAGCTCTCCAGAGCCTGGCTGTCCAATGTGCCCATGGAGGCGGTGGAGGCAAACACCTTGGCGGATCCTTCGCTGCCAAAGAGGATGGCTCTCTTGTCAAATACCGCCAGACCACACACGGATACCGGGCGGGATGCGCCCACAAAGGCATCAGCAGTGATCCGATAGAAGTAGCGCACATCCACCGTGTAAAACCCCCGATGAAAGCCCATGGGCTCCACATCAATGTAGGCGTACAGCAGCTCCGCCTTTCCAGCCTTCAGGCTGATAGCCCGATCAATGACGGCCTGAGAGCTGGCGGTTGGGTACAGGCGCAAGTCCTCTACGCAATCCTTATCTCGACAACTGTCGTAAATCTTTCTGGTGTGAATGCACACGGCCTCTCGAATACCAGCGGTATCACAGATGGGGCCGGGCTCAATCAATTCGGCCATAATTCAATACCTCCCGATGGTTGATGGAAACAAGAAAAGAGACTACCTCCCTTCTTCCATTCCCATTGTATGACCACCGGGAAAAAGGGTGCAAAAACCCCCTTGTCCACAGAGCGTGTGACAAGGGGGCAGTGCACTTATTGGGGTTGACGCAACGCAATCTCGTGGCGCTTGGGGCCCGTGGAAACAATGGTGATGGGAACACCAATGTGAGATTCCAGGAACTTCACGTAATTCTTGGCCTGCTCGGGCAGGGCTTCAAAGTCTGTGATGCCACGCACATCGCACTTCCAGCCGGGCAGAGTCTCAAACACTGGCTTGGCTCGCATCAAGCTGGGAGTGGTGGGGAACCGATCCGTGACCTGGCCGTCGATCTCATAGCCCACACACACCTTGATTTCGTCCAGATAGCCCAGCACGTCCAGACAGGTCAAAGCCACCTGGGTGGCACCCTGTACCATGCAGCCGTACTTGGTGGCCACAGCGTCGAACCAGCCCACACGGCGGGGACGTCCGGTGGTGGCGCCAAACTCACCCTTATCTCCACCACGGCGACGCAGCTCGTCTCCCTCTTCCCCGGTCACTTCACTGACAAAGGGCTCGGTGTTGGATCCCACGGAGGAGGAGTAGGACTTGGTGACACAGATGACATCCTTGATGGCGGTGGGAGGCACAGCGGCACCCACGCAGCCAAAGCCAGCCAGAGTATGAGAGGATGTGGTCATGGGGAAGATGCCCAGATCCGGGTCCTTCATGGAACCAAGCTGACCCTCCAGCAGGATGGTCTTGCCCTGAGCCAAAGCTTCGTGGACGAAGCCCACTGCATCCCCCACATAGGGACGGATCATCTCCCGACACTCCAGCAACTGCTGGTACAGCTGCTCTACGTCCAGTTGAGGCTTGTGATACAGGTGCTGGAACATCACGTTCTTCAGCTCCACAGCCCGGGTCAGACGGTCACGCAGCCGCTCCTCGTCAAACAGGTCACAGACCTGAATGCCGATTTTGGCATACTTATCCGAATAGAAGGGGGCGATGCCGCTCTTGGTGGAACCAAAGGCCTTGCCGCCCAGACGCTCCTCCTCATAGCTATCCTGAAGCACATGGTAGGGCATCAGCAGCTGGGCCCGCTCCGAAATAATCAGCTTGGGCGTGGGGACTCCCTGGTCGGTGATGGACTTGAGCTCCTCCACCAGCTTCACCACATCCAAAGCCACACCGTTTCCGATGATATTGGTGACATGAGGGTAGAAAATGCCAGAGGGGAGAATGTGAAGGGCAAAGCGGCCAAAATCATTGATGATGGTATGCCCTGCATTGGCACCGCCCTGGAACCGGATGACCACATCCGAGGTCTCAGCCAGCATATCAGTGATCTTACCCTTGCCTTCGTCGCCCCAGTTGGCACCTACGATTGCTTTAACCATAATTACCTCCGCAATGCGGGATTCGCAACCACCTTTGTGGATTTGCCTTATCCGCACAGCATTCTGTTCTCATTATAATATCAGATCCCATTGCGTGCAAGCTTTTTCCGAATTTCTACGATATTTTTTGCTCTGTACTCTGTTACCTCTTTACTTTCTTGAAGCGTAATGGTATGATGAATATGTTAATACTTTATGGTTTACACCATAAAATAGAAATGGAGGCTGCATTATGCAGAAGAACAACTCTGAGAATGCGGAGCTGCTGTATCAGGCAATTTTGTCTCTCTCCTCTCCAGAGGAATGCCGTGCGTTCTTCCAGGACCTGTGCACTGTGGCAGAGCTGCGGGCCATGGCGCAACGTCTGGAAGTAGCTGTTCTGTTGGACAGCGGCATGATTTACAACGATATTTTGGAGCGCACCGGAGCTTCCAGTGCCACCATCAGCCGGGTCAACCGGGCTCTGCAATACGGCGCAGACGGATATAAAACCGTTTTGCCTCGTCTGAAGTAATCTCATGGAGCAGTATACCACTCTAGCGGAGTACTATGACCGCCTCACTGGCGACGTGGGTTACTCCCGATGGGCGGATTATGTAGAACGGCATTTCCGCCGCCTCAAGCGTCCGGTACGCTCGGTGGCGGAATTGGCCTGTGGTACCGGCTCTCTCACCTCCATCCTGGCATCCCGAGGCTACCAGATGACTGCTGTAGACATCTCAGCGGACATGCTCTCCGTGGCAGCACAAAAGTGTCAGGACCAGGAGGTTCTTTTTCTGTGCCAGGATATGGCGCAATTCACGCTTTTGGAGCCGGTTGATGCTGTCATCTGCTGTCTGGACAGCGTCAACTACGTCACCCGCCCCCAGCGGCTGCGCCGGGCCTTTGCCCAGGTGTACCGCCATTTGGCCCCCGGTGGGCTTTTCCTCTTTGATGCCAAAACACCTCTGGCCTTTGAGGAGGCCGATGGGCAGACCTATCTGGACGAAGACGAAAGTCTGATGTGCATCTGGCGGGCAGACTACGAACGCCGCCGCCGGGTCTGCGGATATGGCATCGACCTATTCACCCTGCGCTCCGACGGAGCTTGGAACCGAGAGAGCGAATACCACGAGGAATACGCCTATACCCCCCAGGAGCTGGAAGATTTCCTGGCTCAGGCGGGGTTCTCTTGGATCCGACAATACGATAATTTGAAAATGCGGGCTCCTGCCCCGGATGCCCAACGCATTTTCTTCGCTGCACGAAAGGAACAATAAGGATTTATGGATCAACTTGTACGAGTCATTGCCAAGGATGCCCCCATTAAGGCCACTGCCCTCTCCGCCACCGAGCTGGTGGAGCGAGCCCGGGCCATCCATGACACCTGGCCTGTGGCCACTGCTGCTCTGGGCCGCTTGCTGATGGGCGCCTCCATGATGGGCAACATGTTGAAAAACGAGGACGGCTCTGTCACCCTGCGTGTCCGTGGCGGAGGCCCCCTGGGCTCCGTCACCGCCGTCTCCGATAGCCAGGGCAACGTCCGGGGCTATGTGACCAATCCCGCAGTGGATGTGCCTCGCAAGGCCCACGCAAAGCTAGACGTGGGCGCTGCTGTGGGCTGCGACGGCGAGCTCACCGTCATTAAGGACATCGGCATGCGGGAGCCTTACGTAGGCTCGGTACAGCTGGTTGGCGGCGAAATTGCCGAGGACATTGCCGCCTACTTCGTAGAAAGCGAGCAGATCCCCACGGCCTGCGCTTTGGGCGTTCTCATCGCCCCAGACCAGACGGTTCAAGCAGCCGGCGGCTATCTCATCCAACTCCTCCCCGGCGCTTATGACTCGGTCATTTCTGCTGTGGAACGTGGTATCGCCAAGGTAGGTGCTGTCAGTGCCAAGCTGGACCAGGGCATCAGTCCTCTGGATCTGTTACAGGAAGTGCTGGGCGAGTTTGAGCTGGAAGTCCTGGAGACGACTCCAGTAGAATATCGGTGCCAGTGCTCTCGGGAGCGTGTATCCCGTGCTCTCATCAGCATGGGAAAAAATGAACTGGAATCTCTCATCGCCGAACAAGGCAGTGCTGAGCTCACCTGTCAATTCTGCGATAAAGTATACCATTTCTCAGAAGATGATCTAAAACAGTTACTTTTAGAGGCAACTTCATAATTTTCAAAAAAACGTGAAAAAAGGTGTTGACATTTCCCCCAGTGGTTGCTATAATAACCAACGTCGTCTGACAAACGACGGCGCCAAGCAAGGCGCAAGCAACTGGGGAGCATAGCTCAGCTGGGAGAGCACTTGCCTTACAAGCAAGGGGTCACAGGTTCGAGCCCTGTTGTTCCCA
>CALWXL010000021.1 GCA_944385485.1 uncultured Oscillospiraceae bacterium
CGTTCAGTATATGAAGTCCAGCAATTGTCAACGGTATCTGAAGCGAAGATCCAATCGAAAGGTCCGTAAGTATTTCGGCCTATCGAAGAAGGGCAACCAGTATCGCAAAGTGTTCGAATACTGGTGGACGCTCTATTGAATTTAAGATAGGTCAAAGATTGACTTATAGCAGGAGAAATCCTACTTCACGACCTACGCAGCGTAGACATACGATCAGGAGTAGCCGACAACGGCACCGATAGGAACGGCAAAATGCGGAAGTTTCCCCGTTAGGGATGGGTTAGGGATTTGGCTGTTTCGGCAGCCATCCTCGCTCATGTGCCTGCCGCTGTTTTGGCCCTTGAATCACCACGAAACAGCAAATAGCAAAACTGCAAAAATCGAACAAAAAACGCAGAAAAACCGAATAAATAGGCGGATTTTCTGCGAAATTTGGTCCGAGTGACAGGATTCGAACCTGCGGCATCCTGCTCCCAAAGCAGGCGCGCTACCAACTGCGCTACACCCGGATATGAAATTTTCCAATTGTGGTCAAACATGTGGTCAACGCCGATTTTTGACCAGTTACCGGCGACGGGGAAAATGCTGTCAGCCAAACTGTCCCAAGGCTTTCCGGGTTTTCCGAGGGCTACGGCCCGAACCCGGGCCTCACGCTCCCAAAGCAGGCGCGCTACCAACTGCGCTACACCCGGATACATGGTTTGGACGGAACTACATTATAGCGGATTTTCTTGCCCTTGGCAAGAGTTTATGATATGATTTTCTCGACTTTCTTTTCTATGTATGAGGTGAGCCATATGAGAATGCGAAAAAAGAAGAACTTGGAGCGGCGCATGGAGTCTTGTGCCGACTTGTGGATAAAGGACCCTGCACCTCAGCGGGGCAAGTGGCGGGAGCTGATGCCCCAGGCCCAGGGCCTGCGGCTGGAATTGGGCTGCGGCAAGGGCCGGTTTACCGCCGAGACGGCAGCCGCCCATCCCGAGGATCTGTATGTGGCGGTGGAGCGGGTGCCGGACGCCATGGTCATCGCCATGGAGCGGTGCCGGGAGAAGGGGCTGCACAACGTCTTCTTCATCGACGGAGACGCTGCCTGCCTCAGCGACTACTTCGCCCCCGATGAGGTGGATTTGCTGTATATCAATTTCTGCGATCCCTGGCCCTCGGTGAAGCACTCCCGCCGTCGTCTGACCCACGAGAATTTCCTGCGTGGTTACCGCCAGGTGCTGCGGGATGGGGGACAGATTCACTTCAAATCGGACAATCGGGATCTCTTTGAGTGGTCTCTGTTCCAGTTCCCCAAGGCGGGCTTTGAGCTGTCTGAGGTGACCCGCAACCTGCACGAGCACGGCATCTGTGGGATTATGACCGACTACGAGGAGAAGTTCCACAATCTGGGCACCCCCATCAACCGCTGTGTGGGTACCAAGGTGGCGCTGCCTGACGTGCCGGTGCTGGAGGCTCTGCGCAGCCGCTTGCCGGAGTGGGACATCCGGGAGGTGGAAGAGGGCGATGTGGCTGCTGTGCTGGCTCTCATGGAGGGCAACGCCGCCTACTACGCCCTTCAGGGTCAGGAGCAGCCCACCCTGCGCAGCATCCGGGAGGATATGGCATCCATCCCGCCTCGCTGCATTCCCGCCCAAAAGCACTATGTGGGCCTGTGGCGAGAGGGCAAGCTGGAAGCAATTCTGGACCTGGTGGAGGGCTATCCCCGGGAGCGCACCCTTTGGATTGGCTTCTTCATGGTGGAGGCCGGACTGCACCGCCAGGGTTTGGGACGGACGGTGGTGGAGGCACTGCCCGCCGCTGCTGCGGACGCAGGCATGGACAGCTTGCGTCTGGGATGCCTAAAGGAGAATGAACAGGGCCACCAGTTCTGGAAGACCATGGGCTTCCAGGATCTCCGGGAAGGGGAGACTCTGGGCGGCGGCAGCGCCGTGTGGATCATGGAACAGCTGGCAGAACACTAAATGAAAAAAAGGACATGGTCTTTCGCTTGCGAAAGACCATGTCCTTCTATTTGCTTAGAGGGGAAGCAGGACGTGGTAGACCATCATAAAGTGGGCCACGGAGCCCAGCACGATGAACACGTGGAAAATCTCATGGCAGCCAAACCGAGGGTTGTCCCGGGCGGGCCATTTCAGTGCGTAGAGCACGCCGCCAACGGTATAGAGAATGCCACCGGACAGCAGCCACATCACCCCAGACATCCCCAAGGTGAGATAGAGGGGGTAGATGGCAAACACCGCCAACCAACCCATGGCGATGTATACTGTGGAGGTGAGCCACCGGGGGCAGTTGATCCACAGCAGGGTCATCACCAGCCCGGCAATGGCCAGAGCCCAGATGATGCCGAACATGGACCAGCCCCAAGGTCCCCGCAGGGCGGTGAGACACACCGGGGTGTAGGTGCCTGCAATGAGAAAATAGATGGAGGCGTGGTCATACTTCCGCAAAGCAATGCGCTTCTTGGCAGTGGTATGCACGGAATGATAGAGGGTAGATGCAGTATAAAGTCCGATCATAGAGGCCCCATAGATGGAGAAGGAGACAATCTTCCAGACATCTGCACCGGTGAGCACCGCTTTGACCAGCAGCAGCACGGTACCCAGAATGGCCAGAGCGGCCCCAATGCCATGGGTAATGGCGGACCAGGGACGCAGGCCGTCGAAGGGGGTGCGTCCGTGCTCCTGGGGACGTCTGCGAGGACGGGGCAGGGCATCGAAGGGATCGGGAGTGAGAACGTGTTCCATAGTGACACCATCCTTTCTGGAGTTTGATTATATCATATTTGTTGCGTCACATCAAGAATAATATTAGCAAATATAATATTGAAAATTAGATTCAAGGAGATGACATTGAATTTGGAAAGGGAATGTGATATGATAAAAATTCAAGGATAAAAGGAGCAGGAGGAGAGAGTATGGGAGAGTGCCTGGGTCTGTATCTGCACATTCCGTTTTGCCGCAGTAAGTGTGATTACTGCGATTTCTATTCGCTGGCGGGCAAGGAAGATCGGATGGATGAGTACCAGAAAGCCCTCCTGCGCCACGTGGTGGAGAGTGCCGTGGTGGCTCACAGTGACCCGGTGGACAGCATTTATATCGGGGGAGGCACGCCCACATGGTACGGGGAAAAGCGGCTGGTGGAGCTGCTGCGCACGGTAAAACGCCAATTTACCACCACCAAAGATGTGGAAGTGACCATAGAGGCCAACCCGGACAGCGTGGATGAGAAAATGCTGCGGCATCTGCGCCGGATGGGTGTCAACCGCATTTCCATGGGGATGCAGTCTGGCAGCGATGAAGAGCTGCGGGCCATTCATCGTCCGCACACCTACCAGCAGGTGGAAGAGGCTGTGGCGGCGGTGCGGGGGGCTAAAATCCGCAACCTGAATTTGGATCTCATCTATGGTTTGCCGGGGCAGACCATGGAGAGCTGGCAGGAGACGGTGGAAAAGGCGTTATCATTGAACCCGGAGCACCTATCCTGTTATGGTCTGACGGTGGAGGAGGGAACTCCTCTGGCCCAGCGGGTAGCCCGGGGGGAACAGCTGCCGGACGAGGATATGCAGGCTACCCTGTACCTGTGGACGGTGGAGCGACTGGCCCAGGCAGGGTATGAACAATATGAAATTTCCAATTTTGCCAAGCGAGGATTCCAGTCCCGTCACAATATGAAGTATTGGATGGGGCGGCCCTATATGGGGCTGGGCGCAGCGGCCCATTCGGATTTCGGAGGGCGGCGTTACTCGTTTGTGTCCAATCTGGATGCCTATATCCAGGGAATGCTCCATGGAGATGAGGTGGTGGAAGAGTCGGAGCAAATCACTCGTCGGGAGCGGGGAAGTGAGTATTTGATGCTGCGTCTGCGAACCGTCCACGGCATTGACGAGTGGGAGTATCGGCGAGAGTATATGATGAACTTTGAACCTTTGGAAGCCAAACTTTCGGAGTTTGAGCAACGGGGGTGGGCGCATCGACAGGGTCGCCGATGGAAGTTTACCCCAGAAGGATTTTTGTTATCCAACCAACTGATTGGGCAGCTGTTGGAATTGCAGGAAAGTGTCACGTTGGGAGGAACGTTGGAGCGAATTCGAAAACAGAGGGAAGAAGGCTGAGAAACGGGCAGATGGGAAAAAACCATCTGCCCGTTTTGTGGTAAAGGGGACCGAAATGGGACATACTGACCAGGAGGTGAAGTTGGATGAATATGAGCAACGAGGAATACCAGAAATATGTGGCGGCTATGGCCAAACCCTCTCCCACGGGGAAAAATCTGGTTTGGGCATTCCTGGTGGGAGGTGGAATCTGCACCTTGGGCCAGGTACTCAACACACTATATACAAACTGGGGGGCAGGGGAGAATGCGCTGCCCCTGGTATCTCTGTCCCTGGTGTTTTTAGCAGCGCTGTTGACAGGGCTTGGGGTATTCGATGATATTGCCCGCCGGGCGGGGGCTGGTACGCTGGTACCCATTACTGGATTTTCCAATGCTATGGTTTCTCCAGCTCTGGAATTTCAAAGTGAGGGACGAATTACTGGAACAGGGGCTAAAATCTTTACCGTGGCAGGTCCGGTGTTGGCCTATGGGGTGTTTGCCAGTGTGGTGTATGGCTGTGGGCTTATGCTGCTGAGGTAAAGCTGGTGTTGGAAAAGCGTGTCGATGAGCTTCGGCACGCTTTTTGCTGTATGGGGGAGCAGAAAGGTGTGAAACCGGATGAATAGGAAGGAGGGGACTGGGGGATAACACCAATGAAATTGTGCATTATGACGAAAAAGCGTCAAAAACAGGAAATGAAGGACAGTTTGAGAATAATTATTTTAGTAAAAAGATGAGGGAAAAGTCGACAGAAATGCAAAAAACATCACATACTTTTGCGCGTTAAACGAGAAGAGAAAAGCTGCACATAAAAAATACAAAAAATAGGAATGTCCTGTTTACTTTGGCTAACAAATTATGATAACATTTATTACAATTGGATAGAATGGATTGTTACCGCAAGGGCAAAACCAGGTTGACCAGAAGAATATGCGTGTATACTCCTGGCAATCTGGTGTTTTCTTTTTTGTGTGAACAGTGCACCAACGATCCAAAATAAGAAAAGGAGGAAGCGAAATGAGACGGCAAAACAAACAGGTCAGCTCTGACCATTTGGGACGGAGACTGACGGCTGCCGCCTTGGCTGTGGTGATGGGTGCAGGCTGTGTAACAATGGCTCCGCTCCATGCTCAGGCTGAGGGCACTGAGGATACCGGGTATGAGATCTATCCCAATCCTCATGTGATGAACTACACCGACGGCAACTACATTGTTAAGACCGAAGTGAACGTGGTGTTTGAAGAGGGCATCGATCGGTACACCAAGGATCGCCTGAATGAGGTGTTGGATCTGAAGGGGGACATCACCTACACCACTTCTGACGCTGTGGTCGACGGCAAGACCAACATTCTGGTGGGTATCAACGGCTCCGGCGGCTACGTGGACAACTACGCCAAGGAGAACCTGGAGGTGACCACCGACGGTCTGTTTGACAAGGCGGATTCCTATGTTCTGGATAACCGGAATGATGTGATCACCGTGCTGGGCCGTGACACCGATGCCAGCTTCTATGGCCTGACCAGCCTGTACCATGTGTTTACCCAGATGGACAGCTACACCATCCAGGAGTTCCACATGGAGGACTGGGCCGACGTGGCCAGCCGTGGCTTCATCGAGGGCTACTATGGTAACCCCTGGAGTACGGACGACCGTGCCAACCTGATGACTTGGGCAGGCTATTACAAGCTCAACTCTTACTTCTACGCTCCCAAGGATGACCCCAAGCACAACGCCAAGTGGCGTGAGCTGTACACCGAGGAAGAGCTGAACGACAAGATCAAGCCCTTGGCAGATGCAGGCAATGCCTCTAAGTGCCAGTTTGTGTTTGCTCTGCACCCCTTTATGTACAACGGCATCAATGCCAGCAACTATGATGACTCTCTGGAAGTCCTGAAGAAGAAATTTGAGCAGACCATGGAGTATGGTGTGCGTCAGATTGCCGTTCTGGCCGATGACGCTGGTGTTCCCGGCGGCAACAATGAGGCTGGTTGGGACATTTACACCCGTCTGATGAAGGATTTGACTGACTGGGTTTCTTCTGAGGAGATGCAGGAGAAGTACGAGGGCCTGAAGGTGGTCATTCCCTTCTGTCCCAACGACTACATGGGTAATGGTAACAGCACTCAGCTGAAATACCTGGGCCAGAATATGCCCGAGACCGTGCCTCTGGTTGTCACCGGCGGTAAGGTGTGGGGTGAGGTTTCTCCCAGCTTTACCAAGGGCTTCAAGGATGGCGTTGGCCGTGGTCCCTACATGTGGATCAACTGGCCCTGCACCGACAACTCCAAGAAGCACCTGATCATGGGTGGTTACTCTGACTTCCTCCAGATCGGTGTCGACCCGGATAACATCCAGGGCATCGTACTCAACCCCATGCAGCAGTCTGAGCCCAGTAAGGTGGCCATTTTCGGCAATGCCTGCTATTCCTGGAACATCTGGGAGACTCAGGAGGAGGCTGACAAGGCTTGGGACGCTTCCTTCGCCTGCGTGGACCACAACACTGTCATTCCCAATGACGCCTCCAATGCTCTGCGTGAGCTGTCCAAGCACATGATCAACCAGAACATGGACAGCCGTGTGCGCGTGCTGCAGGAGTCTGTGGAACTCAAGCCCATTCTCAACTCCTTCAAGGAGCAGCTGACTGCCGGTACCGTCACTGTGGACGATGTGAACACCGTGATGGCTGAGTTTGTCAAGCTCCAGCAGGCTGCTCAGACCTACCGGGCCAAGGCTGGTAATACCGATGTGAAGGACCAGATCGTGTACTGGCTGGATTGTTGGGACGATACCACCGCTGCTGCCATCGCCTACCTCAACGGTGTGAAGGCTGTGCTGGCGGGCGACACCAGCAACATCCTCAAGTATAACTCCGAGGGTAAGACCGCTTTTGACAGCTCCAAGAACCACCCCTTCTGGTATCTGGACCACAATGAGTACGCCGAGGTGGGCGTGCAGCACATTGTGCCCTTCATCAACACCCTGGCTACCTATGTCTCCCAGTATGCGGAGACTGCCATGGATCCCAGCAAGGTCATCACCACCTTCATCACCAGCCGCACAGATACCCCTACGGGCAATACATCTAATGTCTTTGACGGTAACGATAGTACCGGGGTGACCTATAAGAATCCCAACTCCATTGCCAAGGATGAGTATGTGGGTGTGCTTTACAACAAGGTCATCGACGTAAACAGCATCCGAATCACCATGCAAGGTCTGGCGGATCACTTCGAGCACTCCAAACTCCAGTACACCATGGACGGGAAGCAATGGCTGGATGTTACACTGCGTAAGGGTACAAATCAATTCGACGTACCGAGAAATCAGGAGTTTGAGATTTCCCTGGATGAAGATGCGCTGCCTCAGGACTTCCAGGCCATGGGGGTACGACTGATCACTACCGAGGCCAACAGTGGACCTTGCTGGCTGGACCTCCGGGAGTTCCAGATCAACCAGGAGCCAAGCAATGAAGCCCCGCAGATCGAGGGCGAGTACTCCACTTCCACTGGCCTTACGGTTCAGAGTGGTGCCGGCGGACTGAACAACCTGAAGGACGGCAACAACAGCACGGAGACCTGGCTGTCCAATGCCGGCGACAAGGTCGTTGCTGGTGCTTACATCCAGTACACCTTCACCAAGGCTACGCAGATCGGCACCGTACACTTTGCACAGGGCAGCAGCAAGGCTGGGGATGTGATCACCAATGGTAAGCTGCAGTACCAGAGTGAGGATGGTAAGTGGCATGAAGCTGGCGACGTGACCAATGCCAAGGATCAGAGCTTTGACTTCAACGGTCAGGGCATTATTGCCAAGGCAATCCGCATCTACAACAGCAAAGAGGTTCCCGTGTGGTGGCGTGCAGGTGAGTTCACCGTCACCGAGGGCACCGGAAGCTCCGACAAGCCCATTGAGTACAATGTCATCCGCACCGAGCGCTGGAAGGCCTCTCAGGGCACCTCTGAGGCCAGCCTGTACGACGGCAAGGATGGTACTTATGTCTGGTACGATCCCGATGGACAGCCCAACTATCCCGATGATGTTCAGGTAAACGATTACCTGGGTTACAACTTCGGTAAGGTTGCCGAGCTGGACAGCATCCACCTGGTGGTGGGCAACGGTGCCAGCAGCGACAAGCTGTTCAAGTATACCATTGAGACCTCTGTGGATGGCGAGAAGTGGACCGCAGTGCCTGGATATGAGTCTCACGAGGGCTCTAAGACCGACGCTGACGTGCTGGATATCAAGTTGGATACTCCCATCAAGGCCCAGTACATCCGTGTCCGCAATCTGGAGCTGCGTGAGGCCTGGGTGAAGTTCAGCGAGTTCACCGTCACTGAGGTGATCAAGCAGACCGGTTCCACCGAGAACCTGTATACCAATGTGGAGACCAATATCCTCTCCAACAAGGAAGATGGTCAGGTGAGCCTCACCAGCGGCACGGTGACCCTGGACACCGATCAATACATCGGCGTGGATCTGGGCAACATCAAGGCGGTCACCGACGTGACCACCTCTGCGCTGCCTGCAAATGTCAAGCTCCAGACCTCCATGAATGGCGTGACCTGGACAGACTACACCGCTGGCAGTGACACTGTGGACGCCCGCTATGTTCGGGCTGTGGCCACCGCTGACAGCGTGAAGCTGGACATCACCGAGTTCGTAGTCACCTATGAGTTTGTGGCTGAAAAGTCCGTGGAGAGTGACTTTGCCAAGGGTAGCGACTCTCGAGATGTTCGTACTCTGAAGAATGTGGCCAACGCCTTCGACGGCAAGTTGGGCACCTATGTGGAGATTACCGGTTCTCAGGATCAGGGCAAGCACATCACCTTCGATCTGGGCCAGGTCATCCACTTTGAATCCCTGCGCTACTACATCATTGAGACTCACCAGGATTATCTCCGCCACGCTCTGTTTGAGGTTTCTGTGGACGGTAAGGACTGGACCCCCGTCATGACTGTGGGTAAGCAGGTGGATAACGTCAATGACACCACGGTAGCCAAGGACGCCGATTACCTGACCCATGATTCCAAGAACCCCGGCTATATGTATGCAGATGCTGGTGAGCTGAACGTGGATGGCCGCTACATCCGCATCACTCCCCAGAGTACCTACAGCCACAAGTGGGTGTACATCAGCGAGCTGATGATCAACGGTGGCGCTTACATCTCTCCTGAGGCCAACCGCGACATCGTGTCCACTGTGGTGGAAGAGGCTGGTAAGATTCCCTCCAACGCTTTGGATGGCAACTACACCACCACCTATAAGCCCAGCGAGGCCAACGGTTCCTTCACCTACCGTATCTCTGAGCCCACCGGCCTGACCTCCATCCGTCTGGTGCAGCTGGGCGCCATCTCCAACGCCACCGTCACCGCTCAGTATGTGGGCGGGGACGCTGCTGTGAAGCTGGGCACTCTGAACCAGGCCATCAACGAGTTCCTGGTGGACAGCTCCCAGAACCTGGAGAGCATCACCGTGTCCTGGACCGATACCATCCCCGAGATCGCTGAGATCGTCACTTCCACCCAGGAGATCAAGGCTGGTGACAAGACCAAGCTGAATGCTG
Organism: uncultured Oscillospiraceae bacterium; assembly: GCA_944385485.1. Classification (GTDB taxonomy): domain Bacteria; phylum Bacillota; class Clostridia; order Oscillospirales; family Oscillospiraceae; genus Enterenecus. The sequence goes on from CALWXL010000021.1 coordinate 9,662, forward strand.
CTCTGGCAGAGAAGCAGCCCACCGACACCTGGACCACCGACAGCGTGGAGGCCTATGAGGCCGCCAAGGCTGTGGCTCAGGATATTGCGGATAACAGCAACGCTACCCAGACTGTGGTGGATTCCGCTCTGGGCGCTCTGCAGAGCGCCATTGCCAACGCTGAGAGCAAGGCTACCAATGTGGCTGAGCTGCAGCAGCTGGTGGACGAGATGCTGGGTAATGACAACCAGATCTACTCCGTTGTCACCTACTCCGCTTACACTTCCGCAGTGGAGAATTTGAAGACTGCTCTGGCTGACGCCAACAACCTCTCCCAGACCAAGGCTGACGAGCTCAAGGCTGCTGTGGAGAGCGCCAAGGCCGCTCTGGAGTACTCCACTCGTAACCGTGAGCTGGCCGAACTGGCTGTGGAAAGCTATGCCGCCGTTGTGGCAGACAACTACACCACCGCCAGCTATGCCGCTCTGACCCAGGCCAAGGAGGCCATCGACACCCTGGTGGCTAAGGACAAGGCCGCTGAGAGCCACGCAGATCGTGTGGATCCCGCTGAGCTGATTCAGGCTCGCACCGCCTATGAGACCGCTAAGGCCGCTCTGGTGGATGTGACCGCTCTGAAGGCTGCCATTGCTCAGGCTGACTCCGTGGACGAAAACCTGTACACCGCCGAGAGCTACAAGGCCTACACCGACGCTGTGGCTGCTGGTGAGGCTCTGCTGGCCAACGGCACCAAGGAGCAGGTGGCCGCTGCTGTGGCTGACATCAATGCCAAGTATGCCGACCTGAAGACCAAGCCCACCGCCACCCTGGATGAAGTCATCGCCCAGGCCAAGGCCCTCAACGGCGAGAACTACACCGCCGACTCCTATGCCGCTCTGATGGCCCTAGTGGACGAGGCAGAGAAGGCTCAGGACGACAGCTACATTGCTAAGATTCAGGACGCCATGAAGGCTCTGGTCAACGTGGAGGCCCTGAAGGCTCAGCTGGCTGCCGCTCAGGCTGTGGACAGCGAGAAGTACACCACTTCCTCCTACAAGAATCTGGTGGAACTGATGGTTCAGGTGGATGCTCTGCTCAAGTCCGGCACTCAGGAGCAGGTCAACGCCATGGCGACCAACCTGGATGCTGCCATTCGCGCCCTGGTGGTCCGTGCCACTGGTGTGGACGAGTACCGTAACGGCATCACCCTGAAGCCTGCTGAAGGTTACACCGCTGAGAGCTACGAGGCCTACAAGAAGGCTTACGAGGCTCTGATGGCTGCCGATGCCGCCAACCTGTCCGCAGAGGAGTTCGCCCAGCTCAAGTACAACTTCGAGCAGGCTGAGCTGGCTCTGAAGACGGTGGAGACCGACAAGCCCGGCGACAACACCGATGACGGTAAGGTGCCTCCCACGGGAGACAGCTGGAACCTGGCCGTCTACGTGATGACCGCGGCTGTGTGTGTGGCTGGTATCTCTGCTCTGATGTTCTTCAAGAGCAAGAAGAAGGCCTAATTCCCCATAGCATAAAAATTGCCTCGGCGTTTCGCCGAGGCAATTTTTTTATCTAAAGGCTTGCAAGAATCGGGGCAATCGGGTACTCTGAATAGAGAAGAACAAGCAGGGGGAATACCCAATGAAACGATTGACCACAGGCATCCTGGCCCACGTGGACGCAGGCAAGACCACCTTGACCGAGGCCATGCTCTACGTGACAGGTGCCATCCGCCGCCTGGGGCGGGTGGACCACGGGGATGCCTTTCTAGATACCCAGGAACTGGAGCGGGAGCGTGGCATTACCATCTATGCCAAACAGGCCATCCTGCGCCGGGATGATATGGAATTGACCCTGGTGGACACCCCGGGCCATGTGGATTTTTCCGCGGAGACCGAGCGGGCTTTGCAGGTGCTGGACTGTGCCATTTTGGTCATCAGCGCCGCCGACGGGGTGCAGGGACACACGGAAACGCTCTGGCAGCTCCTGAAAGAGGCGGGGGTACCCGTCTTTGTCTTTGTCAACAAGATGGACCAGCCCAACCCCGGCAAAGACGCCATTCTCCAGCAGCTGGAGGGACGGCTGGGCCACGGCTTTGTGGATATGGCAGACCCCCAGGCCCGGGACGAGGGGGCGGCTCTGTGCAGCGAAGAGCTGATGGAGCGCTACCTGACCGGGGAGGAGTTTGCCCAGGAAGAGCTGGCGGCCCTGGTGGTGCAGCGACAGCTGTTCCCGGTGTATTTCGGTTCCGCCCTCCAGGTGGAGGGGGTGGAGGCGCTGCTGGACGGGGTGGAGACGTATACCCTGGAGCCGGAGTGGCCGGAGGAATTTGGTGCCCGGGTGTTCAAAATCACCCGGGATGACCGGGGCGAGCGACTGACCTGGATGAAGGTCACCGGAGGCCAGCTGCGGGTGCGGGAGGTGCTCCACGGCCCCGACTGGGAAGAAAAGGTCAACCAGATTCGTCTCTACTCCGGGGCCAAATTCACCGCTGTGGACGTGGCACCCGCCGGAACGGTGTGCGCCGTCACTGGATTGACCCATACCGCCGCCGGAGAGGGCTTGGGGGGAGAGGAAAACTGGACAGGGCCCCGGCTGGAGCCGGTGCTGTCCTACCAGGTTCTGCCCCCGGAGGGGGTGGACGAGACCACCCTGTTGGATCGGCTGCGCCGCCTGGAGGAGGATCCCCAGCTGCAAGTGGAGTGGGACAGCCACCTGGGCCAGGTGCGGGTGAAGCTCATGGGTCAGGTGCACCGGGAGGTGCTGGAGCGGGAGCTGCGCCGCCGCTTTGATCTGGAGGTCACCTTCGGCCCCGGCAGCATTGTCTATCTGGAGACGCTGACAAAGCCTGTGGAGGGTGTGGGCCACTTTGAGCCTCTGCGCCACTACGCCGAGGTGCACCTGCTTCTGGAGCCTCTGGAGCGAGGGGCAGGCATCCAGATCGATACCGTCTGTCCCGAGGACGTGTTGGACGGGAATTGGCAGCGGCTCATTCTCACCCACCTGGTGGAAAAGCAGCACCTGGGTGTGCTCACCGGCTCCCCCATCACCGATGTGAAGCTGACCCTGCTCACCGGAAAGGGCCACTTGAAGCACACGGAAGGGGGCGACTTCCGCCAGGCCACCTATCGGGCCATTCGTCAGGGCCTGATGATGGGGGAGAGCATCCTGCTGGAACCCTGGTATACCTTCCGCCTGGAGGTGCCGGGGGAGAGTGTGGGCCGGGCTATGACCGACGTGCAGCGCATGTGCGGGGAGTTTGAAGGCCCTGAAATGCGGGGAGAAACCGCAGTGCTCACCGGGTCCCTGCCGGTGTCCGAGGTGGGAGACTACTGGGGCCAGGTGGCCGCCTATACCCAGGGCCGGGGCCGCTTCCATTGCCGCTTAGACGGGTACCGCCCCTGCCACAATACCCAGCAGGTGGTGGAAGAGCGGGGCTATGACCCGGACCGGGATGTGGACAACCCCTCCGGCTCGGTGTTCTGTGACCACGGGGCGGGGGTGCACGTGCCCTGGAATGAGGTGCGGGCCCATATGCACGTGGACAGCGGATGGATGAGCCAGGAGGAACGGGCGAAAAAGCACCAGCCCGCCCCCCAGGTCCAGCGAGGCTATGCCTCTCAGGTGGCTTTGGATAAGGAGCTGGAGGAGATCTTTGCCCGCACCTATGGGGCCGTGAAGCCCCGGGCCTTCCATTCGGTGAAGCCGGTGTCCAAGCCCAAGGAGAAACCTTGGAAGGGACTGAAACCCCGGACGGGGAAGGAGTATCTCCTGGTGGATGGATATAACATCATCCACGCCTGGGAGGACCTGTCCGCCCTGGCCCGGGAGGATTTGGACGGGGCCCGGGCCAAGCTCATTGACCTGCTGCGCAACTACCAGAGCTGGCGGGGGTGCCAGGTGATCGTGGTCTTTGACGCCTACAAAGTGAAAGGTGGCAAAGGGGCGGTGGAACAGCTGGGCGATTTGTACGTGGTGTACACCAAGGAAGCGGAGACCGCCGACATGTACATCGAGCGCACCACCTACCAGCTCAGCCGGGACAACCGGGTGCGAGTGGCCACCTCCGACGGTCTGGAGCAGATGATCATTCTGGGCCATGGCGCCGTGCGCATGTCCGCGGCCGAACTGAAATACGAAGTGGACCAGGTGATGGCCCAGATTCGGGATGTCATAGGATGACAAACACCCCCACAACCGTGGAAGCGGTTGTGGGGGTGTTCTCATAGAGACAGTACAAATTGCAGCGCCGTCCGGGGGGTGGTGGACCCGTGGTGCCGCTCCCAGGCGATGGCCTGCTGGTGGAGCTGCTGGGGGGGCAGGGGGCAGCCCTGCTGCTGGGCCAGCTGATCCACCAGGGCCAGATACTCGTCTCGTCGGAGTCCCTCGTAGAGGATGCGGATGCCAAAGCGGTCGGCCAGGGAGGTCTTTTCCCGGATGGTCTCGTTGCGGTCCATCTCGTCGCCCGCCCGTTCGGAAATGGTCTGCCGCACCAGGTGGCGGCGGTTGGAAGTGGCATATACCGCCACATTCTGGGGCCGACGCTCCACGCCGCCCTCCAGGATGGTTTTCAGCACCGAATAGGTGGGGTCGTCCCGGTCAAAGGTGAGGTCATCAATGAAAATGATAAACTTCAGGGGATGCCCCTCCAGGGAGCGGATGAGGGCGGGCAGACCGGACAGATTCTCCTTGTCCGCCTCAATGAGGCGTAGATTCTCCATCCCTGGCAGGGTGAGCAGGTGCTTGACGGTGGCGGACTTGCCCGTGCCGCTCTCCCCGTAGAGCAGCACGTTGTTGACGTATTTTCCCGCCAACAGGGACTGGGTGTTCTGAATGACCAGGTTGCGGTGTCGGTCATACCCCAGCAGTTGCTCTTCTGTGGGGCAGTCGGGGTTAGCCACGGGGATGAGGGTGCCGTCCTCCCACACAAAGGCCTTGTAGCGGGCCAGCAGCCCGGTGCCCTCCTCCCGGTAGGATTGGGTCAAGGTTTCAAAAGAGAAGTGAGCATCTCCAGACCAACGGGGCAGGCCCTCCACGCCGTCACGCTGCTCTGGGGAGAGGTAGGACCGAATTTCTTCCAGCCAGACCTCGCTGGGGATTTGGGCCAGCTGGGCCAGGGTATCCACATCATGTCGGGCGGTCTGCTCCAACATGGCAGAGCAGCACCCCCAGGCCACAGCGATAGGGTAGGGGCCTTCGGACCAGCGCAGGGCCTGGTGCAGCCACTGACCCAGACTGTCGCATCCGGCTTGGGCCAACAGATAAAACACTCGACTGTAAGACAGCAGGGCGGTGGGGCCATCCTTTAAGGTCACGGCCTGGGCCAACATGGTGACAGCGCCCATGACGGGCTGTTGCTCCACAATGTCCCGGTACACGGCCAGGGCAGACAGTTTTGTGGCGACTTGAGACGGTTCCATGACAATCACCTCGTAGATTCTCTGGTATAGTAAAGTGTAGGTTCATTATACAAGTTTTTTCCTCCTATGGCAATGGGGAGAAAAGTGTGCTATACTCAGGGAAATGAATGAGGAGGTCTTGTGGTATGGAACTCATGGAAAAGACACTCACCAGCAAGCTGGTGTATGACGGCGGACTGCTGAAGGTCCACTACGACACGGTGGAACTGGTCAACGGGCGTACTTCCTGGCGGGAGGTCATCCGCCACCCCGGCGCTGTGGTCATGGTGCCCATTGACGACGAGGACAACATCTACCTGGTGCGCCAGTACCGCTACCCCTACGCCAAGGTGCTCCTGGAAGTGCCTGCCGGCAAGCTGGAGTATGGAGAGGACCCCTTTGAGGCGGCCAAGCGGGAACTCAGCGAGGAGATCGGCGCCGAGGCCAAAGAGTGGATTCCCATGGGGGAGATGCTGCCCACCCCCGGCTTCTGCGACGAGCTCCAGCACGTGTACCTGGCCCGTGGCCTCACCTTCGGCCAGATGCACCCCGATGAGGACGAATTTTTGGAGCGGGTGAAGATGCCCCTGTCCCAGGCGGTGGAGATGGCCATCGACGGCACCCTGGAGGACAGCAAGACGGTGGCCTCCATCCTGCGGGCTGCGGGTCGGCTCAAGAAGATGTGAGCACGTCCGGCAGTTGTCCCATGCGCCTGCGGTACTGTACCAGCTCAAACTGAATGAGGGCGGCAATCAGAATCAGCCCCGCGGCCAGCACCTCCCATTGGGCGGCACATTGCTCTACGGGATCCTGCGGATCTGCCTCCCGTAGCCCCTTTAGGGCCTGGGTGAGGAAGAATCCGGAGCTGCCCAGGGTGAGGGCGGACTCACCGCAGCGCAGGGGATAAAACCCGGTGGTCTGTCCGTTCTCGGCCCGGCATAGGGTGTGCAGGGCCATGAGGGCGGCTGTCAGCACCGCCACCAGAAAGGAAAAGTCGGAATTGGCACTCCGATCCGGTCCGGTGGGCTGGTCCATGCGCCTCCCCCCTTTTTTGCCATACTATGCGGTGAAATGGGAAAAAGTTCACATGAAAAATCCCCCTTTCTCATAGGATGTCAATGCCATGAGGAAGGGGGATTTGTTTTGAATGCCATGTGGACCGGGACCTTGGTGCTCACTGCCACCGGGCTGTTTGCTCAGTTGGTGGGATTTTTTTATCGCCTCATGCTCTCCCGGCTCATTGGGGCGGAGACCATGGGCCTTTACCAACTGGTGATGCCGGTCTACTCCATGTTCATGTCAGTGACTGCTGTGGGGCTGACGGTGGCAGTGTCCACCCGGTCCGCCCGCTGCCATGCCCTTGGGGACGAGGCAGGGGTCAGCCAGGTGTTGAAGATGGGGCTGCGCAGCTTCTTTGCCCTGGCCATCCCTCTGGGGGTGGTGGTGGTGTGGTGTTCCGACCCCATTTCCGTGTATCTGCTGGGGGATGCCCGCACGCGGCTGGGCATTGTGCTGTTGGTGCCGTGTATGCTGCTGACCGGGGTGGAGAATCTGCACAAGCACTGCTTTTATGGCACGGGGCGGGTGCGCATTCCCGCCACCGTGGAGACGGTGGAACAGGTCATCCGTACCGGAGCAGTTTTAGGGCTGCTGATCTGGCTGCTGCCCCAGAACAAAGAGCGCACCGTGGGTATCGTGGTGCTGGGAATGGTCATCTGCGAGGTGTTCTCGGCGGTGACCCTGGTGGTGCTCTTTCGCCGGGCTCAGAGGCGGAACTTGAGTTCCACCCCGGGGAAACGGGAACGAGAGAAGAGCCTTTGGTCCATTGCCATCCCCGTGGGACTCACTTCGGTGCTGGGAACCCTGCTGGGCTCTGCCAACGCCGTACTCATCCCCGCCAAGCTGGTAGAGGGGGGCATGGAGGCAGGAGAGGCCATGTCCGCCTTCGGGGTGCTGTGCGGCATGACCATGCCTTTGCTGAGCCTGCCCACTGGGTTTATCGGTGCGCTGTGCCTGACCATGGTGCCCGCTCTGTCCCAGCGCACCGCCCACGGCGATATGGGGGCCTCATCAGGGCTCTTAAACCGGATCATGTCGGTGACTATGCTGCTCATGGCTCCGGCCATGGCCCTGCTGGTGGTGATGGGGCCAACCTTGGCGCAGATGCTCTTCCAGCAGCCCCAGGCGGGGCAGTATATGCTCCCTCTGGCGGTAGGCACGCTGCTGACCTGTGTGCAGTCGGTGCTGGGGGGCGCCCTCAATGGCCTGGGTCTCCAGGGTAAGGGGGCGAGAAACGCCATTGTAAGCGATGTGGTACAGCTGGCCTTTACCTATGGCACTGTGGCGGTGTGGGGGCTTCGAGGCTTTGTGGTGGGCTTTGTCCTCTCCTCGCTGGTGGGGATGGGGATGAACCTGGCGTCCATCTTGAAAGCCACCGGGCTGCATTTGCGCCTGTTTGCCTGGTTTGTCCGCCCGGTACTGGCGGCGGTGTTCATGGGGGCGTGGTGTCGGCTGTTCTTCTCGGTGATGGTGCAGTGGGGAGTCTGGGTGGGAACGGCCTGCCTGGTGTGCCTGGTGCTGGGCGGACTGTTGTATGTGGCCATGCTGCTGATGCAGGGCCTGTCGGTATTTGGGTGGCTGTTGGGAAGGAGGGGGAAACCATGACGGTGTCCATTTTGATTTCCACCGGGGGCGGGGATGCCTCCCGCTATCTGGCGGCGGTGGAACAGGCGGGAGGACTGGGGAGTGCGGTCTACCTTCCCCAGCCGGATGTGCGCTATGACGGCCTGATTCTGGCGGGGGGCGGGGATATGCACCCACGCTTTTGGCACGGCTTCCAACGGGGGTCCCGCAACGTGGATCAGGCCAGAGATCGGTCGGAGCTGGCGCTTCTGGATGCCTTTGCTGCGGCTCACCGCCCCATTTTGGGCATTTGCCGGGGGCATCAGGTGGCCAACGTATGGGCGGGGGGCACGTTGATCCAGGATTTGAACAAGAGCCTGGCTCCCTTCCACCAGCAACCTCAGGGGGACTGTTACCACCCGGTGTGCACCAAACGGGGGTCCCGCATGGGGGAGTGGTATGGGGCGGTATGTTCCGTCAACTCCAATCACCACCAGGGTGTGGGCAAGGTGGGCCGAGGCCTGATGGTCACCGCCTGGTCGGAGGGCGGGGTGGTGGAGGCCATGGAGCACCGCACCCTCCCTCTGTGGACGGTGCAGTTCCACCCCGAGCGGATGGAGGGGGGCGGGGTCATCTTTTCCCAATTTATCCAGCTGTGCCGACGCTTGAGAGGAGACGGGGAAGTGTGATATACTAGAGAGGATTTTTTGACCTGGAGGTAACCCCATGCTGCCCATCGAACAACTGCCCATCCCCCTACTGGAGTGGTATCGAGACAATGCCCGCACCCTGCCCTGGCGAGAGGACCCCACCCCTTACCACGTGTGGGTGTCGGAGATCATGCTCCAGCAGACCCGTGTGGCGGCGGTGCTGGACTACTATGCCCGCTTTATGGAGGAGCTGCCCAACGTGAAAGCCCTGGCGGAGGTGCCGGAGGGGCGGCTGATGAAGCTGTGGCAGGGCCTGGGCTATTACAGCCGGGCCCGCAACCTCCAGGCTGCGGCCCGGCAGATCATGGAGGAGCACGGCGGCGAGTTTCCTACCCAGTATGACCAAGTGAGGGCTTTGAAGGGGGTGGGGGACTACACCGCCGGGGCCATCTGCTCCATCGCCCTGGGCCAGCCTGTCCCAGCGGTGGACGGCAACGTCCTGCGGGTGGTCACCCGCATCAACGGAGACGAGCGGGATATTTTGGCCCAATCCACGAAGCGGGCCATTGCTGACCAGCTCCGGCCCATCATCCCCCTCCACGCCCCGGACAAGTTCACCCAGGCCATGATGGAGCTGGGGGCCACCGTGTGCCTGCCCAATGGAGCGCCTCAGTGCCAGCGCTGCCCCGCCCGGAACTTCTGTGTGGCCCGAGCTCAGGACAGCTGGAGCCGTATCCCGGTGAAGGCCCCCAAGCGCCCCCGGCGCATTGAGGAGCGGACGGTGTGGCTGCTCATTCATGAAAACCGGGTGGCCCTGCGTCAGCGTCCCTCCAAGGGGTTGCTGGCGGGGCTGTGGGAGTTCCCCAACGAGCTGGAGGGCCAGCTGCCCCCGGAGTGGACGGGGGACATGCCTCAGGGACACTTCGGCGGGGTGGCCCGGCACATCTTCTCCCATGTGGAGTGGCACCTCACCGCCCAGGTGGTGCGCCTGGAGGAGGACCAGCTGCCCCAGGGCTGGGTGTGGTGTACCTGGCAGGAACTGGCCGATATTTACGCCGTGCCCAACGCCTTTGCCGGGGTGATGGACGTGGTGAAGGAGGAGATTCAGAAATGATCTGCAATTTGTGCCCCCGGCAGTGCGGGGCGGAGCGTACCCCGGAGGTGGGAAAGGGCTGGTGCCGCCTGCCCAGCGTGGTGAAG